>CACXJE010000008.1 GCA_902767915.1 Oscillospiraceae bacterium | reverse complement strand
TGTCGAAGAGGCTGCCGAGCGTTATGGCGATACAGAGGAGATCATTGCGGCGTTCTCGGAAACATACGGTGTGGAACTCGACGAGGAAAATCCGGAAGCTTCCCTGCAGGCACTGCTGGAAGGGAAGAGCGTGGAGGAGCTCCTGGCTGCCGCGGAGGAGTCGAAGCAATTCCGGCAGGTAGCAGAGATCGGAAAAGCGATCCGCCAGGGCAAGGTCGACGAAGTCAAGATGCAGAACGCCGTGGAGGTTTACAAGGGCCTTTACAATCAGCTCTATGAGGCAATCAACGATTTTCTTGTGGCACACGGCTATGAGCCCATCGGTTTCATTCAGAACTATGCGCCGCACATGCAGACGGAGGAGACGCAGAATCTTCTCGTCAAGGCGTTCCAGCACCTGGGTGTGAACGCGGGCGTCACGGAGCTGCCTGCATCCATTGCCGGTCTGACCGCGGATTTCAAGCCCAGTAAGCGGTGGAATCCGCACTTCCTGCAGCGCGAGGGAGATCTGACGAAGTACGACGTCGAAGAAGGCTTTGAGGAATACATCGAGTATATCTCAGATATCTTCTATCACATGGACGATACCATGCGGGTCCGGCAGGCGGCAAAGTATTTCCGTGAGACCTACGCCCCGGAGGAGATCAAGGCCGAAATCGAGCGGGTCAAGGGGCTGCTGGATGCAAGCCCGGAGGAAAAGCTGGAGCTGCTGCGGGACGCGAAGGAGGTCGGGAAAGACACTGTTCTTTCAGAGTCTGATCTGGAAGCCGCTTTTGATTCGTATCTGGAAAAACTCTATGAGCGGGTCGACAAGACCACGAAGCACAGCAACCTGACCATGTGGCTGGACAACTACGCGAACCTTCTGGCAGGCAAGCAGAGCATGGCAGATCGCGGTCAGGAGTACAGCTTCGGCAGACGCGCCGCAAATCTGGCCAACCGGCTGGTCCGGATCTTCGCACAGTCAAAGGTGGCCGGGAACCTGTCTTCCGTATTCAACCAGGGCGCTCAGATGCCGATGATCTACGCCGAGCTTGGAACCCGGTGGACAGTCGCTGCGATCAAGGATATCGCAACCGGGAACCTCCGCCGGGCTGGCTGGTGGCAACAGAGCGATTTCCTCACCGGCAAGCACGGCGTGGACTATCTTGTCACGACGCCTGGGCAGATGGCCATGACGGCGCTGTTCAAGCCCGCGGAGTTGATGGATAGTTTCGTTTCGACCGTAGCGGTCCGAGGGAAATACCTGGAGCAGATCAAGGCTGGCAAGTCCCACGAAGAAGCCATGCGGGCTGCTGACCGATTTGGAACAGAGATTATGGGCAGTCGGGCTAAGGGATCCCGGCCGACGGCATACTCAGGGAAAGGCATCATTTCCCAGATGGTTCATATTTTCCAGGTGGAGGCTGTGAATAGCTGGGAGCACCTGACTCAGGATCTGCCGCGGGATTTCCAAGAGATTGCAAGAACAAAGGGCAAAGGAAAGGCCGCCCTGGCTCTGGCCGGAGTAATCGTGAAATCTCTGATCGGAGCCTTCGCGATCAATCGCCTCGATGACGAGCTCTACGGCGGATCTCCGGCCCCGTTTGACCTGCTGGGCATCAGCGCAAACTTCATTGCATCCGGCGAAGGCCTGACTACCAACGAATGGATTCGGACCGTGATCGACAACGGACTGGAAAAGATCACAGGACAACGGCTCTTCGACACAGATCCAGACGAGATCGGCGACGAAGACTTCGACTGGAGCTCTGCATTTGAGGACGCCGCCTACAACATCTCGAATGATATCCCATTCGTGCGGAACGTCGCCGGCGTCATGGGATGGGGCGACCAGACCATGCCAATGCCGGATCTCTACAACAAGGGGAAAAAGATTGTCGATGCGTCGACAGGACACGGCGTCTTCTCTAAGGACACAGGGAAGGCTGTTCTGCAGGCCGGAACGGAGCTCATCCCAGGCGGCAATCAGATCAACAAGGCATGGCAGGGCGTAGAGGCCGTCCTCAGAGGCGGTGATTTCAGCGGCTACGGAAGCAATGAAAAGCTGAAATATCCGCTGGACGAGAGCGCGATCTCCGCGCTGCGGGCGATCTTTTTCGGCAAGTACGCCACCAAGGAGAGCGACGCCTATTACGCGAGCGGGGACAACATGCTATCCGTGAAGCAGACCCAGCTCTGGCAAAGCCTGACCGGCTCAGGAATCAAACGGCAGGACGCCTACATGGCAATCCAGGATTTCCGGGATATCAACAGCGACGACGAGCTCACCTCCTTTGAGAAGGGACAGCAGAAGCGAGACCTGATCGCAGGGCTGGCGTGGGACGATGCGCAGAAGGCAAAGTTCTACAGCAGTATGGTCTCTGATTCGAGAGACGATGAGATTCAGGCACTGGCGGACGTCGGACTCAGGTTCAACGATTTCTTGGACATTCAGAGTGCCTATTCCAGAATTGATGACGAACACGACAGGGCAACAGATAAGGCGACAGCTTTCTCCAGATGGGTCAATCAGCAGAACTATACGCCGGAACAAAAAGCTGTAATCAATGAAAACTTCAAGTATTGGATGCAGTTCCCGGCGCAAGCAGGAAAGTATGAGGACTTCGTGGATGCAGGGCTGTCAGATGACGACGCCAGCGATCTTCACAATGCTATCACCAGTCTGCAACCTGAGCCTGGCAAGGATCAGGTGAGCAATCTGCAGAAGTACAGAGCTGTCGTTGATGCAGGGCTCAACGAGCAAAACACGATGCTTGCGCTTGAAAAGGTGATGACAGAAGGGGAATATTTGAAGTTGTCGGTCGGAAATGAATACGGGCTATCGCCTCTGTCGTATGTAGACTTCAAGGAAACAATGCCTGAATTTGATACCGACAAGAACGGAAGCTACACACAAGAGGAAGTTAAGTCCGCGCTTTCCTCCATGAAAGAGCTTACAGATAAGCAGCGTGCAATCCTCTGGCAAATCACAAACAAGAGTTGGAAGCCGGACAATAATCCATTTAATACGGACATAGGACGAAAAGTATATGACGATCTGAATGGATAAGACTAAGGCCCACGGTCTCCCGTGGGGCCTTTATTATAGCTTATTGGGATATGGTCCACCGTACTGACTGATAATGATTGACGCCAGCTTGGGGTTCGGCGTCTGGATCCGTACCGGGTATTGCAGCTTCTTATCATATACGAACATCGCTCAATCCTCCTGATTCGCCGCCAGCTCCCAAGGCCAGGGAGCATGGATCCAGGTGTATTCGCCGTTTTTTACGGAGCCGACCTGGCGAAGGGCTCCGCAGCTGTTCTGATACTGCTCCATGCCTTCTTTGTAGAGCTCCGCATACTGCCGGAAGAGCTCCGCAGCCTGTTCATCCTCGCTGTGGGTATCCAGATAGAGTCCAAGCTCCTGTACCGCAAAGCCCAGCGCCTGCAGCTCATGCAGCGCTGTATCGGAAAGCTCGGTTTCATTCACCATGTCCATGAAGGGCAGGTCCAGGCAGGGATACAGGGTGCCCCGAATCAGCCCGCGTCTTGCCTCATACCGGACAGGATCGGTTTGTTGAAAGGGGACGTAAGGGTTTGCCAGGGGCGCCATAGCGGGAAGGACGCCGCAGCATCTTCTTTCAGCTTCTTCCATACGTGATTCCTCCAGATCAAAGATTTGAATCCGTCGTTTTTTGACGTTTTCAAACTTATTCTATGCAAATCCCTCGAAATGTGCTATACTGGAAACAGGCATACGGATGAGGCCGGTCCGCATAGGCTGATGCGGGGTGGTCAATATGCAGTTCTTCAAAAAATACGCCTACGTTTATCTGCTGGTGCTGATCCTGGTTTGGGCCTGCAGCTCGCTTGTGTCCGAGAGTGTGACGGTTGTCTCAACCGCCTTTGAAACACCCACAGTCCCGCCGATCACCGTCGTTGTCGATCCGGGCCACGGCGGGGAGGACGGGGGTGCGGTTTCCTGTTCCGGGGTCACGGAAAGCGGGCTGAATCTTCAGATCGGAACCCGATTGAAGGATCTGCTTTTGTTCCTGGGGATTCAAACCCGTATGACCCGGGAAACCGATATCTCGCTGCACAGTCCCGGCGCTGAAACGATCTCGGAAAAAAAGGTCTCCGATCTCAAAAACAGAGTTCAGCTGGTTCAGAATACGGAACACGCGATTCTCGTCAGCATCCACCAGAACTATTTCACGGAAGAGAAATATTCCGGCGCCCAGGTCTTTTACGCGCCGACCCCCGGCAGCACAGCCCTTGCCCGGACGGTGCAGAACACGCTTCGCAGCAGCCTGGATCCGCTGAACCACCGGGAGGCAAAGGAAAGCCTGACCGTCTATCTGATGAAAAAGATCACCTGTCCCGGGATCCTGGTGGAATGCGGCTTCCTCTCAAACGTCAGAGAAGAGCAGAACCTGCGCAGCAGCGCTTATCAAAAACAATTGGCCTGTGCGATTGCCGGCGGGATGCAGGCTTATCTCACCCAAACGTCGGATCCCGACCCTCACGAAAGGGAAGTGTACGAATGAAAACGAAGACAATCTATTATTGTACCAGCTGCGGCAATGAGACTCCCCAATGGATGGGCAGATGTCCTGCCTGCGGCGCCTGGAATACCCTGACCGAGCACACCGAAAAACCGGTCAATGAAAAGAAGGCCGCCGTCACGCTGCGGGACCGGGGAGACCGAAGGCCCAAACGGCTCTCTCAGATCGTCAGCGGCAGCGAACAGCGCTTTTCTACGGGTCTGGCGGAACTGGACCGGGTCCTGGGCGGAGGCGCCGTAAAGGGCTCTCTCGTGCTTGTGGGCGGCGCTCCCGGCATCGGCAAATCCACGCTGCTGCTGCAGATCTGTTCTTCGCTTTGTCAGAACGCCGTGGTGCTCTACGTGTCCGGCGAGGAAAGCGAAAGCCAGCTGAAAATGCGGGCCGAACGGCTGCAGGTCGCGGACGATCATCTGCTGTTTTTCTCCGAAACCGACGTGGAGGAAATTCTCCTTGCGGTAAAGGAGCTGCGTCCCGATATCCTGATCGTGGACTCGATCCAGACCATGAGCGCCCCGGATAACACGTCCTCTCCCGGCAGCATCTCCCAGGTGAAGGACTGCACCATGGCGCTGATGCAGCTTTCCAAGACTACAGGCATGACGGTATTTGTGGTGGGCCACGTGAACAAGGACGGGGCCATCGCCGGCCCGAAGGTCCTGGAGCACATGGTGGACTGCGTGCTGTATTTTGAAGGGGAGCGGAGCGGCGTGTACCGGCTGCTGCGAGCCGCAAAGAACCGCTTCGGCTCCACCAACGAGATCGGCGTGTTTGAGATGTACGACAAGGGTCTGCGGGAGATCCCGAATCCGTCCCAGCTGCTGCTGGCCGGACGGCCCAAGGGCGCCTCCGGCACCTGCGTGGCCTGCGCCATGGAGGGAACCCGTCCGATCCTGGCGGAGGTCCAGGCCCTGGTCACCAAAAGCTTTTTCAACGTTCCCAGACGAACCACCGACGGCTTTGACTATAACCGGGCGGCTCTGCTGACGGCAGTTTTGGAAAAACGCGGCGGGATCCGTCTGGGGGACTGCGACATCTATTTGAACGTGATTGGCGGGCTCAACATCGATGAGCCCGGTTCCGATCTGCCGGTGCTGATCGCCATTGCTTCCAGCTTCCGGGACGCGCCGGTGGACGAGCATCTGACCGCAGTCGGCGAGGTGGGGCTGACCGGGGAGATCCGCACGGTTTCGAATTTAGAGCAGCGGCTGGCGGAAATCCGCCGTCTCGGCTTCGAGAAGTGTATCATCCCCAGAAGCGGCTCCGAGCGCATCAACTGTCCGGAGGGCCTGCAGCTTCTCCGGGTGCGAAACGTCAGGGAAGCCATTGAAATCGCCCTGTAAAAGAAATCAGACGTCAATAGAATTCTGCAAACGATAAGGAGGCTGCTATGGAAAGAACATTTGTTTTTGAGAACCTGCCGGAGTCCCCGGCGGAGCTTCACAAGCTCCCGGAATTTGCCCTGACCGATCCCTTTATGACCGCCGCCCTGACCGTTGCCGCCCTCTGCCGGTATGAGGCGGATCCCGCTGCGTCAATTGCCATGCTGAACGAGCTGAAGGGCCCCCGGCCCCTGTCCCCCTTTGAGATCCAGTTCCTGCGGGACCGGCTGGCAGGGAAGGGGTACAAACCCTATTCCTTCTTCCTGGGCGCGACGCCTGAAAACAACTACACTCCGACCCGCCCCTACACCATTACGGTCCGGGACGATCCCTACTCCTACCAGAACGAGGGCTATGCCCGGCTCCAGCTCCAATCCTTCGGTGCGGACAATCCTCGCCCCATTACACTGCGCCGCAAGGGAGACCAATGGATGCTCTGGGAGCAGATGCTGCTGGCCGATATTCGTACCCCCGCCAAGGACGATCCCTGGGCATAGCCGCCTGTAGCGCCGGCTATCAGCCGGCCGTCGTCAACCGAGAATTGAGAATTAAGAATTGAGAATTGAGAATTGTCGGTGTTTTCAAATTGCCATTTGAAAACATTGGATTACTTGTCATTCCGAGCCGGTGCACATACCGGCGTGGGAATCTGATTCAATGAATTTCAATGTGCGAAAAAACACCCCTCAGTCCGTCGGCCGCCGGACTAAGGGGTGTTTTATGATTCAATAATGCACCGCAATGCACCGCCACAGGGTACTATATCTTGGGATAAATACGAATCGCTACGGATCGCAAGACAGCGTCAAATCAAAACCGAGCGTTTATAAATGAATTTGTATCAAAAGGGGAGGGCGTATTATTCGGATTTCAGGTGCGCGATGGGATTCGCCTCCGCCGCGATTTTCAATTCGGTGCTTTCGATGTGCGTATAGATCTGGGTGGTGTTCAGATGCTCGTGACCCAGGACCTCCTGAACGGTCTTGACGTCCACGCCGTTTTGAAGCATCAGGGTAGCCGCGGTGTGCCGCAGCTTATGGGCCGACAGGGTGGAGCTGTCTAAACCCGCCTCTAAAAGGTGCTTTTTGACCAGGCGGTGGACCGCGGAAACGCTGATCCGGTTGTGATCCCGGGAACCGAACAGGGCTCGATTATCGGTGAGTTCTATTTGATTGCGCTCAATTAAATAGGCGTCAATCGCAGCCTTGCAGCCGGACCCCATATAAACGATCCGTTCCTTATTGCCCTTGCCAACGACCCGGATCCGATCCTCATAGACATCGCTGATGTTCAGATTCACCAGCTCGGAACGCCGGATGCCGCAGTTCAGAAAGATCATCAGGATCGCGAAATCCCGGGTTTTGTTGGGACCGTCCACGGCCCGCAATAGAGCTGTGGATTGCTCCAGGGTCAGATACCGGGGCAAAGCCTTCCGCAGTTTGGGATATTCCAGATCCTGAACCGGGTTGACGTCCAGCTGCTTGGTACGGACGGTGAGATACTTATAAAAGGATTTGATGGCAGAAAGCTTGCGAAACCGGCTGGCGGAGGAGATCCCGCGGGATTCGGAATAGGAGCCCTCATGAACGATGCGGTCATTGGCCAAGTAAGAGAGAAAGTCATAGATATCTGTGACCGTGATGGAGCGAATGAAATTCAGATCCACGTCCTTGATCGGAATGACGTCCAGATCGGTGTTGTAGGGCATTTCATTTTTAACGAGCTTCATGAAACGAAGGAACATCCGCAGATCCAGGGCATATTCGGAAATCGTTCGCGCAGATTGGCCCTTGATGGTCTCGTGATAGGAAAGAAACTCCCGAAGGATCTGCGGAAACTCGCGCAGCATCGTCTGGTCCATAAAACAGCCTCCGAACTTGATTTATCTACAGTATAGCATCCGAACGCCGAAAAATCAAGTATAAACGCAACAAAATTTTTATTTTGTTGCGTTAGGTGGAGGGACCAGGATCGGGTGATCCCCTTCCGGATCGAGAATTGACAATTGATGCGTTAAGCAGCTTGTAGCGCCCGTAGGGGCCGACTGCGTGCCCTGCGGGTATGCCCACATCGGCCCTCCCGCTGATCTGGGCATCGGCCCCTACGGAGGCTGCGTCCCCTGGGCTTCCCTGCTGTTCATTTACAAATATAAAACCGCCCCCAGCACCGGCCGGAAGCGGTAAAAGTGCAATCGCTTCTTGCGGCGATCACGGGTATATTTTAATCTTTTTTTTCGGAAATTTCAACCGGTTTCTGCGATTTTTGGAATAAATTCTAATTTTACCGACATCCGCATTCGCTTCCTTGTTCATTATCTACAATCTTCGCCCTTTTTGATCAGGGTTTCGATGCCCTTCACGGACCGAAGCAGATTCCTGTCGATTCTGGTCGGATGTATTTCGATGCCTTTTTCTTCCAGAAATGTGAACAATTCGATCATCGCGTAGGAGTCCATCAACCCAGATTCAATCAGGTCAACGTCCGGATCAAACACCCGTTGATCCTCGCAGATTTCGTATAATAGCTGCGTTACGTCGATCATAGGCTTTCCAGTCTCTTTCTGTCAGTTTTTCCGTTTTCGGTGGTCGGGATTTCCTGCAGCTCCGTGATGCTTTTCGGAATCATGTAGTCCGGCAACAGCCGGATCAGATTGCTTCTGAGCAGGTCAACGTTGCCGCTTTGCAGCACCACAAAGGCCTTGATCAGTCTGACTGTGTCGGTCTCTGTTTTCTTTGCGATCACCGCGCAGTTTTCAACCCCAGGGATGGACAGGATCGTTTGCTCGATCTCATCCAGCTCGATGCGATAGCCCTTCCATTTGATCTGACGGTCCCTTCTCCCCTTGCAATACAGGTAGTTCCCTTCGATGCTTCCGAGATCCCCGGTGCGGAAGGTTGCCTGCCCGTTTTCAAGATACCACCCCTGGGTATTCCCGTCGAGATAGCCCGAAAAGACACTTTCACCTGTCAGGATGATCTCATCCCGGTCGATGGACAGCCTGCAGGCCGCGTTGTCAATTTTTCCCACGGGAAGACTGTCGTGCTTTGCAAGCAGCTCCCGGGTCACCTGCACCGCACAGACTGCCGACGTGGCTTCCGTGGGACCGTAGGCATTGATCAGACGAAGCGCCGGGAATCGCTCCAGCAGCTTCCCGGCAGTCTTCTTTTCCAGGGGTTCTCCGCAGGAATAGACCACCTGTAAATCGCAGAGCTGCGCTGCCCGGAAGCCGGGGTCTAAAAGGCAGAGCTTCAAAAAGGTCGGCGTACAGACGACGGTTTCGATCCGGTTTGTGCCCATAAAGTCCAGAATCCCCGCCGGATCCGCGACCCGATCTTTTTCCGGCGCATAGAGACTGTGGCCGCTGCACAGGCTGTAGCACAGATCCGCCACGCTGAGATCAAAGCTGAAGGCTGCGGTGTTCATCACCCGGGCGGGCGCCGGCAGCCTCATAGACTCCAGGCCGCAAATCCATTTCGCAAAGTGGTCCAGGTTCCGGCGGGAGATCGGGACTCCCTTCGGCGTGCCTGTACTGCCGGAAGTGAAAATGATATAAGCGGGCTGATTCTCCGGGGCCGCCGGTTCCTCCGCTGCAGGCAGGGGTTCCAGCAGCGCGGAGATCAAGATACTGTCCGGGATCCGGCTGCTGTCAGCCGTCAACAGCTTGCAGGGGGTGGTCAGCTCCAGAATCCGTTCCAGGCGCGCCGCGGGAAGCTCTGGGGAGATCGGGACGTAGGTCTTCCCTGCCAACAGGCAGCCCAGCATCCCCACCACCATCTCCGGCGCTTTGCCGCCCCGGAGAAGGAATCTGCTTTCCGGGAACTGCCGCAGAGCCGCGCTAAGCCGTACCGCATCGGTCCAAAGTGCGCCGTAAGAAAGGCTTCTCCCCTCCCCGGTATAGGCAGTTCTGTTCGGGGCAGTCTTCGCCCAGGCGTGAATCCAATCAATGAGCTGCATTTCGTATTTGCTCCTTCGGAATCAGGGCCGGATCATAAAGGACCTTGGAGTGGTTGGCCAGGATCAATTCCTTTGCAAGCTGCGTCCCGGTTTCCCGGTCGAATACCAAGCGGTACACCCGGGAGATCCGATAATACTGATCCCCTTCCCTGCTGAAATGATGGTCTTCCTCAACGAGCCGGTACCGGTACGGAAACGGCCGCTCGCTGCGGAGCTCTCCGCACAGGGCCCCATCCTCGATCCAGGTCAAAAGCTGCACCGACTGATCGGTACAGTTGTAAAAGCGATAATCAATGTGGTTGTAGCAGACAGAGGTGCCGGTTCCGAAGGGCACTCTGCGCCGCTCATCCGGAAACAGGGCGTCGGAATGATGATGGAGCTCCGTCACCTGGAGGGGGCTGTTCAGAACCAGCCAGTGAATCAGATTTCCCATCTGGCACAGGCCTCCCCCGATGCCGGAAACCAGCTTTCCGTCTTCGATCACCAGGCCCTCCTTGTAGCCCTTCCTTGCGGAGGTCTTCCCAATGGTTTTCCAGAAGGAAAAGGTCTGGCCCGGACGAATGATCAGACCGTTGACCTTGTCGCAGGCAAGCTGAATATTTGTGACCTTGTTCTCCTGCAGCCGCAGGTCCACCCCGTGAAGCTTCCGAATCAGGATCGAGCTGTGGCTTTTCACGATATTCTTTAAGGGCTCCCCGGATTTTTCCGCGGCAAAGCGCTGTTTGGAGAGCAAATCCTTGAAATTCCGAAGCAGATGCTCCTTCTGCATGGAGATCCGATAACAGAGCGGTCTGATCTGGCAAAACAGTTTTCTGGACATAGCAGGTCTCAATCCATTCTGCAGTATTTTTACGGGATCATAGTATCATACGAAAAAAATGAAATCAATCATTTCATTCCGAGATTTCCCGAATTAACACTTTACTTTTCCGGGAGAATGGTATAAAATACCAGCGAGGTGATAAAATATGAGTACATCAGTCAAACGAATCGGCGTTCTTACTTCCGGCGGCGACGCACCTGGCATGAATGCGGCTGTTCGAGCAGTCTACCGCGCCTGTGTCAACTTTGGGATTGACTGTCTCGGCATTTATCGCGGATGGAACGGCCTCATCAACAGCGAGGTCAAGCGTCTGGAACGAAACGACGTGGCCCACATTATCAATCGGGGCGGCACCATCCTCTACTCCGCCCGCAGCAAGGAATTCATGACCGACGAAGGGCGGAAGAAGGCCTACGCCACCTGTAAGCTCTTCGGCATCGACGGCATTGTGGCCATCGGCGGCGACGGCACCTTCCGGGGCGCTCTGGAGCTCTCTAAATACGGCATTCCTGTGATCGGCATCCCCTGCACCATCGACAACGACATCTCCTCCACCGGTTATACCATCGGCTTTGATACCGCAGCGAACACTGCGATTGAGTGCATCGATAAGCTGCGCGACACCATGCAGTCCCATGAGCGCTGCTCTGTTGTGGAGGTCATGGGCCGCAACGCAGGCTATCTTGCCATGTATGTTGGCATTGCCGTGGGCGCCACAGCTGTGCTGGTTCCCGAGGAAACCATCGATTTTGACCGGGACGTGATTGAAAAAATCCGGGCGGCCCGGCTCAACGGCTTCACCCATTACATGATCGTGGTTGCCGAGGGCGCCATGAACGGCGCCTATGACGTGGCGGAAAAAATCAAGGATACCCTGGGTCTGGATCCCCGGGTCACGATTCTGGGCCACATTCAAAGAGGCGGCTCCCCCACCGCCAGAGACCGGGTCACCGCCACCAGAATGGGCTATTACGCGGTGAAATCCCTGGTTGAGGGCAAGGCAAACCGTGTTGTGGCGCTGAAAAGCGGCGATCTGATCGACATCGACATCATCGAAGCCCTGAACATGACCAAGACCCTCTATCCCCTGGATTCGGAGACCCTCCGCGCCATGACGGGCACCAATACCTATTCCAGAAATTAAGGCATGCTATCACAAAAAGCCGACACGATTGTGTCGGCTTTTTGTGATGCGCTGAACTCAGGC
Source organism: Oscillospiraceae bacterium (assembly GCA_902767915.1). Lineage (GTDB taxonomy): Bacteria > Bacillota > Clostridia > Oscillospirales > Oscillospiraceae > JAFRPC01. The sequence goes on along the minus strand of CACXJE010000008.1, from coordinate 31,000 downwards.
TTCCTCTTTCTCGATGGGAGCTTCGGGGGCGTTGCGCTTGACGCTGTCGATGCCGTTGAGGCAGCTGGGCTTGGCCTTATAGCCTTCGCTGACGGCGATGATCTCGCCGTTTCTGGCCTTCAGACGGAAGCGATATTCGCCGGCCTTGTCCTGATAGACCTCATACTTGGGGTGCTTCTGAACCTCGATGGGCTCCACGGTCTGATCTTCCACAGGAGACAGGGCGTTGGCCTTCACGCTCTCGATGCCCTTTCTGCAGGCAGCTTCCGTGGTGTAGACTTCGCTGGTGGCGATGATCTCGCCGTTGCCGGCCTTCAGGTTGAACTTGATGCCGGTTTTAACTTCCTTCATTACGAATTTTCCCATGATGCATCCTCCCTAATATTTTATAAGCTTGCGATAATCGGATTTATGTGTTCCCATGTATAGTTTATCACAAGATCCCGGACATTTCAACAGGAACTTGCAGGATCCGGCGGAAAAACAATCAATTGATCGAATAGCTGAGCAGCTGATAGGATTTGAGGGTGCCGTTTTCGTAGTCCCGGATCTCCGCCGTTCCGGAATATACGTAGGTCAGCTGACCGGAGGAAACCGCTTCGGAGTAGTTCATGGCGTAGTAGCTGTCGGAAATGCCCCGGTCAAAATATTCCTCGATATCCAGCTCAAAGACGTCAAAGGCCACCAAATAGGTCTGATTGTCTGTTTCCTGCATCTGATACACGATGGTCAAATAGTTGTAGGCTTCTCCGTCGGCCGCCGGATACTGAAAGGCGTCGTTCCGATAGGAAATCGTTTCCGAGTAACCGTAGGAGGAGCGGGTGTACTCCCCTGCCGGAACCGTCCGTCCGAAGAAGCGGTTCAGACATTTATCCATGTCCGCCTTTGTGACGTAATAATAGCCGGAATCGTAGTGCACCTTCGCGTTGTCGTTGATTTTCAGATGCAGATAGCCGTACTGCAGAAGGTCGAAATCCTCTCCTGATTCGTCAGAAGCATAGTCGTCAAACCAGATTTCGGAGAAATTACTCAAAAACGTGTTGATTCTGCGCCAGTCGTCCTTGGTGAACTGTTCGGTCAGGTTGGGTCTGTAGGGCGGATCGGTTTCCAGCGGTTCCGTAACAGGCGCAGGCGTTGGCTCTGTGACAGGGTCCGGCTCGGAAATGACCGGATCCTCAGAGGACGGGATCTCTTCTGTGGGGGCGTTTGTTTCGGTCTCAGGGGGTACCGACGCCGGGTCGGTGCTTGGCGTCCATGGGGCGTCTGATCCGTTCTCCCCCGGCTGAACCGGTACAGGGGGGAGCACGCTTTCTTTGGCCGAGCATCCCGACAGTATGAGCAGGATCAGAACAAGGCTTGTCAGGAGCAGGGCGCGCAGTCGGAATCTGTTTCTCATAGCAATGGCATCCTTTCTGTATGATTTGCAAATCGATCCTTCAATTTCATTATACCCCGAGAAAAAATAAAATGCAATCACCGGGGGAAAATTAAAATCCTCTGCGGCCCACAAATTTACAAAAATAATCCTTGACAAAGCAGCGATATCGTGCTATACTGTATGAGCTAAAAGAAAACAGATCGCGGGATAGAGCAGTTCGGTAGCTCGTCGGGCTCATAACCCGGAGGTCGGGGGTTCAAATCCCTCTCCCGCAACCATAAAGCACCCCGGAAATCTTCGGATTTCCGGGGCTTTTCCTATGCTTTTCAAGATTTTAGGGAATTTCGGTTTTTGCGTTATTTTTTTAGGTCAGCCAACTGTGGGCGATTCACTTGGTCAGCATTTGGTCGGCACGACGACGTCACGGCGGCGGATTGGCGGCAGTAAAGAAAACGAATTACTTTGAATCGTGCAACAAAACTTTTTCTTTCCTAAAGCGCGTGCGTGCGTGGTCACGCGATTACGCGGTTACGCGCTTGTTTTCAATTCTTCTTCGTTTTTACCACGATTTTGTTCATATATTATTCCTTTGACGCTGTATGATCTACTGATTGCACAGCGATTTTTCTTTTTAACGGAGTGGTTTATGGACAAACATAAGGACAATGGGATTTTACTTGCGACTAATAATTTGGTAAAATTTGTCGCAGGGGTGATGGACTTGTCGAAGCCTGATAATGAGCTGTTGAATAATGTATATCGTGAAATCAGCGAGGCAACAGGAATAGATACTGCGTTGGAGCTTTACCGCTTGTTTAAGGGTCAACAGGTCACCTTCCCGGTACGATTCTTGAATCCTGCTTGTGTGAAGCAAAGGATCGTAGAAGAGTACGACGGCACAAATGTTTCACAACTGGCAACAAAGTATGACTACTCAGAAAAAACAATTCGTAGGATCATCAAAAACAGTTTGGAGGAATAATAATGGCATTTAAGGACTTATTGAACAAGGGTAAAGAAATGGCCGTAAAGGGAGCGACCAGCTTAAAAGAAACCGCCAGCGAAACAAAAGAAAAACTCGCACAGCAGTTTGCCGATGATAAGGCCTCCCGAGCGCCCCTGGACGGTGCAATTATCCGGTACGGAGTTACATATCTTGGCGGCCTGCCGAAATATCCGAAAAAGTTGACCGGCGAGCTTGGTATGAATATCATGCCGGACTGCTTCCATTTTCATCCTTCGTCAACTTTGAAGATGGAAGAAGATACGATTATCCCCTACTCTTGTGTTGAAAAGCTGGAAATAACCCGCCATCAAATCACAAATGCGGAAATGATGATCGCAAGCGGCACAGATATGAAATCCATGGAGCAGGAGAATAATATCGAGATCAGCTACAGAGTGGACGGAAAGCTGCTGGTCCTCCGTGTCGAAATGCTTACCGGTGTTTCCCTTTACGGCCAGGCTGGAAAATGCCGTGAAATGATGGACGTTCTGCGGCAGAATGAGATCCTGGACAAATTTGCCGGAGAAAAGAAAACTGCGGCTGCTGCTCCCGCAATCTCTGTTGCCGATGAGCTGAAAAAATTCAAAGAACTGTTGGATATGGGTGTGATTTCCAACGAGGACTTTGAAGAAAAAAAGAAACAGTTACTCGGTCTATAGCCTTTTTCTAAACTATATAAGGTTCTATGATTCCCCTGTGAGCTTAATCGTTCACAGGGGTTTTCGTATATTTTAAGCTAAGAGGGTCATCTTCCGATGTTCCCTCTTTTCTATTTTGGGAGGATTATTTTGATGATTTTGAAGCTTGGAACCCTAAAAGAGTTGGCAAACCATGCTGACAGTATCCTGAAACCTGTATATGACCACATTGCTTTCAATGTTCGCATATTGGACGAGAATTACGGCGCAGACCGTGACCTGGACGAGGACGACGGCGGGTATATCCTTCTTTTCGATACGAAAGAAGATTTGGAATTAATCCGCAACTACGGAAAGATAGATTTCTCTTACCACATGCCAGAATGGGTAGATCGCATCGGCACTGATGAAGGAGACTATGGCGCAGCTCTCTACCTGGTCTCAAACGACTTCGGTATCGTACTCGTTGCCCCGCTGGTGCTTCTATGTTCCTTACCCGACATTGCAGATTGCGTCAATCAGTAGAGCGTTTTATCAAGCGCTCTACTTTTTTCCAAAAAACGCGTGCGTGCCATTTTACGCGGATTGCATACATGACTAACCACAGGCAAGAACGGGCAGGCTCAACACGGACAGCCTCAACGCTTTTTGTGCATATTGCACAAGCCTTATTTTCGCCGGTTATTTCCTGATGCCAACTGGCTCCACGTTGGTCCAGCGAATATTTTGTCTTGTGCAAGTATACGAAGATACACGAACAATATGCATTTTTGTTGACTGCCAGTTTTTTGAATGTTATAATGGTTTTGTCGCGAGAGATGAACTTTTTATAGATAATAAAAAATAGATATAAGATATAGATAATTGACGCCGCCACTGGCTCATGGACGGCGCGAAAGGAGGCGACGCAAGAGCTAAAAAAACTATTAAGGAGAAACAAAAATGAAATCACAAAGTGAAAACCGGGTGCAGCGCAAGCCGCACCCACCCCAGGGCTTCCAAAATGGTAGCTTTTGTACCCTACCGGAAGCTGCTTCTTCCAAAGAACCAAAAGTGCAAGGAGTCGATCAAAATGAAGTTTCCTCCAAGGAGGCCGCTTTTAACATTTTGGAAAAGGCTAAGCGAGATTTCACATTTCGCGGAGGTCGTATGCCATCGATGACGCTTGAGAGTAAAAGCAACTCATTCTACAACATCTATGGGCGTGATGTAAGCCTCTGGATCATTCGACAGTTCGAAAAAGCTGAGATTCTTCCACGGCCCGATTTAAAGCAGGCAGTGGCTGATCTCCTGGCCGCACATGCTATGAAGGAAGGAGGGCGTGAACCAGCGCACCGTATCTGCCAAGAAAACGACAGGCTTTACTATCGTCTTGACGACAATCGAACTATCCGAATCACTGCAGGAGAAGTAAAAAAGATAAAATATTCAAAAAACATTGCATTCTGGCACAATGACATTGCTGCAGACCAGGCGACGCCTGATTCTGATGCAAAGCCAGCCGAGCTCTTACCGCTCCTGAAGAAGCTTTTTCGCGTAAAGAAAGCGTACAGACTGACTTTCGCAGCGGTTCTGTTGGGTTTTTTTATTCCGGACTTGAAAACACCAGTGCTGGTGCTGTCCGGTGAGAAAGGCACGGCAAAGACGACAACATCAAAGCAAATCATTGACTTGGTGAGTCCAACAAAGGTACAGGCAGTAGTGTCAATGCCGACTCGCGAGGATGCACTTGTGGCGCAGATCTCCAATAACTACATTACCGCCTTCGATAATCTGCAGTTTCCGATCAAACCACTTTTTTCTGACCTCCTCTGTCAGGTGGTCACGCATGGTTCGATTTCGAAGCGCAGACTTTACAGCACAAATGATGTGGCTGTATTTGATCTGATTGCAAAGCTCATTATGAATGGGATCGATGAAATTGCAGCCCGTCCGGACTTTGCAGAACGCTGTTGTGTGATTTATTTAGAACGAATCCCTGATGAAAAACGGCGCGGCGATAAGGAGATCGAGGAAGAATTCAAAACACTTAAGCCCAGGCTGCTTGGTGCCATCTTTAATACAATTGCCGCCGTGCTCGCTGATAAAACAGAATTCAGCAGCATCCCAAAACCACGAATGGCAGAATTCGCTGAATTTGGGATGCGGGTGATGACCGTGCTGGGCGAGGATCCTGAAGCATTCCTTGCGCAGTACAAACAGATTATTGAAGATCAGCTCGCTGACGCTGAAGCCCGCTCTCCCGTCGTCGCTGTGGTAGAAAAGCTACTTTTAGGCCGTAGAGGGGAGATGCTTAGGGAGAGCCCTACGGTGCTGGCCCAAAAATTTAATGGAGTGGCAGAGAGGAACAACATCAAAATCACGCGGCAGACCGCCAATAGCATCACCAAGACGCTCAAAAAGCATCAGCACGCGCTGACAGCAAACGGGATCAAGCTGAGTTTGCCCGAAGGGCGGACGAACCGTCGCTGGGTTGGTCTGCAAAAACTTTGGCAGGCTGAAGAGGTTGCGGCGCAAAGAGAAGATGCTTTTGCGCCAAAGAAAAACCGGAATTCCATTGCTGAAAACAATGACCTCACTGAGGAAGATCTGGACTGCATGGACGACATTGAATAAGGAGGTACTAAATGTCTGTTCATACATATATACGGCCTCGGCCTCACAAGGACGGCACCGAGGCCTTCCAAATCACGGTCGATTATGGCCGTCTTGATACTCTTGTAGAAAACAAAATAGTTACAAGAAGGCCCACTAAATCGCATACCGTAGTAGGCACTTACCAACAAGCATTAAAGGAGGCTGGACGCCTGCAGGCGGAGGCGGAGGGGAACAACCCCTTCGCCCCTTATAAAAAAACCAAATCGATAACATTAGAAGCTTGGAATGAGCGGTTCATAAACTCATTCTGCGGGAACGTAGAGGAGTCCACAAGGTTTGGCTATCGAGAACTTCTATCCTATTGCAAGGTACACCCTATTGGCCAGGTTGCAGTGTCGCGCCTCTCACAGCCCGTATTGCAGGATTATCTTGACGGCCTTCAGGTTTCCTCACCGAAAAACCCCGAAAAAGGCCTCAGCACACATACCATCCGGCACATTCAAATGGCCCTTCATCGTTCGTTAGGCGTTGCAGTCAAGCAGGGTTATGCCACATTCAACGCTGCGGAAGGGCTTTACTTGCCCCGCCGTGAATCACATGAAGCGCAGCACTATGAGCGTGACGAGCTTGTCTCCATTCTGGAAGCGGCTAAGGAGGAGGCACCCCGAATTCGGCTGCTGGTAACTCTTTTCGCTACTACGGGCATTCGAAGGGGCGAGGGCTGCGGCCTGCGTTTTAGTGATATTGATTTCAAAGCAAATGAAGTTCACATTTGCCACAACCGCGTTCGCGGGGACAGTAAAGTTGTTGTCGAAAAACCTCCGAAGAGCAAGAACGGGCTGCGAACGATAACGATACCCGCCGACTTGAAGCAGCTTATTCGAAAAGAGAAAAAACGCCGGACCCGCTCAGGCCTTCCGGCTCTCTATGTTTTGGCCAACGACAGCGGACTTCCTTATAACCCTGACACGATCTCGAAGCTCTGGCGTGATTTCCTATCACGTCATCCTGATATCCGCCCGCTCAATCTTCATGCGTTAAGGCATTCGCAGATGTGCGCCATGATCGAACTTGGGATAGCCCCTGCGGTTGCAGCTGCCCGGCTTGGAGATACCGTTGCAACGGCAATGACGGCCTACTCACATTCCTCCAGGCCGAAAGAACAAGCTGCTGCGGCGCTTTTGGAAAAGGCATTGTCAAGATAATATATTTACCCCTGACGTCATGAAGGCGTCAGGGGCTTTTTGTTCCTTACGTGGGATAAACATTCGATTCCTTTGATTTTAATACTGCTTCCAGGGCTTCCTTTTCCACGCAAATGCTGTTCCCGATAATTCTGTATGGGACGTGCTTCTTGATAAACGCTCTGATCTTCTTTTTTGAGAAAGGCAGATACCTTTCCTGTATTTCAGCAACGTTTAGGAACATTCTTTCGCTTGCATTTTCCATCCTTTATTCTCCTTTGATTCTCTTTCCATCATATCCCTCAAAGAGCCGGAATATGGGAACGATGGCGCTGTGTTTGTTTATTTCGGTTTTTGCCAGTAACCTGCCAATTTGAACGATCTGACTTTGTGTGACGCAGTCTAACATGTAATAATCTCTTCTGACTGTAATTCTTGTATTCGGTGCTATTTCTTGAATCGTGTTTTCAATGATATCCTTGTATTCCCGGAGATCTACATTGTCTCTCTCATTCTCTGCTAATAGTCGAAATTTTCTATTTGTATATACTTTCTGGCCCATGTTGAGGCTCCTTTCCGGAGCTTTTATGTCTTTCTGCTCCTTAATAATATGTTCGTCCAGAACCCGCATATTTCGGCGTTTTTGTTCCCATTTGAAGCAGATATTATAATTCTGCTCAACTGGAGCCTGACAGATAGTTGATAGATGACTGATGGACAGATCAAGAAAAGGAGGCAAATATGGACGAGATACAATTGCTGGTGAAAAAACAGGGCGAAAAGCTCGCGCTATGCTTGCAAGTATTATTACCTGCACCCAAAAGTCTGCTTCTCAGAGACAATTCGAGCAAGGAAAAGGAGGATAAAACATGATGCACGCAAGCGGTCATATAAGACCGAGAAAACGGAAAGATGGGCAGAAGGCGTTTCAGTTGATTGCTGAACTTCCCCCTGATCCTGTAACAGGAAAAAGGCAAAGAAAGTATGAGACGATAATCGGATCAAAGAAAGATGCAGAGAAGGCCTTGCACAAGTTACTGGATGAGCTTAAAAATGGAGAATACATTGATCGTTCTGACGTTACGGTGGAAGCCTGGATGCCAGAGTGGTATGAATTGTATATCAAAGGGATTGTTTCTCCAGCCACACAGGTCTCCTACAAGGATAACATGCGGTTATACATTTTTCCACTCTTAGGGAAAGCTCGGTTACAAGACTTGACGCCTAATCAGGTACAGCGCTTTGTGAACCAACTTACCAAAGCTGCGCCAAAGAGCGGGAATCCTCTTTCTCCCAAGACAGTCAGAAACATTTTTCTGAATCTGAGTGCTGCATTAGAAAAAGCGGAACAGTTGGAAATGATTCGTAGAAACCCATGCCGACAAGTAGTGCTTCCAAAATCTTCCCGTTACGTTGGTGCAGCCTATGACGAGGAAGAAGTTGAAAAGCTGCTTTTAGCGGCAAAAGGTACGGATATGGAGTTGCCCTTATACATAGAGATCTGTTTGGGGCTGCGGCGCGGAGAATTGCTTGCTTTGCGTTATTCTTCTATCAACTGGGAAAAGAATACCATTTATATCAAGGAAAGCCGTGTCACAGTTGGTAATGATGTTGTCGTAAAAGAACCAAAAACACGATCTGGCATAAGAGAGTTGATCGCTCCGCCACACTTGATGAAAATGCTTCGGGAGCAGCGGGTTTGGTACCTGGAGCAGAAGTTGAAGACCGGCGCTGACTTCATTGACAGCGATCTTGTGGTCTGTCAGCCCAACGGCAGACCTTACCATCCGGACACGTTGACATTCAAGTTCAAAAAACTCCTGAAGCGGAACGGTCTAAGGGACATTCGCTTCCACGATCTGCGGCATACGAACGCTTCTATGATGATTGCCAGCGGCATTGATATAAAGGTTGCACAGCAGCGATTAGGCCATTCTGACGTTACAACCACCCTGAACATCTACAGCCACGCATTAAAGCACGCGAACGAGGCTGCGGCTCAGACCATTGACTCTCTGGTGTTCCGAAAGACGGCGAACCTGTAGCGAAAGAGGATATAAGCGCAACTGCGTGAATGAGTGTTGCACGCACTTACGCGTTGCAGTAAAGAAGATAACCATAGAGGTTCGCATAATAGTCTGGTATAGGGCTGAAGCGTACACCGCTTAGAGCAGGTGAACAGGAAACCCTTCACCATGCCGGTTGGCCTCAGTTTGGGTTTTTTAGGCCATTTTACCCCCCAAAATGGTCGTTTTTTTGTCTGTGGTCGGCAAATGGTCGGCATTTGATGGTATAATAGTGCCGTTGTCCTTGGATTCCAAGGGCTTTCGGCCTCAACTGCGCAGTTCTCATAACCCGGAGGTCGGGGGTTCAAATCCCTCTCCCGCAACCATATCGGGTGGATGTAACGGATTTCAATTACATCCACCTGTTTCTATCTTGCTTTTTGTCTTTACCTGCGTGTCCTTTGCTCGTAGAAACCTCTCTGCTGACATGGGCTCACTTCTGTACAGTTTTCTTGGCTTTGTGTTGAGTATGCTGAGTTATATGGGAGGGTGCGGTATGAACGCGATTGTTGTAGTGGTTGTCGGTAGTAATATGGTGGGTACCAACAACATGAGAGGAAAAACACAGCAAAGGACTATACGCTGGTAAAGCTTAAAGATTTACCGATCCGGGTGCAATCCCCGGTCCACTACCAAGGGGCATCTTCGGGTGCCCCTATCTTTATGTACCCGAAATCCCTCTCCCGCAACCATGTTGTGCAACCAAAAAGATATTTTTCTTTGCCCGGAGGACTTGAACTACCGCCCCCTCGATTTCAGGCAGCTTTTGAGAGATGTATGCATCTGCCGTATGATGATCGGGAGAGTTCTTCCGTTCTGCGTGTGGTATGCATTGGAGCGGCCCGGAGGAAAGGGGTGCCAAAGGCAAAGCTTTATAGTATGATCCCTCGGCAGCGGCAGACAGCCAAAGCCGAGGGCGTTTTTTGTTCAGAGAAGGTATCAATTAACATACCGAGTATCTTTGAAAATCGTACTTGACGGATCACATCAACGGTCATATAATTAAACCGGTTCGATAATATGACTGTGAGGTTGAGATATGGAAAGGCAAACTACATTAGAGGAACGCTTCGGATTATGTCCGTATGCGACGGCGCAGAGCCTCATTTCAGGCAAGTGGGCGGTTTTGATCCTGTTCTATCTGGAAGACGGCCCGATCCGCTTCAATGAGCTTCTCCGTAAAATGCCGAAGATGACGCATGCGACGCTTTCCGTTCAGCTCAAAACCCTGGAAGAATACGGATTGGTCAAGCGCGAACAGTTTGAAGCGATCCCGCCGAGAGTGGAATACTCGCTTACGGAGATCGGCAAAAAGTTTCACCCTGTGATCGCGGCAATGGAGACTTTCGGGAACGAGTATATCGCCCGGATGAACGGAGGCGAAAAGCAATGAATCTGACCGGAATGGTTTACAGGCCGCCGTATGAGGCTAACTCGCTGCTGCTGCAGGTCACGCTCGGCTGCAGCCACAACAAATGCACGTTCTGCTATATGTACCCGAACGTGAAATTCACCATTTGTCCGATGGAACAGATCGAAGCGGATATAGAAGAGGCGGCGCAGGTATGTCCCGATGTTGAGCGTGTGTTTCTTGAGCACGGCGACGCGTTTGTACTATCTGCGGACAAACTGACGCAAATCGCGGAGGCGATTCACAGAAAGCTGCCGAAGGTGAAGACCATCGCCATGTACGCTTCCATTCAGAATATCAAACACAAGACGGACGCGGAGCTTCGCCGCCTTTGCGATCTTGGCATCGGAGGGCTGGATATCGGCGTGGAAAGCGGGCTTGACGCGGCGCTTGCCTATATGAACAAGGGGCATACGGCAGCAGAGGCGAGGGAGCAGCTGCTGCGGCTTACCAAAGCAGGGATCCCATACAGCTTCAACGCAATTCTGGGCTGCGGCGGTGCCGATCTCTGGCGTGAAAATGCCGACGCGACCGCCGAGCTGATCAACGCCGTTCAGCCTCATCTGCTGTTTATCGGTTCTCTGCATGCACAGCCAGGATGCAAGCTATACGGCGATATGAAGACCGGCGCGTTCAAGGAATGCACGACCGGGCAGCTTCTTGACGAACAGGAACGGCTGATCTCCCGGCTGGAACTGAAAGACACGATCTATTTCGGCTCGCACCCGTCGAACCTCGTTCCAATGCAGGCGATCCTGCCGAAGCACAAGGATGAAATGCTTCGGATCGTGCGTGAAACAAGGAAAGGCCTTCAAGGCAGGCTGGACGAATATCCCCTTCGCGGCGGAGAAGGTTCGATCATAAACAGATAATTATTATTTTGGAGGTACATACTCATGGAAACCCTGAAAACACTGAAAACCCGCAGAAGCTGCCGCGCCTACAAGGCGGAGCACGTCGAAGAGGAAAAGCTGAACGCCATCATCGAAGCCGGTACTTACGCGCCGACCGGGATGGGCAAGCAGTCTCCCATCATCCTCGTCATCAAGGATCGGGAAATCCGCAATAAGCTGGCAAAGCTCAATGCTGCGGCAATGGGCATGGAGATCGACCCGTTCTACGGCGCTCCGGAGCTGATCGTCGTTCTGGCGGACAAAACCATGCCGACCTATCTCTATGACGGCAGTCTTGTGATGGGCAATATGCTGAACGCCGCTGCAGACCTCGGCGTTGCAAGCTGCTGGGTACACCGCGCCAAAGAGGAGTTCGAGTCAGAAGAAGGCAAAGCGATCCTCAAAAAGCTCGGTATCGAAGGCAATTACGAAGGGATCGGCAACCTGATCCTCGGCTATGCGGCGAAGCCCGCCGGAGAAGCCGCGCCGAGAAAAGCGAATTACGTTTATAGCGTTTGAGATGTCCCAAGTCCTTCTTTTCAGGTCGGTACTATTCTATCATATCCCCTGAAAAATGAAATAAACCAGGAGTCATCCTCTTGACTTCTGGTTTATGACTGAGAAAACGCCCTCGATAACACAAAAAAGCAAAATATCTTTTTGGGTGCAACGTACAATAAAAACACAGTCCGCCATTCGGCGGGCTGTCGTTTTTATCTTTGATTTTTCCGGGTCTTTATGCTATCTTATTGAATGAAGGTTCCAAAGCCCCCTATGCAGGGATGACAATCCGGCTGACAGGACACAACGGCAATGGGATAGTCTCTCCCTTGCTGAGAAAAGAACAGGAAGGATTTCATTGACAATGAAAAAGGCAATCAAAAAGTTGTTTGGCGGAGTCAATCTGACATGGCCGAAGTTAATCCTATCGGCTGTCGCGGCGGGTGTGTTTACCGCTTTGATGGCGATCATTCCAATCTTTCAGAATACCTCGTTCCATACAATTACCGCAACCTTTGAGGTTTGGATTCTGTTTGGAATTATCATTATCATGAACAGTAACTCCAACCTGGACGCGGCGTTGAAATGCTTTGTGTTCTTTCTGATCAGCCAGCCGCTGGTCTATCTGCTTCAGGTGCCCTTCAGCTGGCAGGGGTGGAATCTGTTTGGATACTATAAATATTGGTTTGTCTGGACGATTTTCTGCTTCCCCATGGGCTACATCGGCTATTGGATGAAAAAGGGCAAATGGTGGGGCTATCTGATCCTTCTGCCGATGATCCTATTGACTGCCGATTCCTACAGCGCTTATTTTTCGGACTTTCTGTTTTCAAGGCCGAGGTATATCCTGATTTCACTGTTCTGCGCCTGCGCCATGATCCTATACCCCGTGGCTGTTTTTCATAACAAAAAAATAAAAGCAGTCGGAGTGGCCATCAGCGTCGCTGTCATTGCAGCCCTCACAATTCTCAGCCTGGTGAAACCGCCGGTATACAGCACTGAGATCATGGGGAGCGGAAAAGAACATCCATTTGATGATACCTACACGGCGTACCTTGCGGATAAGAAGTACGGAGACGTTGAGATCAGGTATGACGAAAGCTTTGAAGACTATGTGCTCCACGCCGATTTCAAAAAAGCCGGCGACACGGTTTTGACGCTTGTTTCACCGACCGGCGAAAAGGAAGAATATGATTTGCACATTGAGCGCCACACATACACAGTAACGCGGCGACTGTCAGAGGAAGCAAATAAATGAGAGCACGATAAGAACCGGCCGCTCTCCTTTTGAAAAGGATACAGTCAAATCGGGATTTGTCGGGCGTTTCCGCCCGACAAATCCCGATTTGACTGTTTTTTTACGGTTTATCGTTCTTCTTCCTGGAGCCGTTGAACAGCTTCCCTGAGGATCGCCTCCGGGTCATTCCCATAGACATCCAGGCCCTCTGCGGCAATCAGTCTGACGTCTGGAATGCCGTAAAACACCTGACAGAGCTCCCGGACATAGGAGAAGCCCTGGTTGGACGGTAGAATCGGACCGCCGGCGGTCATCACGTAGGACAGCCGCTTTGCCCTGCAAAGGCCGACGGGACAGCCGGTCTCGTCGTATCGGAAGCTCACGCCCACAACCGTGATATGCTCCAGATAGGTCTTCACGGAAGCCGGAAAGCTCAGATCCCAGTAGGGCGCCGCCAGGACGATCTCATCCGCCCGGGCAAACTGCCGGGCGTATCGAAACATCGGAGCCTCCAACCGGCCTTCGGAGAGCAGCCGCTCTCTCTTTTGCAGCGCTTCAGCCGTCAGCGGGCGCAGCCCCTCCCCTTCCAGATTCAGCTCTGTCACAGTCCCTTCCGCCTGCTTCAGCAGCTCCCTTGCCAGCCGGAGCGTGCGGGACTCCGGACGAACACAGTCGTTCAGAAAGAGAATATTTTTCATAGTAAATCCTGTTACGGCTTCAGCTCCAGATACAGGGCGCGGTACTGCTTGGCGGAGTTCTGCCAGGAGACATCCTTTTCCATATCCCGGCGAACCATCTCATCCCAACGCCAGCGGTCGGTGAAATACAGGGTCTTGGCCCGGTTGACGGCGTCCAGCAGCAGGCCGGCCTCGTAGCGGTCGAAGGTGAAGCCGTTGCCGTCGTTGATATACTGATTGTAGGGCAGCACCGTGTCCCGCAGGCCGCCGGTCTCCCGGACGATGGGGACCGTGCCGTAGCGCATGGCGATGAGCTGGGTCAGGCCGCAGGGCTCGAACAGCGACGGCACCAGCAGGGCGTCGGAACCGGCATAGATCATATGGGCCCTGCCCTCGTCGTACATGATGTTGGAGCAGACGCTTCCCTTGTAGGCGTGCTCAAAGTACCGGAAGGAGTCCTCGTATCGGGCGTCGCCGGTGCCCAGCACAACCACCTGGGTGTTGCCGTCGATCATCGCGGGAAGGATCTCGTTGACAAGATCCAGGCCCTTCTGATTGGTGAGGCGGGAGACCAGACCGAGCACGATCTTTCTGTCGTCGACATCCAAGCCGAGCTGCTCCTGCAGGGCACGCTTGTTCAGCCGCTTTTTTTCCAGCACGGTTTCCGCGTCGTAGTTGGCTGCCAGCAGATGGTCCGTGGCGCTGTCCCAAAGGGTCGTATCGATGCCGTTGACGATGCCGCGGAGCTTTCCGGCGTGATAGCGGAGGTGTTCATCCAGACCTTCTCCGTAGAAGGGGGTCTGGATCTCCCCTGCATAGGTGTTGCTGACGGTGGTGATCATGTTGGAATAGGTCAGGCCGCCCTTGAGCATATTGGCGTCCAGCCAATTCTGGGTGAGCGCGTCCTTGTTGAAGACGTAGTCCGGCAGATTGGACCAGTATTTGATGGTTTCGATGTTATAGACGCCCTGGAAACGCAGATTGTGGATGGTCAGGATCACCTTGGCGGAATTGACCGGGGTGTCGGCAAACAGGGTCCGCAGATAGACCGGCACCAGGGCCGCCTGCCAGTCGTGGCAATGGATCACGTCGGGCACCCAGTTCATATAGTTCAGCGCGGCCAGAGCGGCCTTACCGAAATAGCAGAACTTCGGGATATCGTCCACCAGGTTCGTGTAGGGATTGCCGAAGCCGAAGAACTCCTCGTTGTCGATGAAGTCGTAGACCACGCCGTCCCAGACGTATTCCATAATGCCCACATAGAAGGAGCGGCCGTCGGCGCACAGATCCATGGTAAAGGATCCCCGGTAGACCATCTTCTCCTGCCATTTCTGGGGAATGCAGCGATATCTGGGAAGGATCACCTTCACGTCGCAGTTCTGCTGGATCAACGCCTTCGGCAGCGCATACATCACGTCGCCCAAGCCGCCGGTCTTCACAAAGGGATAGCACTCCGAGCCGATAAAGGCAACGCTTCTGCGGGGCTGGGGGAGCTGGAGCTCCACGGGAGCCGCGGGGGCTTCCACAGGGGCAGCGGCCTGCTCCTGTTTTACGGCGGGCTTTCTGCTGCGGGTGGGTTTCTTCTCCGGTGTGCCTTCGGGCTTCCGGGTCTCTGTCTTCTTTGCGGTCCGCTTTGCAGCGGGCTTTTTCTCTTTGACCGGCGCGGTTTGTTCGGCGCTTACGGTCTTCTTTTTTTCAGTCATGTTGCTTCTCCTTCCGTGGGTCAGTCCCGGTTCTCCGGCAGATCCCGGAGCTCCAGTACTTCACCCATAATTAAGTAATGGGGCTCAATCCCGTTCTGATAGATCTTTGCCGCTTCCGCAGGCAAGGCGGAACGGTTGAGCTGGTTCATATAAATTTTCCTGCAGATCAATGTGCGGGAAGCCTCCCGGAAGCTCACGCTGCCTCCGACTTCCACGGGGGTAAGCCCGGCCGCGGCTGCCTTATCCACGTCCCGGCCGGAAAGCCGGCCCATCTTCATCAGGGCGTCCCGGCAGGACTCCGGATAGAAGGAGACCGTAAACAGCTCGTTCTCTTTCAAATACTTCCAGGTATAACGGTCCGGTCTGACGTAGACCGTCACGATCGGCTTGTTCCAGATGGTTCCCATGGAGCCCCAGGAGATCGTCATGCTGTTGTAGGATGAGAGCGTTCCCGCCGAGACCAGAGCCCAGTCCCGATCAAAGCAGGAAAACGGATTTACTTGCAGATCAAACATAGCTTGTCTCCTTTTCTTACAGGTTCTGTTCCCGGACAAAGGCGTAAAAGGTCTCCTCCTCGCCCTGGGGATCCTCCGGCACCGTTCCCACCGGCATGGCATAGAAGATACATTCCTCCTTGCCGTCCAGAGAGAAGGCGGGATTTGCAGCCTCGGGATCCACAGCCGCGATGGCGCAGCCGCCAAGACCGATGGAGGTGGCGGCCAGATAGAGGTTTTCGGTCACATGGCCGCTGTCCATCAGCATGGGGCCATGGGCCCAGATGCCGTAGCGCCACTCGCCGCGATAGAAGACGCAGCTATAGAAGAATACGACGTTGGCCTTGACAGCCCAATCCTGCTCACACAGGGATCTGGAAATTATCCCCCGCAAATCATCCGGGCAGCCCAGGAACTCCAGCCGGTGCTTCATGGGCAGATAATGGTACAGCCCGTCCTGCAGGCCGGTTACGTTCTGAATCGCCAGATAGGTTTCAAAGGGGTGCCTGGCGCCGCCGCTGGGCACGGTCCGCAGGGTTGCATAGGCGCGGCCGCGAACCGACTTGACGCCCTGGGAGCACCAGAGCAGGTAGGAAAGCTGGAGCAGCGACATGGGCGCCTCGGTATAGCTCCTGCGGCTGCGGCGGGTGTTGATGATATGCAGAAAATCCCCATCAATGGAAAGCTTCTCAAAATCATTCGGAAGCTCCAGGGCTTGGTCCGTCATCGGCGCTTTGGTCAGCGGCGGCTGGGGTTTTTTCAAATCCTGGTCGGATTGGTAGTTCTCCAGGCCGGTGTCGTCGCCAAAGCCGGAAATAAAGGCACGTCCCTGCCGGATTCGTTCCTGAATCAGCTTTTCGTCCATGTTGCGGTACCTCCCAAGCAGTATAAACAGATTTTGTTGAGACGATTCAACGATGGGGTTTCCAAATGTATCGGTTTGCGACCTCCACGATCATATAGCCCAGAACAATGGCAAAGCAGGTCAGCAACAGCTCCATGCCCTTGGCATGGCTCAGGGCGGGATCCCGCATCACAAAGCCGTTCATGGTGTAATACAGCGAGGATCCGGGGATCAAGGTCAGAATACAGATCGTAGAAAACACAGTGGCCGGCGTTTTATTGATGCGGGCCATGACCTGGGAATAGAGCCCGCAGAAGGCCGCGGCGATCAAGGTGGCAAGGAAAACGTCGGGAATGAGCCGGAACAGCAGCAGATAGACGCCGGTGGTGAGAAAAATCCCAATGGCGCAAAACAGAATATTGAGCCCTCTGACCCGGAACCAGATCGCAAAGCCGACACAGGCCACGGTGCCGAACAGCATCTGAATCCAGAAGCCCGGCGCCGCCGCCACTTCTTCTCCGACCCAGCCCCGGAAGATAAACAGAGGCACAGCGATGCCCAGCGTAATGCCGATGGCGCCGGTAAAGGCGGCGGTGATGTTCATAATTCCGGAAAGCGTGTCTAAATGAATCAGATCCCGCAGGCCGTTGGTGGCGCCGAGGCCGCTGATCATCAGCATCACCACGCCGATGGTAATACAGCCCACGTGCTCTCCGAAGCCGAAGTGGGTGGCGTGAATGATGAAGACCTCTGCGAAAAAGGATATGAAAAAGTTCAGAATCAAGGGGTTCCCTTCCCTGGTGGAAAGCAGCCGGCTCAGGAAGGCAATGATCAGCGCGGCGATCAGCGCAACGAGAGAATCCACCAAAGTGCAGCCGAAGAACAGGCCGAAGCCCCAGCCTCCCATGGCCACCGCCAGATAATAGATCCAGGTTCGCAGCGGGGGCGTCTTTTGGATCTCCCCGAATCGTTCCTGCAGAGCCTCCAAATCCGGACGCTCCGCGCAGGCCCAGCGGGACAGAGCGTTCAGCTTGCACAGCCGGTCAAAATCGATCCCGGAGCCCCGGATGTTGCGGATCTGCGTGATCCGGTTCCCCGCCGGATCCGTCAGCGTGGATTGTATATTGGAGGGCACCACCCAGAAGTTCACTTCCGAGAACCCGTAGCTTGAGGCAAGGCGGTAGAGGGTATCCACCACCCGGTGCGTCTCACCGCCGCTGCGGATCATGGAGACACCCACGTCCAAAAACAAGCCTTGGAGTTTTTCCCAGTCCATAATAGACCTCCAGTTGTATCAGTTACTTCTGCCGCTGCGTTTCGAGCATGTTGCAGATCATCAAGGCAGCGTTTTCACCGGTTACCCTGAGAATCATACAATTGTCTGCCAGGGCTGCCTCGCCGGGGGCAAGAGAAAGGGCGGTATCCCCTGCCTGAACCCGGCAGCTGCCCGCGGCGCAATATACAAGGGTCTCTCCCCTGCCGCTGCCGGCGGGAAGGATCCGTTCACCGCAGAGCATCAGGGCTTCCATGGAACCTTCCGCCGCACCCCGGCGCAGCATCAAATTGAAATCCCGACAGGTTCCCACACAATGGGTGTCCTCCGCCCCGGAAAACCCGTGTATTTCATAGGGCTTTAACCGGATGGAGGGCTTTTGCCCGTGGGTCAGCTCGATCTCCCCCTGCAGGGTGGAGATATACCGGTCGTAATCCGGCAACGGGGTGAAGTCCGATTCTGCCAGGTCCACAGTGGCGGAGCTGATCCGCCAGAGGAACTGCCGATCCGCGTATTTTGCCTCCCGGGGGTAAATGCAAATCTGTGTGGTTGTACCGCCGGACCAGGTCGAGGTCTGCATCTGTTCGGCGGTGAGCTTTGTCAGCATTGACATTCAGGCCTCCAGCCGCAGTACACCGGCTTCGTCGGGAACCAGATGGGTGCTGTAGAAGGCGGCGCTGGCTTCGGCCAGATAGCCCAGGTCCTTGACGCCGGCGGTCTCGTAGGCGCTGTGCATAGCCAGCTGGGCCAGGCCCAGATCCACGGTGTTCATGGACACATGGGCCATGGCAATGTTGCCCAGGGTGCTGCCGCCGGCCTCATCGGAACGGTTGGCAAAGAACTGCACCGGGACGCCGGCCTTCTCGCAGATCCCCCGGAACACGGCCACGGAAACCGCGTCGCTGGTGTACTTCTGCCCGGCATGGGACTTGATGACAATGCCCTCGTTCATGTAGGTGCAGTTGGCAACGTCGGTCTTCTCCGGATGGTTGGGATGGACCGCGTGGGCGTTGTCGCAGGAGAGCATGAAGCTCCTGGCCTGGATGCAGCGATAGTCCTCGTCGTCCATACCGAGCCCCCGCACGATCCGATACAGAACGTCCTGCAGGAAGGTGGAATCCGCACCCTGCTTGGTGCCGGAGCCCACTTCCTCGTTGTCGAAGCAGGCGTAAACCTGGATGCTCTTTTCGTTGCTGCCCTTCAGGAAGCCCAGCAGGGTGCCGTAGGCGCATTCCAGATCGTCCAGCTTGCCGGAGGAGATATACTCGTTATGGGCGCCCCAGACGGTGGGGGCCATGCGGTTGTACAGATACAGGTCGCTGCCCAGAACGTCCTCGGGCTTCACGCCGGCCTGCTCCACCACCATGGCCCGGAATTCGCCCTTCTCCACGTCGGCGCCGCCAAAGAGGGGGATCATGTCGATCTGCTTGTTAAAGGTGAAGCCGTCGTTGATTTTCCGGTTCATGTGGATCGCCACGTTGGGGATCATCACCAGGTCCCGGTCAAAGTCGATCAGCTTTGTGACCAGCTTTTCCTTGCCGTCCTCAGCGGTTTCCCGGACCAGCACACGGCCGGCCACAGAGAGCGGGCGATCCAGCCAGGTGGAGCAGATCATGCCGCCGTAGCCCTCGGTGTTCAGCTGCATATAATGACCGCGCACGTTGATCTCCGCGTTTTCCTTGATCTTGAAGCAGGGAGAATCGCTGTGAGAGGCGGTCACAGTAAAGCCGGGCTGCTCCAATGCGCTGCCGATCCGGAAGGCGATCACGCTGGAGCCGTTGCGAACCGTATAATATTTTCCGCCGGGCTGCAGGGTCCAGCGCTGAGACTCCGGAAGCTTTGCAAAGCCGGCCTCCTCCAGCATGCCGCGGAGCTGATCCACAGCATGGAAGCAGGTGGGGCTGTTTTTCAGAAAGTTCATCAGGCCCTTCAGGGCGGTTGTTTGATCTTGAAGCATAGGATGCCCTCCTTATTCATATCTCTGATTATTGTACCACACCGCAACGAAAAACGCAAGTGGCCGCACCAGGCAGCCACCTGCGTTTTTTAGAATTAAGCTATTTTCGGTCAGCGGATCACAAGCTCCCCGTTGGCCACGTCCACGATCAGCTCTCTGCCCACGGACACGTCGCCCTGGAGAATCCGCTTTGCGATCATGGTCTCCACCGTATGCTGCACGTAGCGGCGCAGAGGTCTCGCGCCGAACTGCGGATCGAAGGCGGCGTCCACGATATAGTTCTTTGCGGCCTCGGTCAGGCTGCAGCGCAGCTGCTTTTCCGCCAGACGGCGATTCAGCTGGTTGATCTGCAGGTCGATGATCTTGAAGATGTTGTCCTTGGTCAGGGGCTTGTAGAAGACGATCTCATCCAGACGGTTCAAAAACTCGGGGCGGAAGCTGGTTTTCAGCAGGGCTTCCACCTTCTTTCTGGCCTCCTCGGTGATCTCTCCGGCTTCGTCAATCCCGTCGAGAATATAGGGAGAACCCAGGTTCGAGGTCAGGATCAGAATCGTGTTCTTGAAGTCCACGGTGCGGCCCTGGGAGTCGGTCACGCGGCCGTCGTCCAGCACCTGCAGCAGGATATTGAACACGTCGGGATGGGCCTTCTCCACCTCGTCGAAGAGGACCACGGAATAGGGCTTGCGGCGGACCGCTTCGGTCAGCTGGCCGCCCTCCTCATAGCCCACGTAGCCGGGAGGCGCTCCGATCAGACGGGAGACGGAGAACTTCTCCATATACTCGGACATATCGATCCGGATCAGATTCCGTTCATCGTCAAACAGATCCGCTGCCAGGGCCTTGGCCAGCTCGGTCTTGCCCACGCCGGTGGGGCCCAGGAACAGGAAGGAGCCGATGGGACGGTTGGGGTCCTGGATGCCGGCACGGGACCGCTGAATGGCCTCTGTGACCACCCGGACCGCCTCGTCCTGGCCCACGATCCGCCGGTGCAGCCGTTCATCCAGATGCAGCAGCTTTTCCCGTTCTCCCTGCACCAGCTTTGCAACGGGGATCCCGGTCCAGCGCTCAATGATCTTTGCGATTTCCTCCTCGGTCACCCGGTTCCGAAGCAGACGTTCCTCCTTGGCGTTCTGGGCCAGGCGTTCTTCCTCCTCCAGTTCCTTCTTGGCCTCCGGCAGATCACCGTATTTCAGCTTGGCGGCCGCCTCCAGATCATAGGCGTTCTCCGCCTTTTCGATCTCCGCGTTGATCTTTTCGATCCGCTCCCGGAGGGCCTGGACCTTGGAGATGGCGTCCTTCTCATTTTCCCATTGGGCCTTCATGGCGTTGAACTGATCCCGATGCTCCGCCAACTCCTTCTGCAGCTCCGCGAGGCGGCCCTTACTCAGCTCGTCTTCCTCGTTTTTCAGCGCCGCTTCCTCAATCTCCAGCTGGATGATCTTTCTGCGGACCTTGTCCAGCTCCGTAGGCATGGAATCCATCTCCGTGCGGATCATGGCGCAGGCCTCGTCGATCAGGTCGATGGCCTTATCCGGCAGGAACCGGTCGGTGATATACCGGTCGGAGAGCTTCACCGCCGCGATGATGGCGGGGTCTGTGATCTTCACGCCGTGGAAGACCTCGTAGCGTTCCTCCAGGCCTCTGAGGATGGCGATGGTATCCTCCACAGAGGGCTCATTCACCATCACCGGCTGGAACCGGCGTTCCAGGGCAGGATCCTTTTCGATATACTTCCGGTATTCGTCCAGGGTGGTGGCGCCGATGCAGTGCAGCTCTCCTCTTGCCAGCATGGGCTTGAGCAGATTGCCGGCGTCCATGGAGCCCTCGGTCTTGCCGGCCCCCACAATGGTATGGATCTCGTCAATAAACAGCAGGATCTTGCCCTCGCTCTTTTTGACCTCGTTCAGAACCGCCTTCAGCCGTTCCTCGAACTCGCCCCGGTATTTGGCGCCGGCAATCAGGGCGCCCATGTCCAGGGAGAAGATGGTTTTATCCTGCAGGCTCTTGGGCACGTCCTTCCGGACGATCCGCTGGGCAAGGCCCTCCACAATGGCGGTCTTGCCGACGCCGGGCTCACCGATCAGCACCGGGTTGTTCTTGGTCTTCCGGGAGAGGATGCGGATCACGTTGCGGATCTCCTCGTCCCGCCCGATGACCGGGTCCATTTTTTTGTCTCTGGCCCGCTGGACCAGATCCGTGCCGAATTTCTCCAGGGCCTCGTAGGTGTCCTCCGGATTGTCGGAGGTGACTCTCTGGCTGCCCCGGACCTCCATCAGCGCCTGCAGGGCCTCTTCCCGCTGGATCATATAGGTGGCGAACAGGCTCCGGACGGTGGTATCCGGCCGGTCGATCATGGCCAGGAAGATATGCTCCACGGAAACGTATTCGTCCTTCATGGACTCCGCGACTTCCTCAGACTGGGTAAAGACCTGGTCTACGGCCTTTGCGATATAAAATTTGTTTGCCTCACGGCCGGAGCCGGTGACAGCGGGAAGCTGACGGATCCGCTCCTCCACAGCCGCGTCCAGACTCTCCGGGGTCTTCCCCATCCGCTTCAGCAGCTGGGGGATCAGACCGTTCTCCTGCCGAAGCAGGGCAGCCAACAGATGGATCTGCTCGATCTGCTGATGGTTGTGGGCAAGGGCAATGGATTGAGCGTCCTGAATCGCTTCCATGGATTTCTTGGTGTATTTATTGGCGTTCATTGTATCGCTCCTTTCCGCGCATGCGCGCTTACAGCATTTAGCACTCGCATCAATAGAGTGCTAACCTCTTTGTCCACATCATATACCCGATTGGTAAAAAAGTCAAGCAGGTCACAAAAATTTTATATTTTAGAATTTATGTTAACTTAATATTTTTGTAATATTAAACCTCTTACAAATTTAATAATTGGGTTTTATAATAAAAGCACGTAAGATGTTTTCATTTTTTCATTCCTCCTTTCTTCTTTTGATATACCCGAAGGCGTCAGGCCTTCGGGTATTGTCATAGAATGGGAGGATTTTTTCATATTCCAAGCAGACTGCGGATTGCGGCGGCTACGCCGCTCTCGTCGCAGGAGGCGGTTTGCACATCGGCCGCCGCCAGCGCTGCCGGGGTGGCGTTGCCCATGGCCACGCCGATCCCCGCTGCCCGCAGCATGGTCGCGTCGTTCAGATCGTCCCCGAAGGCCATGGTCTGGGCCATAGGGATGCCCAGCAGGTCCGCAAGGAGCTTCAGCGCATTCCCCTTGTTGGCAAGGGAAGCATTTATCTCCAGATTGTTCTCCACCGAGGAGGAGACCGCCGTCTCCGGGAAGTACTTTGCCAAATAGTCCCGGGCCTGCTGCCGGACAGTCTCGTCCCGGAAGAAGGCCATCACCTTCTGGACGCTTCTCCCCTGCTCCCGAATGTGGGCCTTCAGCTCCGGCACGGGAATCCGGATCTTTTCCAGCATATCCAGCACCGGCTTGGTCCTGGCAAACTGGGCGGCCTTTGCCTGGAGGCTCTCCGAGATCCAGCCCCGGTTGTCCTGATAGCAATCGTAGAGCACCGGCAGGGTATCGAAATATTCCATGAGCCGGATCGCGGTCTCACAGGGCAGCTCCGCCCGGGAGAGCACCCGCTGATTTCGGATATCATAGATCTGGGCCCCGTTGATGGTGATGGCATAGTGGAGAAAGGGCAGCGTCCGTACAGGCTCCGGAATCGCGTCGTAATACCGGCCCGTAGCGGGCACGATTTCAATACCGGCCTCCGCGGCTCTTTGCAAAGCGGACCGGTTTTCCTCTGTCAGTCGCTTATCCGTGGTCAGCAGGGTGCCGTCCATGTCCAGGGCGATCAATTTGATTTCTTTCACGATCGTAGTTCCTTTCCTCTAAGAAAAACCACCCTTTTCGCAAGGGTGGTTTTTCGCAGCCGGAGGATCAGTCCTGATCCCAGTTGTGCCAGACGTTCTGCACGTCGTCGTCCTCTTCGAAGGCGTCGATGAGCTTTTCCATCATCTTGATATCGTCTTCATTTTCCAGCTTCTTGTACTCATTGGGAACCTGCTCGATTTGGGCGGAAACGAAGGTGTACTTCTTGCCCAGGGCGTCGGCAACGGCATTGAAGTCGTCGGGCTCGGTGTAGATGGTGAACACGCTGCCGTCGGGCTCGAAGTCGGCGGCGCCGGCTTCCAAAGCGTCCATCATGACCTCGTCCTCTTCGTAGTCCTCGTCCTCGTTGTCGATGACCAGAACACCCTTCTTGGTGAAGTTCCAGGCCACGCAGCCGGAGGCGCCCATGTTGCCGCCGAACTTGTCGAAATGGTGGCGGACGTTGCCCGCGGTACGGTTCCGGGAGTCGGTCATGGTTTCCACAATGACCGCCACGCCGCTGGGGCCGTAGCCTTCATAGGTGATGGATTCGTAATTGTCGCCCTGACCGGCGCCGGCAGCCCGATCCAGCACACGCTTGATGTTGTCATTAGGCATGTTGGCGGCCTTGGCCTTGGTGATGACGGTGGCAAGGCGGGAGTTGTTGTTGGGGTCGGTGGAGCCGCCGCCTTCCTTCACGGCGACGATCATTTCCTTTGCAATCTTGGTGAACGCGGCAGCACGCTTGGCGTCCTGAGCGCCCTTGGTCTTCTGAATATTATGCCACTTGGAATGTCCGGACATGAATTTTCATCCCTTCTGTTTGTTTTAACTGAAATATTCTATCACAGGATTCTGAATTGTGCAAGGTTTTTTTACAAATACTGAATATAATCCGAATGCCCGGAGCGGATCCAGGAAATGCCGGGGAATTCTGATTGAAGCTTGGCCATCAGAACCGTCATCACCGGGTCCTCGGTCTCGAAATGGCCCGCGTCGATCAGATTCAGTCCTCTTGCATAGGCCTCCAGAAATTGATGATACTTGATATCGCTGGTGACAAAGGTGTCACAGCCGGCTGCAAGGGCCAGCTCGGCGAAATCAAAGCAGGAGCCGCCCCCCACCGCAACCTTCTCAACCGGCTTCCCGGCGTCCACAAACCGCAGGCCGGGGCAGCGAAGCTGCTTCTTCACAAAGGCCGCAAACGCCGAAAGCGGCTGCTGCTCCACCCGGCCGCAGCGCACCAGGCCGGGGTTCACCCCGTCCTCCAGGACGGAGACCTCCCGCAATCCCAGCGCCTCCGCCAGCACGTCGTTCACGCCGCCGGGGGCACAGTCCAGATTCGTATGCATGGAGATCACGGCGATCCGGTTTTCCAGGCAGAACAGCTCCGGTTCCGTGAGGGGATCCGTGTCCACAATATGCTTTTCACCCTTGAAGATTGCCGGATGATGGGTGACGATCAGCCGACAGCCCAGGTCTGCGGCCTCCCTTGCGACCCCTTCCGTCAAATCCAGGGAGATCAAGGCCTTTTCCACATTCTGCGCTGCCCGGCCCAGCAGAAGGCCCACATTGTCCCAGGACTCCTTATAGGAGGCCGGGCAAAGGGTCCACAAATAATCCAAAACAGCTTGTACCGTCATGTCATACTCCTTTCCAAGCCCCGAACCTCCCCCAGGGCGGCCCGGTAATAGGCGGCCCGCACCCGATCCGCCGGATCGGTGCTTTGGGTGATGCCGGAGACCGTAAGCTCCAGGGCGCGAATCATTCTTGCCAGATAGTCCGGAAACAGCGGATCCTGCTCCCGCCGCAGGGCCGGAGACACATACTGCTCCCCCGGGGTCAGCAGTCTCCCCTTTTCGGGGCTGACCGAGAGAATGGAATAGAGAAAGTGTCCGTCCCGCACCAAAACCTCCCGGTCGATGGACCAGAGCCGCTCTCCCAAAAACCTGCGCAGATCATTGGC
The DNA here is from genome assembly GCA_902767915.1 of Oscillospiraceae bacterium. GTDB lineage: Bacteria > Bacillota > Clostridia > Oscillospirales > Oscillospiraceae > JAFRPC01. The sequence continues at coordinate 5,336 of CACXJE010000008.1, read as the reverse complement.
TGCGGACTGGGGCTGCAGGATCAGCCTGTACGCGCCCCCCTCCAGCCAGGAGGCCTCCTCCAGAATTCCGGAGATCAGATCGCCCCCCATGCCGGCCAGCACCAGGGTTTGGAAGGAGCCGGGGATGAATTCCCGCAGCCCGTCAGACTGCAAAAAGGTCATTCTGTCGTCGACTCCGTAGAGCGCCGCGTTTTTCCTGGCGGAATCCAGGGGCTTGGCCCGCAGATCGGAGGCAATGACCCGCCTGCACCGGCCCTTTTGCAGCAGCCAGATGCCCAGATAGCCATGATCCGTCCCCACGTCGGCAACGGTATCGCAGGCGGGGATCAGCTCCGCGCATTTCAGCAGGCGATTGGAGATGGGAAGCTTCATAGATTCCTCCGAAGGGTTCAGGACCGGACCGCAGAGGGCCGATCCGGCTGATTCAGATGCCGCAGTACCCGGATCTGCAGCGGGATTGCCAGGCAGAGGGTCAAAAGGTCACTGACCGGCTGGGCAATTTGCAGGCCGAAGAGGCCGAAGAAGTGGGACAGCAGCAGCACCATCGGCACCATAAACAGGCCCTGCCGGGCCATGGCCAGGATGGAAGCGCTGCCCATCCAGCCCATGGTCTGCTGGGTCATATTGGAGGGCACCACCCAGCAGTTGACAAAGCAGGCGGCGCACTGGAACCGAAGAATTGTGACGGCAAGCCGTTTTACGGTGGGCTCCGCGTCCCGGAACAGATTGACCACCGTGGGGGCGAAGATTTCCCCCAGGATGATCACGATCCCGCACCAGCAGGCCACGGCCTTCACCAAAAACCAGAAGGCCTGCCGGACCCGGCTGTAGAGTCCCGCCCCGTAATTGAAGCCGCAAACCGGCTGATAGCCCTGGCCAAGGCCGATGATGACGTTGTTGATGATCATCATGATCTTGCTGACCAGACCGAAGGAGGCGATCAGCGCGGCCCGGCCGATGGCGGGATCCGCGGCGCCCACGGAACCGGCAACCCGGTTCAGAACCGTGACGGAAACCGCTGCGCAGCCCTGCCGCAGCAGAGAGGGCAGGCCGCCCTGCAGGATCAGATAGAAATTCTCGCCGGTAAAGCGGGCCCGTTTCAGATGGATCCGGAGGTTATCCCCCCGGAAGGTGCCCGCCAGCAGGACCAGGAAGCCCACGCACTGGCTGATGGCGGTTGCCAGCGCCGCGCCCTCGGCCCCCATGTGGAAGCCGTGGATAAACAGCGGGTCCAGGCCCACGTTCAATACGGCGCCGCTGACCACGCCCACCATGCCGTAGGCGGCGTTGCCCTGGAACCGGAGCTGATTGTTCAGGGCAAAGGAGCAGGTCATAAAGGGGGCGGCCAGGAAAATCCAGCGGAGATAATCCACCGTGGGGGACAGGAAGGCCTTGTCCTCCTTTGCCGCGCCCAGGAAGATGGCGATGGGACGGACGAAAATCTCACCCAGGCCCGCAATCAGAAGACCCAGGATCAAGGCGCAGACAAAGCCGGTGGCCACCATTTCAGAGGCCTTGAACACGTCCTTTCGGCCCAGTGCCCGGGAGACGTAGTTGGCGGAGCCCTGCCCCACAAAGAAGCCCACCGCCTGGATCAGCGCCATCACAGACAGGGATACGGAGACCGCCGCAATGGCGCAGGTGCTCTCGTAGCCCCCGAGGGAGCTGACAAAGTATGTATCGGCCAGGTTATACATGGCCGTGACCATCATACTGGCGATCGTCGGGACGGATAATTTCAGGATCAGCTTTCGGACAGGCGTCGTCGTCATACGGACAAACTTTTCCTGTCGCAGCTCGGTGCCGCTTTTACTCATAGATAGAACCCACGCTCCAAAACACAGAAAAGGGGCGCATGAAGCGCCCCTTCGCAATTGTGATTACTGCTCCTTTGCCTCGTCAAAGGCATTGAGATGCTTCAAAAACTCGTCGACGTCCACGCCGTGAACCATGCAGGCTTCCTCAACGGTCTCACCCCGGGAAGCGGGGCAGCCCAGACAATGCATGCCGATGGCCATAAACAGGGGGGCGGTTTCCGGAGCGATGTCCAGCACGTCGCCAATGATGGTATCCTTTTCAATCTTTGCCATAGTATCGGCCTCCTTTGTTGATTTTCCGTGATTATAATCGGTTTTTTCCGAAAAATCAAGTATTACTTTATTTTGCCGCAAAGCCCTCGAAAATAATCATGCTGTCCTGCTCCATCAGCTCGTTTGCCGCATCCTGGCTGCGGACGACCCACCAGAACATCTGGGAGCCCCAGATCTTTTTGCAAAGGCCGGGAGCCAGACTGTAGCGGTCCTCATACTTGTAGGCGATAAAATCCGGCTTCGTAAGGAAGTTAAACAGCATATTGGTCAGGAAGAACCGCTGGAAAATATTCAGCTCCTTGGGTTCCTTGAAGAAGTCGCAGGAAAGCTGGCCCCGGACGATGTCGGGGCGGTGCTTTTTCAGCCAGCGAAGCACCCGGGGATCAAAGGATTCGATCATATAATCCAGGTCCGGATACTGCTTGAGCAGGTTGGTCACCTTTCTGGTGAGCTCCACGTGGTTGTTGTTTTCCGACTTCAGCTCGATGAGCAGCGGGGTCTTGCCCACAAACAGGGGGAGAACCTCCTCCAGATAGGGCACCTTCTCCTTGGTGCCCTCCAGGGTCAGCTGGCTCAGCACCTGGGTGGTCACAGCGCCGATGTTGGCGTTGACGCCGGTGGTGCGCTTCATGTTTTCGTCGTGCATGATCACAAGGCGGCCGTCCCGGCTCATGTGGACGTCCAGCTCCGCGCCGAAGCCGTTGTTGGCGGCCAGCCGGAAGGCCCGCAGGGAGTTTTCCGGGATCCCGGCGCTGATGGCGTGCAGGCCCCGATGGGCATAGTGGTAGTCACCCAGGCGGCCGTAGAATCCGTTCTTGGGCTTCCGTTTGGTCATCATGCCCAGGACGAATAATACCGCAAGCACGAGGGCAATCAGATCCAGGATCAATAAGATTTTCAGAAATACCATGAGTTAATCCTCCACATCCAGGGCTTCCAGGCCCTTTTTTGCAATGGGCTTGTTATCGCCGTGCATAACAAAGAGCATGGTTGTAAAGGCAAGGGCGGCGAAGATCGTCGCGTAGGGGAACAGGGTGTTCATGCCGAACTGATCCATCAGGTAGCCGGAGAACAGCGGCGTCACGGTCTGGGCAGCCATGCTGGCGGTGTAGTAGAAGCCGGTGTACTTGCCCACGTTGCCGCCCTTGCAGAGCTCCACCACCATAGGGAAGGAGTTGACGTTGATGGTGGCCCAGCCGATGCCGGCAAGGGCGAACATGGCGTTCATCAGCATGGTGGGGGTGGATTCCGACAGGAAGCAGGCGACGCCGAAGGCGGTGGTCAGCATCACCACGCCGGCCAGGATGGTCTTCTTTCTGCCGACCTTGGAGGCCAGCAGGCCCACAGGCAGATAGGAGATAATGGCGGCGGCCTGGGCGATGATCAGCGTCAGGTTGTAGTCCTTATGCAGCACGTTGCTGGCGTATACGGAATACTTGGATGTAATGGCGTTATAGCCCATGAACCAGAGCACGATGGAGGCCAGCAGGAAGAACAGGGAGCGGCGCTCACCCTTGGAGAGTCTGCGGCTGCCGGAGCCGTCCGCCTCCCCGCCCTCGTCGATGCCGAACCTGGCGCTGTCCTGCTCCATCTGGCGGACGAACCGGGGCTCGTTCACCGTCAGCTTGAAGATCAGAAGCGACAGCAGCATGATCCCGGCGATCACGCCGAAATAGCCGGTGTAGCTCATAAGAGAATGCCGGACGGAGCTGGTGGCGAACACCATGCCCAGCACCAGCACCAGAATACCGCCGGCGCTGCCCATCAGATTGATCACGGCATTTGCCTTGGACCGCAGGGGCTTGATGGTCACGTCGGGCATCAGGGCCACGGCGGGACTGCGGAAGATGGACATGGAGATCAGAACGACCAGCAGAATCAGAACGAAGAAGATCAGCGGGGTCGTGCTGTGGGTGGTGGTGCTCCAGGCGTATGCCTGTCTGGCGGGGACCACGTAATCGGTGTAGTGGGGGTTGGTGAAGGTCTTCCCTTCTTTATGGGACATGGCTTTGTCGCGCTCGGAATTATTGAAGCGGGCAGCCAGCAAATATTCCGGTGCGTCCTCCACGGGCTTGCCGTTTTCGTCCAGCCGGTATTCCTTCAGAACGCCGTTTTCCAGGATCAGCTCAGCGGGAATACGCTTGAATTCCTCCTCGGTGAAGGTCTTGCCCAGCACGAACTTTGTGCTGTCGGGCATCTGGAGCTCCGTATCCTGCTCGGACTGATAGATTTCCACCAGGGCCGCAGGATCGTCAATCTTGGAGACCTTGGAGATGTTCTTCAGCTGGGCGTTGTCAACCAGGGACAGACCCACAAAGGCAACAGCCGCCAGAATGGTACCAACCAGGATAAAGGGAGTCCGTCTGCCCAGGCGATGATTGCACTTGTCGGAGATCGCGCCGAACAGCGGCAGCATAAACAGCGCCAGCACATTATCCAGCGCCATGATCACGCCGGACCAGAACTGGGAAAGGCCGAATTTGTTGGTCAAAATCAGCGGGATGGTGTTATCATAGGCCTGCCAGAAGGCGCAGATCAGGAAAAACGCAAAGCCCACGCAAATTGTACGCTTATAATTCAGGTTCATAATAATGCAACCCCTCTTTGTTTCTGGTCTGTCGATTCTCATGTTTTTTTTATTATATATCATAATTCGAAAAATTGCACCAATTATTTTTATAATTTGACAGATTTCCTTTTCTGTATTACAATAGGCTGGAACAAACCCGGGAAGGAGGAATTTGAATGGACCCTGGCCCGCTGCCGGAATCCCTTTCAGCGCTTCTGTTTCCCTGGTATTCCGCCAACGCCCGGGACCTGCCCTGGCGGAGGGATCCGGAGCCCTATCACGTCTGGCTCTCGGAGATCATGCTGCAGCAGACCCGGGTGGAGGCTGTGAAGGGCTATTATTCCCGGTTTCTGGCTGCCGTTCCGGATATCGCGGCCTTGGCGGAGGCGGACCCGGATTTGCTGCACAAGCTCTGGGAGGGCCTGGGCTACTACGCCAGAGTCCGGAATCTCCAGGCAGCCGCCAAGCAGATCATGGCGGACCACAGTGGCGTCTTCCCCCGGGATTACGACGCTGTCCGGAAGCTCAAGGGCATCGGCGACTACACCGCCGGGGCGATCTGCTCCATCTGCTTCGATCTGCCCACCCCGGCGGTGGACGGAAACGTGCTGCGGGTTCTGAGCCGGCTGCGGAAGGATCCCCGCTGCGTGGATGAGGCTTCTGTGAAGCAGGCGGTT
>CACXJE010000007.1 GCA_902767915.1 Oscillospiraceae bacterium | reverse complement strand
TTCTGGCGACATCATATCACAGTGATTTGCGTTTGTCAAGTACTTTTTAACGAAAAACATTAATTTTTTTATGAAAAAACCTCCCCTAACGCCGAAAGGCTTTAGGGGAGGGGGACCGCGAAGCGGTGGAGGGGTAAATCATTACGCCTTTTTCATATGTGCCGAGGCGGTGCGGGCCATGAGGCGCTTGGTGCCCTTGCCGTCAAAGGCGATCTCCAGCAGGGCGTCGTTGCCCATCTTGTTCACGCTGATGACCATGCCCCGGCCGAAGGCGGTGTGGACCACGCTGTCGCCTGGGCGGTACTCGGGCAGCTCCTTTGCCGGTGCGTTCTGGACGAAGCTCTGGAAGGGCCGGGAGGGCCTGTGCTGGGGGGGATAGGGGAGGCCAGGACTCTGCCGGGGCTGGGGGCCGAGGCTCTGACGCTGCTTTTGCACCGGGTTGGCCAGACAGTCCTGGGGGATCTCCTCCACAAAGCGGGAGACCTTGTTGGCTGTAGTGCGGCCGTAGAGCATGCGCTGCTGGGCGCAGGTGACGGTCAGGCTCTTTTTTGCCCGGGTCATGGCCACATAGCAGAGCCGCCGCTCCTCCTCCATCTCCTCCTGCTCGCCGATGCACCGCAGGCTGGGGAAGAGGCCCTCCTCCATGCCCACCAGAAAGACGTGGGGGAATTCCAGACCCTTGGCGGCGTGCATGGTCATCATGACTACTGCGTCGGCGCTGGCGTCGTAGGCTTCAATGTCGGTGTAGAGGGCGATTTCCTCCAAAAAGCCGTTGAGACTGGCGTCGTCGGGATGGTTTTCCACATAACCCACCAGGGAGGAGCGAAGCTCGCGGACGTTTTCCAGCCTGGTCCGGCTTTCCACGTCTCCCTTGGCCTCCAGCATGGCGGCGTAGCCGGTTTTCTCCACCAGGGCGTCGTAGAAGTCCGGCAGGGACAGGGTGTCCAGCAGGGCAGCACATTCCTCAATCAGCAGCACAAAGCTCATCAGCTTGGCGGCGCTTTTCTCCAGAGCGGGGTAGTGGTAGGGGTCGGAGAGCACCAGGTACAGAGGCAGACCTGCAGCCTCCGCCAGCCGGTCCACGGTTTCCAGGGTCTTGGCGCCGATGCCCCGGGGGGGATTGTTCACGACCCGCAGCAGCCGGAGATTGTCCGCCCGGTTGTTGATGACCCATAAGTAGGCCAGCATGTCCTTGACCTCGGCCCGGTCAAAGAACCGGGTGCCGCCGATGATCCGGTAGGGAATGCCGTTGAATTTGAAGGCCCGCTCCAAGGCGTTGGACTGGGCGTTGGTCCGGTAGAGAATGGCGAAATCCCGATAGCTGCCGCTGCCCTTCATGGCAAAGATCCGGCCGGCCACATAGTTGGCCTCCTCGGCCTCATTGACGGCCCGCTTGAGGGTGATGCCCACGCCGTCCTCGTTTTTGGTCCAGAGGGTCTTGCCCTTGCGGCCCCGGTTGTGTTTGATCACCGCGTTGGCGGCGTCCAGGATGGCCTTGGTGGACCGGTAGTTCTGCTCCAGGCGGATCAGCTTGGCGTTTTTGAACTGGTTTTCAAAGTTCAGAATGTTCTCGATGGTGGCGCCCCGGAAGCGGTAGATGCTCTGGTCGTCGTCGCCCACCACGCAGAGATTCTCATAACCACCGGCCAGCAGGGCGGTGAGCAGATACTGGAGGTTGTTGGTGTCCTGATACTCGTCCACCAGGACGTAGCGGAACTTTCGCTGGTAGGCCTCCCGGACCTCCTCATAGTCCTGCAGCAGCTTGACCGTCAGCAGGATGATGTCGTCAAAGTCCAGGGCGTTGGCCTCCCGGAGCCGGCGCTGATAGTCCACGTAGCAGCGGGAAACCAGCTGCTCCCGATAGTCCGCGGCCCGTTTTTCATAGTCCTCCGGAAAGAGCATCCGGTCCTTGGCCCGGCTGATCTGGTTCAGAATGAGCCGGGCGGGCAGCTCCCGCTCGTCGATGTGGGCGTCGTGCATCACGTCCTTCATGACCCGCTCGGAGTCTGCGGTGTCGTAGATCGTAAAGCGGCCCGTGTAGCCCAGCCGGTCGATCTCCCGCCGCAGGATCCGGCAGCAGGCGGAGTGGAAGGTCATGGCCCAGATGTCCTGGGCCTGGGCTCCCAGCATGGCTTCCAGCCGGTCCTTCAGCTCGCCGGCGGCCTTGTTGGTGAAGGTGATGGCAATGATGCTCCAGGGCGCCACCGGCCGCAGGGCGCAACGGGCGGCAATTTCCGGCGTCATGGGTCCCGGAAGCCGCAGCGCCTGCTCCATCTGTTCCACGTCGGCTTCCGTGATCCAGTCCGGGCACTCCCGGGAATCGGAGGCGCAGCCGAAGCGGATCAGATTGGCGATCCGATGGATCAGCACCGTGGTTTTGCCGGAGCCTGCGCCGGCCAATAGCAGCAGAGGGCCCTCTGTGGTGAGGACAGCCTCCCGCTGCCTTTCGTTGAGATCGGAAAACTCCCGCCGGATCAGCTCCCGCCGGGCAGTGAGAAATCTTTCAGTGAATGCCTCAGTCATGTGTCGTACCTGCCTTGTATGATTCCCTCCTATTCTACAGGATTTTTGCAAAAAGGTAAAGGCCTATTTTTCTGCGCAGAAGCCTTTTCGCCGCCGCAGCCGCTCCAGCTCGCAGTTCAACAGGCCGCCGCAGAGCAGCAGGTACATGCAGCTGTAAATCCAGAGCATGGCCAGAGCCATCACGGAAAGGCTCCCATAATATAAGGAATAGTTCCCAAACCGATCCACGTACCGGGAAAACAGCCGGGAAAAGACCACCCACAGCACCGCGCTGGAAAACGCCCCGGGCAGGGCGGAGACAGCCCGGACTGCCCGATTGGGGAAAATGCAGTAGAGGCCCAGGAACACCAGGCTCAGCAGCAGCACCGTGATCAGGGTCCGAAGCCGGATGATCCGCAGCAGGATCCGGGCCGCCGGGACGGGGGAGGGCTCCAGGGAGGTGATCAGATCCCGGCCTGCCAGACGGATTGCCCCGGTCAGCAGCAGGGCCAGCAGCAAAAGCACCGTAAAGCCCATACAGCGCAGCCGCAGCCGGAGAAAGCTCCGGGTTTCCCGGGCGCTGTAGACCTTGTTGAGCCCCCGCTGGAGACAATAGATCCCCTTGGAGGCCATCCAGAGGGCCATGACTGCCGACAGGGAAAGGACGGTCACCGAGTTCACCACAAAGAGCTCCTCGATCATATAGTCCAGCAGCGGCCCCAGAGAGGCGGGCACGATCCGCTGCAGGATGGTCCGCAGATCCCGGTCCGTGATCGGGGTGTACTGCAGCAGACTGATGATCAGCATCATGGCCGGAAACATGGAAAGAACGATAAAAAACGAGGCATAGGCAGCATAAATGTTGACCTCAGAAAGCCGGATCCGGCGCAAAAAGGCCGAAAACCGTGTGCGGAAATCCATCGAAGAGTCCCTCCCGGAAGAGAAAGTGATGATGCCCCAGCGGGGAACGGATCCAGTATAATCCGAGGGCCGGTAAAAATTTACAGAAACAACAAGAAAAAAATCTTGAAATCCGGGTTGGAATTTGCTATAGTAAAGTCGAACAAATAGGATAGAGTCAAAAAGTATGATTACGCCCATCTCAATGGGCTTTGATTCTGTCAAGCCGTCGATCCTCCGGGGCCGACGGAAATACCTATGTTGCCGATCTGCACCAGCAGATGACATAATACCAAGAAAGGAGATTGCGACTATGTTTGAGAAGCCCATCCTGAACCTGGTGGAATTTGAACTGGAGGACATTCTGACTGCGTCCGGCGAAGGCGGAGATGAGCCCAGCGAGACTGTGAGCGAGCCCGAAGACGTCTGCCCCACCGACGGCCACTAAGATAATCCTTCACACAAGCAGTAGGGGCCCGGACATACCGGGCCCCTAAAGAAAACAATTCAAGGCTTGAACGTAGTTTCAGGCCTTTCTTAATTTCTGCAGAGCTCTGCGGAAAGGAGACCGTCCACTATGAACATCAAAGCGCTTGAGCTGGCAACCCGGGCCATGCATCCCGAAGCGGCGGACGCCTTGTATTACCGCATCGCGCCAAACCGCACCTATGGGGGCTGGTCCGATCTGGCTGCGGCGATCGTTGACCGGAGGAGCCTGACCTACGTCCGCCTTGAGGGCCTGCGGAAAGCGGCCGCCGATCTGGCAAACGGAAGGGTGAATTTCAATCTTCCCATTGTGCCGGAGCAGATCCGGTCTGCCGCGGGAAAGCTGGAGCAGCAGGGCTGTCTGGAGCGCTGCGCCTACGGTGCGCCGGCCGAAGGCTTCCGGCAATACGACAATCATCTGATTTTGAGCGCGAACTGGGCGGTGACCGGCCGGTGTAATTTCAAGTGCAAGCACTGCTTTCTTTCCGCCCCCGGCGCCAGATTCGGAGAGCTTTCCACGGAGGATTGCAAAAGAATCATCCGGGAGATGGCGGAGATCGGCCTGCAGGCGGTTTCGATGACCGGCGGAGAGGCATTGATTCGATCTGATTTCATGGAGCTCGTGGATGAGCTGGTGAAAAACGGGATTCATCTGAAAAGCATCTCCTCCAATGGCGCCCTGGTCAATGATCGTCTTCTGGACCAGCTGGAGGACCGGGGTCTGAAGCCCACCTTTTTTATGAGCTTTGACGGCGTGGGCTGGCATGACTGGCTCCGGGGCATGGAAGGCGCGGAAAAGATGCTGATGGGCAAGTTTGAGCTTCTGGCCAAGCGGGGGTTCAAAACCGGGAGCGCCTTCACCATGCACCGGCTGAACAGGGGCGTGCTGCGGGAATCCATCAACCGGCTGGCCTCCGTGGGCGCCCAGAGCGCCATTATCAATCGGATGCTGAATTTCGGGGAATGGCGGCAGTACGGGCAGGATTTCAACATCACCCACAGAGAGGTTTTTGAGACCTATCTGGAGTACCTTCCCCATTTCTTCGAGGACGGAATGCCCATTGACCTGTTTCTGAACCGGATGATCTCCCTGCACAAGGGCAGCTATGACTATCAGTTTTCTGCCGTCAAGAGTGCCCCCGCCTGTGGGGAGGAATGCGTTTGCCGGGCCATGTACCGGACGCTGTTCATCAACGGAGACGGAAAGGTGGCCCCCTGCATCTCCATTGCGGGAATCGACGGCCAGCAGAAGAACTTTGCGGATCTCGCCCAAATGAGCCTGAAGCAGGCGGTGACGGATTCCGAATTCTCCCGCTGCGCCTACCGGACCGTGGAGGACTACGAGGCCCATAACCCGGAATGCGCCGCCTGCGCCTATCGGAGCTACTGCCGGGGCGGCTGCCGGGCCCAGGCGCTGGAGTTTGATGAAAACGACTTTTTGGCCATGGACCGCCACAGATGTGAATTCTTCTTCGGCCAGTATGTGGAGCGGGTCCTGGCCCGCCTGGCGGAAACGGTGCCCCAGGCCCGCTGCACCAACCTGCCGGCGGACTATCCCCTGAAGCCCCTGGCGGAGTGATGCGCTAAAACCAAAGGAAGCCCCTGCGTCTGCAGCGACGCAGGGGCTTCCTTTGAATTAGAATCTTATTTATCCTGAATGGCGGTGACAATGCCGAGCACGCCGTTGTAGATCAATACGCCGCCCACCAGAACCACCAGGGTGGATTCCCGCCGGAAGGGGTTGATAAAGATCAGCACGCCCAGGGCGATGGTGACGAGAGACAGACCCAGCAGGATCGGCCATTCGTTGAACCGCTCGTTGGCGTTTGCCTCGGCCTTTTTGACATCCATGGCCTTGACCAGATTCAGGATGCCGCTGAAGGCGACCAGAATGCCGGCAATTGACTGGAACAGCTTTTTGAAAACGTTGGGCGCGATCATCACAATCAGGCCGAGGATGATGGCAACGCCGCCGGCCACGCAGACCAGAATGCCGTTCTGCCGGGCGTCGGGCTTGTTCCGGAGCACAAAGTAGTAGTACCCCACCGCAACTACGCCGCAGATCGCCAGAGCAATGCCCAAAATAAACATGGCGGTATTCCAGGATTTCCCCGGATACAGGATCAGCGTGAGACCCAGGCCGCAAATCAGCAGCATTTCAAAAATATGGAGCATTTTCGTCTGTCTCATAGAATGACCTCCTTCGCTTCGCGCCCCGGTATCCCCTCGGGGCAACCAAAGGGCTAATATATATTATACTACACCCCGGGAAAAAAGTAAATAAAAAATGGAAGATTTTCGGGCCGGGATGCCCGCCGGAAAATCGCCGGGACGGATTGCATTTTGTCGGGCTTTGTGGTAAGATAAAAAAACAAATGATCGGAAAGGAGAGATTGGATGCGAAAGCTGCTGCTGACGCTGGCGACGCTGCTGTTGCTGCTTGTCGGGGCCGGGACTGTCTGGGCGGAAGAGACCTCCGTCAGCACAATGGACACCGTATGCACGGTTGCGGAAGACGGAAGCTGCCAGGTGGTTCTGCATTTTCGGGTGGAGCTGTCCGCCGATACGGATTCCTTCTCCGTTCCGGTCTCCCCCAAGGCCGAGCATGTGACAGCCGAGGGCGGCCGGTATTCGGTCACCGAGGGCGGAAAATATACGACGGTCCGGTTCACGGACCTGCGAGCGGGCTCCACAGAGCTGTGGGTTTCCTACAGCCTTGCCGAGACGGTCACGCCTGCCGACGGCGAGCAGCTGTTCCGGGTGACCCTGCTCTATCCCGATTGGAACTGTGCCATCAGCAATTATCGGGCGGAGATCCATCTGCCGAAGCCCTTTGAAGAGATGCCGACGATCCTGTCCGGCTATTATCAGGACCTGATCGACAATTATATGGATATTCAGATCAACGAGGGGACCATCTCCGCGGCGCTGATCCCGAGCCAAAGCCTGCTGGACCACGAGACCCTCAGCCTGTCGCTGAAGCTGCCCGAGGACTATTTTGACCTGCGGTTTCTGGCAGGCAAGACCGTGGCCGCGGACCGGCTGGTGTTTCTGATCCTGGCGGTGCTCACGGGGGCCTATTGGGTGATTTTCCTGCGCAGCAGGCCCATTCTGCCCAAACGGCAGGCCATGCCTCCGGAGGGCGGTAACGCCGGCGCGGTTCCCTTTGTGCTGACAGGCCGGAAAGCGGATCTGGATCTGATGGTGGTTCAGTGGGCTGCCCTGGGCTATCTGACCATCCATCGGAGGAAGAACGGAAAGATCCTGCTGAAGCGACAGATCGAAATGAGCAACGAACGGAAGGATTTTGAGGTGGTGGTGTTCCGGAGCCTTTTCGGCCGGAGCGACACCTGCAGCGTCAGCAGCGGGGAATATCTCCGGGCCAGATCCCTGGCGGCGGAGAAGACAAAACGCTACTGGAACGGGCGGCTCTTCCGGGCCAGAGGCAACCCGACGGTGCTGCGGCTGCTGGCCGTGGCTGCAGGACTGGCAATTTGCCTGGCCTGCTTCGATGCCTGCGTGGCGCCCAGAAGCTGGCGCTGGTATGTGATCATCCCGCTGACCCTTGCGGGGGGCGGCGCTTGCTGGCTGCTGCAGTGGATCGGCGGCTGTCTGCTGCGGCGGCATCCGATCCGCACCGCGGCGCTGGCGCTGGCCGGGGCGATCTTCCTGCTGGTGGCCGGCGGCAAGGGCGGCCAGGGCTTTTTGATGCTGCTGTGCATCCTGCTGCAGATCCTGGTGGGCATGGCCCTCCGCTGCGGCGGCCGCCGCTCCAAGGTGGGCAAGGCCATGGCCTCAGAGCTTTTGGGCTATCGCCGCTATCTGCTGACCATGCCGGATTCCACCGCCAAGGCCAATGTGGCCTCGGATCCCCAGTTTTTCTATCGCACCCTGCCCTATGCGGAGGCCCTGCAGGTGGGCAGAATCTTCTCCGGAAGCTTTGACCGGCTGCAGCTGGAGCCCTGCGATTGGCTGGATTGGGAGGGCAAGCCCACCAAGACTGCCCGGGGCTTTTACGCCCGGTTTGTCCGGCTGCTGGCCGGCCTGCGGGGGGAGCGGGTGCCGCTGCTGTACCGGCCCCGCCGTCGCCTGAGATAAGGAGGACACAGCATGAAAGCGCTGATTGCCATGAGCGGCGGCGTGGATTCCGCCGTTGCAGCTCTTTTGATGCAGCAGGAGGGCTGGGATTGCCTGGGCTGCACCATGCGGCTGTACCGAAACGAGGATGCCTGTGTTGCGCCGGACCGGAGCTGCTGTTCCCTGGACGACGTGGAGGACGCCAAGGCGGTGGCCAGGCGAATGGGGATTCCGCACCATACCTTTAATTTTACAGACGAGTTTCGGGCCAAGGTCATGGATAAGTTCACAGCCAGCTATCTGAGCGGCCGCACGCCGAATCCCTGCATCGACTGCAATAACTATCTGAAATTCGGCAAGCTGCATCAGCGGGCCCGGGAGTTGGGCTGCGACTGCGTGGTGACGGGTCACTACGCCCGCATCGAGCAGACGCCGGAGGGCTGGGTGCTGAAAAAGGCCCTGGATCCCGACAAGGATCAGAGCTATGTGCTCTATACCCTGACCCAAACCCAGCTGGCCCACACCCGGTTCCCCCTGGGGGCCATGACCAAGGCCGAGACCCGGGCCCTGGCGGCGGAGCACGGCTTTGTGAATGCCGAAAAGCCGGACAGTCAGGACATCTGCTTTGTCCCGGACGGGGACTACGCCCGGGTGATCGAGTCGCTGACGGGCCGGACGCCGACACCCGGCCGCTTTGTGGACCTGGCGGGCAATACCCTCGGAACCCATCGGGGCGTGATCCACTATACGGTGGGCCAGCGCCGGGGCCTGGGCCTGTCCTTCGACCGGCCCTATTACGTGGTCCGCATCGACCCGGCGGAAAACACCGTGACCCTGGGGCCGAAGGAGGCCCTGTTCTCCAAGCGGGCCTTTGTGCCGGCCTTCCATTGGATCTCCGGCCGGGCGCCGGAGGCGCCGATCCGCTGCGGCGTGAAGATCCGTTACCGCCACCCGGAGCAGCCGGCCCTGCTTCGGCCCACCCCGGAGGGGGGCGCCGAGATCCTGTTCGACGAACCCCAGCGGGCCATCACCCCCGGCCAATCCGCCGTAGCCTATCTGGGCGACGTAGTCCTGGGCGGCGGTGAATTATCAGATGAAAATTGAAGGTGGCCCGTAGCGGGCCGCTGTCCCTCTTGGATAGACCGCTGCGTCCATACCTGCCCCTCGCCCCAGGCAGCCGGGATCAGCGGCCTCTTCGGGGCGAGGGGCGCAGCTCAATTATACGGAAAGTTGATTGGTTCCCGTTTTTTCAACAAAACAATCTTTCTGCGTGTATCAGAACAGCCATCGGAAAAAACAGAGGAGTTTTTTTGGGATTCTCTGTCACATTTTTCTGGATTGTAGACTCTTATAATATGTAGAGAATCGTTGAGAGGTTGAGAAATGGAGGAATTCTTATGAAATCAATCATTCGTAGATGGTGCTGCGTCCTGCTTGCGCTGCTGCTGTTATCAGGCTGCAGCGTGGCAGGAAGCCGATACTCCGGGGCCGATGAGACTCGGTCCGAGGTCCCGCTTTCGTCGACATCCTCTGACCCGGAGACAACCGGTGCCCTGGAAGCTGAGACGCTGACGGAAAGCGAGACCGCGCCGGAACCTGGGGAAACAGAGAAGCCCTCGGATACGTCGGAACCTGTGGAGGCGCCGGAGGAGGATCGGCATCCGATCTCTTTGAAAACAGCCTTCCGCTGGCCGGATGCGCCGAAGGAGTACCTGACAGATGACGCCGTTGCTTTCTACCGGCTGGATGAGGACGGGAAGCCTTATGCGGAGATTCTGCCCATTGAGGAGCTGATGACCTACGTGGAGACCGCGCCGCCCATTTCCCGGACGCATTTTTTTGACGAGGAGCTGCCGGGAGACATGGAGGTCTTCGAAGCCGCAATCACTTATGCACTCAATAACGGCTGCCCCAAATTCTGCTTCCCTTCCACCGAGCTCAACGGCGTAGACATCGACCGGATGCCCGGGCTTTTCCCGATCAACGGCTATTGGCCCACCGCTTTGAACGTGAAATCCTTCGACCTGGAGGACGGAGGAACACTGAATTATCTGCAGGTGGCGTACACATTTTCCTCACTGAAAAAGACCTGGGACCGCTGTCAACAGGGCCTGGATGCAGCCCGTGACCTGGTGGACGGGATGCCAAAGGACTACACGGATTACCAGAAAGCGATGTATCTCTACAGTTGGCTTACCGAAAACGTGGAATACTTTGATGATGACGAGCGGGCGGGCATGTATTATAAGACAGACTGGGTCCTGCTCTATGATACGTTGATCAACCATGAGACCGTCTGCTCCGGCTTTACGGAGAGCCTGTATTATCTGTTCAATCTGGCTGGGCTGGACTGCATCACGGTCAGCGGCAGTGTCGGCGTCAAGGGCCAGCTGGACGTTGGCAGTCATATCTGGAATATGGCGGCGCTGGACGGACAGTATTACATGTTTGATTCCACCTGGGATGTGGGTGTTCCGCCGTCTATGTATCAGTTTTTTGCTGTCTCCTGGCAGGACATGATCGACTATTATCCCCGCTTTTTTGATCGGGAGGATGCGAAGAATACGGAATACGTCCAACGCTGCACCCAGACCGTTCTGCCGTCCCTGGCCGAGGATTTGTTTGACGATACAGACGCCTTCTACGCAAGCTATAACGTAATTTACATCCACAGCTTTCTGCTGGAAACGCCGCTGGAGTTTATGATGATGGCAGGTTCCGGCACAAGATTCATTAATGCAAAGGAGCTTGAGGACGGATGGTTCCATACATCAATGGATTATGAGGAAAACCTCAAGGCGATCCATAATATGATGGAGGGCTATTCTGACAGCGATGAACTGCTGGAATTCTGCCTTGCCAGGGTGGTGCGAGAAAGTGAGGGAAAGCTGGAGTATCGGAACGACAACGGTCTTCTGAGACTCACTGAGATCCGCAAAGAAGGTAAAAAGATGGTCGCTGTAGTATGCTACATCGACGAGTTTGGAAATCTGGAGCAGACCTTCGAGGTGGAGATCCCGTAGGCTCAGGGAACGGGCTAACAGTGACCTCCCGCCGCAACACGAGGCAAAGAAACGAGGTAAAAGGGATTGATTGATCCTTTTACCTCGTTTCTTTGCGTATGTGATGTAACGATGGAACAGCGGACGTTGAATAAGCGCCGCTGCGGAGGAACCTTCGGCGTAATTTCCTTGCGCACACGATAGCCGCTTCCCCGAGAATTCAGCAGGAACTCTCGAATCCCGAACATTGATTCTTGGCTTACACCGATTGCCTGATGCCGGATCCTTACGGGATATCCCGGTTGATCTCCATTTCCGGATCGTCAAGACGCTCGGGATGGAGCAGGAGCTTGTGGAAGTATTTGATGGTGGTGGCGTAGTAGAAGCCGTCCACGGTCCGCTCGTCCACGTTGAAGGCATAGTCCATGTACCGTTTCTGGATGGGCTGACCGGCCTCGTCCAGCTCGGTTTTGCGGTACTTCTTGCCAAAGGCCAGGAAGATCGGCAGGTTGCCGAAGTTGTACAGATGGTGGTAGACCGGGGGAATGCCCAGCGAGCCCATGGAGGTGAAGAAGATGGAGCCGTGGAAGGGGCTCACCTCCAGCAAAAACCGGGGCAGCAGGCCGAAATAGTCCAGCAGCTTCAGCAGCCATATGACGAATTTGAGAACGACGCCGGGAATCTTCCCGATGAGAGCAGCGACCCCGTCCAGACTGGAATCCAGCTCCGTGGATTTGCGGACCTCCGCCACAGCTTCATGGAACTTCTTGTAGACCTCCGGAACGCCGTCACCGGGCCTCAGATGGATCTTGATCACGGTGTCGGGGGCTTCCTGGGTCATTTCCTTCTTGACGGTCATGCAGAACTGAATGTCCTCGTCCCGGTTGAAGATCTTCTGGCCGGAGAGGAATCGGTTCAGCCCCGGGAACTTGGAGACCGTCCGCACGTAGGCGGCCAGCAGTACCTCGGTCATGCCGAAGTCCTCCATCCCGGATTCCCGCTTTTTCCGAATGTACCGTTCCAGACGGGTGATCTCCAGGGTGTCCTGGAAAAAGACGTTGGCCTGGTTCCGTTCGGGCATCACGTAGGAGCCCACCACTGAAATCGGACTCAGAGAGCGGACCCGGCGGCCGTCAAACCGGTCGCCCCAGGTGGGGTGATACCGGTTGTCCCGGAAGTGGGACAGGCCGAAGCAGAGCAGGATGTACCCGCACAGGAAGATCAGATCCGGCATGAACACCAGCCAGCCGGTCCAGGTGAAGCGGGCGTGGAGGGCGGGGTTGTGGAACCAGACGATGGCAGCCATGCACAGACCGGCGATCACGATCACCATCCAATCGGCCCCGAAGGTGCCGTTGAGGCAGCGGTGCATCAAAACGCAGAGGACAGCCAGGGCCAGGGCCAGCAGAACCGTCCAGTACCAGGCCAGTCCCAGCCGGAGCAGGGCGTAAAACAGGCTGATGCCCAGCATCCAGAAGGGAAGCGACAGCCGGAAGACCCGTTCTTTTCCGTTGGCCAAAAGCTGGTAAGTAAAATACAGGCAGGCGAGCACGGGCAAAATGACCCGCAGCCACAGCCCTGCGGCACCGGGAGCGCCGCCGCAGACGGCATTGGCGATGTATCCGGCAGCCGCCGCGATCACTGTCAAGGCCGAGAGCCAGACCATAGGGTTCCGCCGGGAGGCGGTGTAGCAGACTCTTTTTTTCATGGTGTTTCTTCTCTTTTCTTCTCTTTTTTTGCCGAATGACTGTCAGGAGATCAGGCTAAAAGCAATTTCGGTGTTTTCCCGGGCCTTGGCGCGAAGCCGCGCCGCGCAGTCGTCGTAGCCTCCCCGGGATTGGGCTTGGGTCATGTAGTCGATCATGTGACAAAGCGTGTCAGCCTGGGCTTCGCTGATGTCGCAGCACATTCCCTGGCCCGCGTAGTCCATAAAGCCGGTGATTTTCGGGTCATAGGCGATGCCGCAGAAGGGAACCCCCGCAGCAGCCGCAAAGATCAGGGAGTGCAGCCGCATGCCCAGCACGCAGGCGGCCCGTTGAATCAGGGCCACAGCCAGAGCGGCGTCCTTCGGCGCCTCAACCACAACGCAGGCCGCTTCCTTCCGGGTCAGCTCCGCGACCTCCCGGCAGACCTGGTTGTCCTTTCCGGGCTCCATGGCCAGGAACACCGGCGTCAGGCCATAGGTTTTCGAGGCATAAACAGCAGCCTGGGCCAGGTCGTCCAAATGCTGCTTTGTTCCCTCCCATGGCCGCGGTGCGATGATCAGCCAGGGACAGCTGCTGTCCAAGCCGTTCTCGGCACAGAACCGGTTGACGGTGCTCTCCGGGGCGGGCTCGATCAGAAAGGCCATGTCCGCCGTGACCCGGGCGGGGACGTTTTGAACCTGCATCGTCTTCAGCTCATCCAGGGAGGCCTGATCCCGCAGGGTGATGGTGTCTACGTACTTCTGAATGGTTTTGGCCGCCCGTTTCCGGTTGTGTTTCCAATGGACCGGGCCGATGCCGCAGCTGAACATCATCACCTTGTTGCCGGCCCGCTTGGCGCTGCGGATCGAATTCAGATAATACCACAAGGACCGGCTGCTGGTGGCGTCCTGGATCAGGCTGCCGCCGCCGGAGAGATAGAGGGCAGTCTTCTTGAGGAGCCTGCGGATCTTCCCGGGGCGGAAGGTATATACGCTGCCCACCCGGACGTCGTGGGCCGTCTGCTTGGGAGAGCGGGAGGTGACGTAGATGGGAACGTCCGGATCCTTCGCACGAAGCTGGGATACGATGGAGCCCAGAATGGCTTCGTCGCCGGAGTTGCCCTTGCCGTAGGCACCGCAGATCATGATGCCGTCCTTTTTCCGGCTCTTCTGGCGGGCGAAGCGGCGAAGGATCGTGGCGTAGATCTCCTTCTGCCGGGCCACCGTGGCGTCCACGGAGAACTTTTCCCGGGTCTTTTCGTAGATCCGGTCGGCGTAGGTCCGGATCAGATCGTGATCCTTGGCCAGGCGGATCATATATTCCGCCAGGGTGTCCACATCCTTGGGCTGGAACAGCAGACCGTTGACCTCATGGTCCACCAGACTGGGCACGCCGCCCACCCGGGTGGCGATGGTGGCGCAGTGCCGGCTGGCGCCCTCGGGCAGAGCGTAGGGGAAGCCCTCGGAGAGAGAGGTCAGCATATTCACGTCCAGGGCGGAGTAGAAGCTGTGGGTGTCCTGGACCCAGCCGGCAAAGACCACGGTCCCCGCCGGACAGAGCTCCCGGGCAAGGGCCTCCATCTGCTGCCGCAGCTCGCCGTCACCGGCAATGATAAGCCGGGCCTTGGGGCAGACCTGCACGGTTTTCGCAAAGCCCCGGATCAGGGTGGCCATATCCTTCACGGGATTGATGCGGGCGGCGATGCCGAAGACGGTCATGCCGGGCTCCGGTTCGATTCCCAGGCTCCGCAGATAGGCCTCCCGGTCCAGCTTCGGCGCCGGGAGATCAAAGGGGACGCCGTTGAAGATCACAAAGGTGCGGTTCGGGTCGAAGCCCCGCTCGTGGAGCATATCCACCGTAATGTCGGAGACGCCGATCCAGTAGTCCATCTTCCGCAGAGCATGCCGGTTGATCTGCCCGTAGGTCATGGCGGCAAAGGGCCGCCCCATATAGTCCTTCCGGTAGTCGCTGTGGATGGTGGTGACCGTGGGGAGTCCCAGCTTCGGCCGCAGCAGGCTGCCCACCAGGTTGGCCTTGGAGCCGTGGCAGTGGATCAGCTCAAAGCCCTCCTCCCGGATCATGGTCTCCAGCTTGGAGACAGCCTTTCGCAAGCTGCCCGGAATCACAAGGGTGGGAATGCCCAGGGCCTTTGCTTCCTCCACAAAGGGGCCGTTTGTAAAGCAGACCAGCAGAACCTCCTCTGTTTTGGACAGCCCGGCCAGCAGCGTGTGGACGTGGGTTTTCGCGCCGCCCACGTCTCCGCCTGAGATCATGTGAATGATTTTCATATACTGTTCCTTTCCGTTCGGCTGAAAGGGAGACCCTGCAGAACAGGGACTATGATTTCTGTTTTTCCCGGTTGTGCCGCAGAATCACAAAGGCCGCCAGGGCAATCAGCAGCACAGCCTCGCCCAGGAGCCAGGGCCAGAGGGGGGCGCCGGGCAGGGCTTCCACCTGCTTTGCAGACTCCGGGACCGCGGTTTCGACGGTTGCATCCGCGGTTGCGGCGGTTGCGGCGGTTTCGGTGTCCTCCAGAGCACGGATTTCCTCCGGGACAAAGGAGCAGGCGCTGAGCAGAACCGTGAAAAGCACGGCAAACAGCAGCGCAGCCAGTATCATCCGATGTTTCATGTCAAGCCTCCTTTTCCCGATGCTGGGACGAAAGGCGCCGGGCCTGAAGCTGATATTCGATGCGGCCCATGCCCAATCCCTCAATGGAGATGTCATAGGCCACCAGCAGGCTGCCGCCCTCCAGGGTCATGTTGTCCTCAATGGCGGTGGTCCGGACGGTGATCATCAGCGCGCCGTGGCCGGTGTCATAGAGAGACTGATGGACTCTGCCCAGCTCGAACACCATCTCGCTGTTGACGGTTCCGACCCGCTTCAGAACAACCCGGTGGGGATGCAGGGCAAAGGTGGTGACGGTTCCCTGCAGGCCGGTGAGGGCAGACTCCGGATAGCTCAGAAACAGAACCCCGTCCTTGTGCTGCATTTCCGCTTCCGTGGTGAGTTCAATGGTTTCCGGCTCGTGATCGGCGTACCGTTGGGTACCCCGGACGGTCAGCAGAAAATCAGGCTTCATAGAAGGCCTCCACGGCGTAGTCCAGCAGCTTGTCGATCAGATCGCCGTAGGGAATGCCGCTGGCCTCAAAGAGCTTGGGGTACATGGAGATCGAGGTGAAGCCGGGCATGGTGTTGATCTCGTTGAAGACCACCTCCTCGGTCTCATAGGTCACAAAGAAGTCCACCCGGGCCAGACCCTGGCAGCCCATGGCCTGATAGACCGTGACCGCGCTCTGCCGCACCTGCTCCGCCGCGGCCTCGGACAGCCGGGCGGGGATATAGAGGGTCGAGGTGTCGGTGACGTACTTGGTGTCGTAGTCGTAGAATTCGGCGCCGGCGTCAATTTCGCCGGGGATGGAGGCCACCGGGGTGTTGTTGCCCAGAACGGCAACCTCCACCTCCCGGCCGTGGATGAACTCCTCCACCAGAACCTTGCGGTCATAGCGGACGGCGTCCTCCAAAGCTGCCAGCAGAGCCTCCCGCCCCCGCGCCTTGCTGACGCCCACGGAGGAGCCGGTGCCGGCGGGCTTGACAAAGACCGGGTAGGAGAAGCGGCGCTCGATCCGATCCAGCACATCCTCCGGATGGGCCCGGAGCTGGGGCCGGGTCACCAGCTCCCAGTCGGCCTGACGGACGTTGGTGTGGTCGGCCATCAGCTTGGTCATGCACTTGTCCATGCAGGAGGCGGAGGCGGCCACGTGGCAGCCCACGTAGGGTACGCCAGCCAGCTGGAACAGGCCCTGGACCGAGCCGTCCTCGCCGTTCTCGCCGTGGAGCACCGGGAAGACCACGTCGATGTGGGCGTGGGAAACGGTGTCGCCATCGAAGATCAGCAGGCCCTGCCCCCGAATCGGGGAGAAGACCACCCGACGGTTTTCCGGGCAGTGGAGCCACTCGTTGCCGGGCAGCTGAGAATAGTCGGAGCTGCCGAAGAGGATCCAGTTGCCCTCCTTGGTGATGCCGACAGGATAGATGTTGTATTTTTCGGGGTCCATGTGGTTCAGCACGGATTCCGCGGACCGCAGGGAAACCTCATGCTCCGGCGAAACGCCGCCGAAGAGCACGCAGACGTTGTATTTTTTCATGTTGAAGTTACCTCCATAATAATCCAATCTACTATACTCGAAATTCAGAAAGAATACAAGCCTTTTTTGAAAAAAACAGCCGGATTCTACTTGTGAAGATTCATAAAATAATCGGGATTATGCATGGGATATTCGGGAAAACTGAAAAAAATGAACGGAGAGGAATCTGGTTGATTGACAACCCGGTGAAAAAACTGTATAATATCGCCAAGAATGCGGTAGAACGCCCATTCTGTACCATTCAGAAAGGACAGTTGCTTTATGATCTATACTACCGAAGTCCAGCACATGTGCCCGGTTGCCAAGGGCGCATATCACGGCCCGGCTCCCATCCCCGAGGAGGGCAAGTGGGTTCAGGCCAAGGAGCTCAAGGATATCTCCGGTTTTACCCACGGTGTCGGCTGGTGTGCTCCCCAGCAGGGCGCCTGCAAGCTGACCCTCAACGTGAAGGAAGGCATCATTGAAGAGGCTCTGGTGGAAACTCTGGGCTGCTCCGGCATGACCCACTCCGCCGCCATGGCCGCTGAGATCCTCATCGGCAAGACCCTCATCGAGGCTCTGAACACCGACCTGGTCTGCGACGCCATCAACACCGCCATGCGGGAGCTCTTCCTGCAGATCGTCTACGGCCGCACCCAGTCTGCCTTCTCCGAGGGCGGTCTGTCCATCGGCGCCTCCATGGAGGATTTGGGCAAGGGCCTGCGCTCCCAGGTGGGCACCATGTTTGCCACCAAGGCCAAGGGACCCCGCTATATGGAAATGGCCGAGGGCTACGTCACCCGCTGCGCTCTGAACGCCGAGAACGAGATCATCGGCTATGAGTTTGTGAACCTGGGCAAGATGATGGACTCCATCAAGAAGGGAATCCCCGCCAACGAAGCTGTCGAGAAGGCCAAGGGTCACTACGGCCAGTTCGACGCCGCGGTCAAGTATATTGACCCGCGCCAGGAATAAGAAAGGAGGACACGAAAATGGCTTTGTTTGAGAGCTACGAAAGAAGAATTGATAAGATCAACGGTGTCCTCGCCAAGTACGGCATCGGCTCCGTGGAAGAGTGCAGAGAGATCTGCAAGGCCAAGGGCTTTGATCCCTATGAGATCGTCAAGGGCATTCAGCCCATCTGCTTCGAGAACGCCTGCTGGGCCTACACCGTAGGCGCAGCCATCGCCCTGAAGGCCGGCGTCAAGACCGCTGCCGAAGCCGCCAAGAAGATCGGCGAGGGCCTGCAGGCCTTCTGCATCGACGGCTCTGTCGCCGAGGACCGGAAGGTCGGTCTCGGCCACGGCAACCTGGGCGCCATGCTGCTGAGCGAGGAGAGCAAGTGCTTTGCTTTCCTGGCCGGCCACGAGTCCTTTGCCGCCGCCGAAGGCGCCATCGGCATCGTCCGCAACGCCAACAAGGCCCGGAAGGAGCCCCTGCGGGTCATCCTGAACGGCCTGGGCAAGGACGCCGCCCAGATCATCTCCAGAATCAACGGCTTCACCTATGTGCAGACCCAGTTCGACTACTACACCTCCGAGCTGAAGGTCGTCCGGGAGATCCGCTACTCCGAGGGCGAGCGGGCCAATGTCCGCTGCTACGGTGCCGACGATGTCCGGGAAGGCGTTGCCATCATGCATTTTGAGGGCGTGGACGTCTCCATCACCGGCAACTCCACCAACCCCACCCGCTTCCAGCACCCCGTTGCAGGCACCTACAAGAAGGAATGCAACGAGCAGGGCAAGAAGTACTTCTCCGTCGCCTCCGGCGGCGGCACGGGCCGCACCCTGCATCCCGACAACATGGCCGCCGGCCCCGCCTCCTACGGCATGACCGACACCATGGGCCGTATGCACTCCGACGCCCAGTTTGCCGGCTCCTCCTCCGTGCCCGCCCACGTGGAAATGATGGGCTTCCTGGGCATGGGCAACAACCCAATGGTCGGCGCCACCGTGGCCGTGGCCGTGGCTGTTGCGGAAAGCCTGAAATAAGCTCCCCGCGCAGAAGCTGCGCTGGCTGAACACAAAAACCGGACGCTCCGCGTCCGGTTTTTGTGTTCGGGCATCAGGTCTCAGACCCGCCTGCAGCGCCGGTAATATGCCGGCCGCCGTCCCCCGCACGGATGAATTGAGAATTGAAAATTGAGAATTGAGAATTTGATGTGTTTTGCAAATAGCAATTTGCAAAACATTGAATTAATTGTCATTCCGAGCCAGTGCGCACACTGGCGTGGGAATCTCATGAAATCACCGTAGAGATTGCCACGGGCCTTCGGGCCTCGCAATGACAATATCGGGCCGTTTCCCGCCCGTAGGGGACGGGTTCCCCGTCCCGCCGAACCCGCCCGCCCGAAATGACAATTTGCGGTTCCAAATCTCAAATCCCGAATCTCTCCCAACTCCCTCTTGCACTTTTCGCCGTTTTCGGCTACAATAGAGGAAAGTCAAACCAAGGGGGAAGCTGTCATGCTGCCAACGGATCCGTGTTACAGCCAATACGTCCAAATCCTGAAGGAGGAGCTGCGGCCTGCTATGGGCTGCACCGAGCCCATCGCCATCGCCTATGCGGCTGCCAAGGCCCGGTCTGTCCTGGGCGGCATGCCGGACCGGCTGCTGATCGAGGTCAGCGGCAACATCATCAAGAATGTCAAGAGCGTGGTGGTCCCCCATACCGGCGGTCTGCGGGGCATTCCCGCGGCGGCTGCCGCAGGCGTCGTGGCCGGCGATGCGGAGGCGGAGCTGGAGGTCCTCTCCAAGGTGACCCCGGAGCAGATCGCGGCCATGGCCGCCTTCCTGGAGCGGACCCCCATCGAGGTCCACCATGCGAATACCGGACACATTTTCGATATTATGATCACCGCCTTCCGGGGTGCGGACAGCGCCTTTGCCCGGATCGTGGATTATCATACCAACCTGGTGACGGTTCGCCGGAATCAGGAGACCCTGCTGGAGAAGGAAATCACCCGGCAGCAGGACGAGGGCCTGACGGACCGGACCTGCCTGTCGGTGGCGGGCATCGTGGACTTTGCCGAGTCGGTGGATGTGGAGAATGTCCGGGCGGTGCTGGAGCGGCAGATCTCCTATAACATGGCGATTGCCGCCGAGGGCCTGCGGGGCAATTACGGCGCCAACATCGGCAGAACCGTCCTCCGGGGACGAGAGAACGACATCAACTACAAGATGCGGGCCTGGGCAGCCGCCGGCAGCGATGCCCGGATGAACGGCTGCGAGCTGCCGGTGGTCATCAATTCCGGCTCCGGCAACCAGGGCATCACCGCCTCTGTTCCCGTCATCGTTTACGCCCGGGAGACCGGCAAGACCCATGAGGAGCTGCTGCGGGCCCTGTGCGTATCCAATCTGATCACCACCCATCTGAAAACCGGCATCGGCCGGCTCTCCGCCTACTGCGGGGCGGTCAGCGCCGGCGTGGGTGCGGGCGCGGGCCTCGCCTATCTCAAGGGCGGCCGGTTCGAAATGATCGCCCATACCGTGGTCAACGCCGTGGCGGTCACCTCCGGCATTATATGCGATGGGGCCAAGGCCAGCTGCGCCGCCAAGATTGCCGCCGCTGTGGACGCGGGCCTGCTGGGCCTGGCCATGTACGAGGACGGCAACCAGTTCTTCGGCGGGGACGGCATCGTGAAGACCGGCGTGGAGAACACCATCGCCGCCGTGGGCAGATTGGCTCGCTGCGGCATGGAGCAGACCGATAAAGAAATCATCGAGCTGATGATGGAGCGATAAAGGAGAAAGAAAACACACAGGCCCCGGACGCAAAGGCGTCCGGGGCCTGTGTGTTTTCTTGCGCAATCAGCCCCACAGAGCGGAAAGCATGGGAATGACCTGCTTTTTCCGGCTCATCACGCCGGGCAGGAACAGGGTGTTGTCCTTGGGCTCCACCCCGAAGGCCTGGGCGATGTCGTCCGGGTTGCCCAGGAAGATGATCTGGGTGCCCTCCAGCAGCACGTCGGTGAGCATAATGATCATAATGTCGTATGCCTTCTCCGCCCGGGACTTTTCCATCTCGGCCAGGAATTCCGCCTTCCGGCTGAGCATGGAAACCGAGTCCACGCAGGTGATCTGGCTCACGCCCAGATAGTGGCCGGCGATGTGGAAGTCCTTGAAGTCGGTGAACATCAGATCCCTGGCGGTCTTGCCCTCACCCAGAGAGGCGGCAAAGATGAATTTTCCCAGCTCCTCCAGATCGATCCCGCCGATCCGGGCCAGACGCTCGGCAATGACCCGATCCTTCGGGGTGGCGGTGGGGGACTTGAAAATGACCGTGTCGGAGAGGATGGCCGCGCACATCAGGCCCGCCATCTTTTTGGAGGGCATGAGGCCCTTTTCCTGGTACATCTCCGCCACAATCGTGGTGGTGGAGCCGATGATTTCATTGCGGAAGAAGATGGGATTGGCGGATTGAATGTCCGCCAGCCGGTGGTGGTCGATGATGCCCAGGATCTCCACCTGCTCCAGGCCGGGGACGGACTGGGCGATCTCGTTGTGATCCACCAGAACGACCTTCTTGCGGCGGGGCTTGATCAGGTGGTAGCGGGACAGAGTGCCCACCACCTTCTCGTTTTCGTCCAGGATCGGGTAGCAGCGATAACGGCTCTTGGAAACGACCTCCTTCACATCATCCAGATAGTCCTCCAGGTGGAAGGTGACCAGATCCTTGGTCTGGCAGATCCGTTCGATGGGAATGGCCTGGAAGATCTGCCGGGCTACCCGATAGGCGTCCAACGGCGTGGAGATGATGCAGGTCCGGGTGGGGAGCGCCCGGAGCTCCGGGCTGAGCTCCGCCTCGCAGAGGATCAGACAGCGGATATTGGCTTCCAGGGCCCAGCGGATCACCTCCGGCTGGTCGCCGCAGATGGCAATGTAATTTTCCCCGTCGAACAGATGCTGGCCTGCGCCCTTCGGCAGGGCCAGAACGACCTGGCCGGAGATGGTGTCCATGTCGCTGCCGGCGTCGTTGAGGACCTTGCCCTCCAGGGCGGAGAGGAGATTGAACAGCGGCACCTCCCGAATCATGGGGTCGGCCACGGTCTCCATGTCGTAGGAGGCCACGTCTCCCGAGGTGAGCATACCGTAGAGCTCCCCGTCCGCAGAGGTGACGGGAATGGCGGCGATGGTGGAATCGTTCTTCAGGGTGGACCAGCCCCGGTTCACGGTGAGACCGGCAGCCAGAGCCGGAGGGGTGTCATATTCCAGATCCTTGACCTGGGTCTTCATATTTTGAATGTAGAGCGGGGGTTCAAACCCGAACCGATCGAGAATCCGCTTGGATTCATCGTTCAGATGCCCCAGTCTGGCGGCAACGTATTCCCGGTCTCCCAGGGCGTTGCGCAGCGCGGCATAGGCCATGGCAGAGACGATCGAGTCGGTATCCGGATTGCGGTGGCCTGTGACGTAAACCTGCTCCATAACGGCAACTCCTTTTCTGTATGTAAGATGATGATTGTGGTAATATTATCCTAAAAAACAGGTCATTTGTCAACGGCTGACCGGTATTTTTTTCGGGTGGCCTCTCCGCCCCGCAGGTGGCGCTCGGCCTTGTTCCGGTCCAGCAGCTCCCGCACCCGGAGGAATAGACCCCGGTTCACGTCCTCCAGCCGCTCTGTCAGATCCTTGTGTACGGTGGACTTGGAGATCCCGAAGCGGGCCGCCGCAGCGCGGACGGTGGCTCCGGTTTCCAGCATATAAACGGCGATTTCCTGTGTGCGCTTGTCGATATGATCTGTCATGACCGCACCTCCAAACCGTATGTCGGAACAGTGTATGCGTCTGTTCGCGCATTCATGCGCGAACATTAACAAACCATTTACAAAGCCGCTCTTGCGAAACCGAAGGATCTGTGGTATACTATACAAGTATAAATATAGCTATTTTTATGAGAATCCCGAATGGAGAAAACCATGAACGCATTGAATCAATGGTTCCGGGGCATCGACCTGGATCGGATCATACAATGGGCCATGTATGCGGTGGCGGCGCTGATCGCGATTTGCGTCCACGAAAGCGCCCACGGCCTGTCGGCCTATTGGCTGGGGGACGACACCGCCAAACGCCAGGGCCGCATCAGCCTGAACCCCCTGCACCATCTGGATCCCTTCGGCTTTTTGATGATGGTGGTGGCCCATTTCGGCTGGGCCAAGCCTGTGCCGGTGAACCCCTATCGGATGACAAAAATCAAGAACCCCAAGGTGGGCATGGCCCTGACTGCCGCGGCCGGCCCGATTTCCAACATTCTGCTGGCCCTGATTTTCGGCCTGCTGATGGAGATCTCCGGGATCGAATTTTATGAGAAGTTCTATGCCGGGACCATCGGCATCCATAACTTCCGGTATTACGTCTATCTGTTTTTCGCCATCAACTTCGTGCTGAATACCGGCCTGGCGATCTTTAATCTGATCCCGATTTCCCCTCTGGACGGCTCCAAGATCCTGGCCATCGTCCTGCCGGAACGGATCTATCGCCAGCTGATGCTGTATGAGCGTTACGGCTTTTTGATCCTGATGGGCCTGCTGTTCCTTGGCTGGCTGGACGGCCCTCTGACCTTCCTCCGGGGCGGTCTGATCCGGGGCATCTACGCGCTGACCCTGCCGATCGCCCGGCTCCTGACGGGGACGGACCTAACGGCGGGCTGGCTGCGGTATCAGTTTGAGCTTATGGTTGGCCTGTAACCACAACCTTTCAATCTTCACCGGAGTATCCTGCATGGACGAACCGAAATACCATCTGACAGGCGTCATCCGCTCCCGGGACGAGACCGCCGAGGACTTCGACGGCCCCCTGGACGTGATCCTCCTGCTGCTGAGCAAAAACAAAATAGAGATCCAGGACATCTCCATCGCCTCGATTCTGGAGCAGTATCTGGCCTATCTGGACGAGATGAAGCGGATGGACATGGAGATCGCCAGCGAGTTCATCGCCATGGCCTCCCACCTGATGCTGATCAAAACCAAGATGCTGCTGTCCGCCGCCGAGCAGGCGGAGGCCCAGTCGGAGATGGAGCAGCTGATCCAATCCCTCCGGGAGCGGCAGCGCCGGGAGGCGCTGGAGCGGCTCAAGGAGGCCGCGGGCTTCCTGGAAGGCCGCAGCGAGCTGGGCCTCGGGGCCTTTCCCAAGGAGCAGGAGCCCTTCGAGCGGGACCGGACCTATCGCTACCGCCATACCCCGGAGGATCTGCTGCGGGCCTTCGCGGTCATTGAAGACCGGGCCCAGAAGCAGCTGCCGCCCCCCACGGCCAGCTTTGAGGGCATCGTGGGCCGGGAACCCTATCCCGTCACGAAAAAGACCGCCGAGCTGATGCGAAAGCTGCTTTTGCGGGGCATCAGCAAGCTGCGGCAGCTGTTCCGGGGGGCCAGGAGCCGTTCGGAGATCGTGGCCACCTTTCTGGCGGTGCTGGAGCTCTGTAAATCCAACAGCGTGGAGCTGATCGAGGAGCGGGGAGAGCCCGCCGTCCGCCTGCTCCGGGCCCCGAAGCAGGACGGCTCGTAGGGGACGGGTTCCCCGTCCCGCCGTCGTAGGGGACGGCTTTCCCGTCCCGCCGTCGTAGGGGACGGGTCCCCCGTCCCGCCATCGTAGGGGACGGGTCCCCCGTCCCGCCGCACCCACGTTAACAAATTGAAAATGGAAAATTGAAAGTTGAAAATTTCGGTGTTTTTCAAATTGCCATTTGAAAAACATTTGGAATTGTTTTCGGGTGATTGCATGCTTGAAACAGGGCTGAAAGGCTTGACGCTGCTGCTGTTGCTTGCCGCGCTGGCAGTCGGTTTTGTATGGCGGCACCTGTTTGTGAAAACGAGGGACAAAACCGGAGAGGCCTATCAAAAAGCAAAGCCCGGCGAACGCAAGCTGCGCCGATGGTTTTGGATTCTGCTCGCCGGCGCTGCGGGAGGCACGATTCTCCTGAGCTGCTTCTTTTGAGACGATAGTTTGTCGTTTGGCCGCAGCATAACGGCGGTATTCAAAATGATTTCATCGTTCAAATGGAAATTTGAACGATACCACAATTTTCAATTTTCAACTGTCAATTTTCAATTATTTACGCCGCACCCTACAGGAAAGGAGGATGCCCATGGACCGTAAAGAGCTTGCCCGCATCTGTGAGGCCATTCTGTTTGCCTCCGGCGATCCCGTGGAAACGGATCGGCTTGCCTTTGCGGCGGAGTGTGCCCCGGAGGAGGTGCAGGAGGCCATGAAGGAGCTGATGGACCGCTACGCCTTTGAGCGGCGGGGCATCCGGATCCTGCGGCTGGAAAGCAGCTGGCAGATGTGCTCGGCCAACGAGCTGGCCCCCTGGGTCACAAAGGCCCTGGAGACCCGGAAGCCCCCCAAGCTTTCCGCCTCCCAGCTGGAGACCCTGACCGTGATCGCCTACTATCAGCCCACCACGAAAACCCTGGTGGAGCAGATCCGGGGCGTGGACAGCTCCTACAGCGTGTCCGCCCTGCTCAATAAAAAGCTGATCGAGGAAAGCGGCCGGCTCAACGCCCCCGGCAGACCGATCCTCTACCGGACCACGCCGGATTTCCTGCGGACCTTCGGCCTGTCCTCTCTGGAGGAGCTGCCGGAGATGGAGCTGACCCGCTTTGACCAGGGCCTTCCGGAGCAGCCGGAGGCCGAAGCTGGGCGGGAGCCCCAGGAGGTGACCGAATGAAGGTATTGCTGATCATACTCGGCGTACTGCTTCTGATCGGCATGATCCCCGTGGGCGTGATCTTCCGCTACCACGGAGACGTGGAGCTGAAGCTGGTTCTGGCCTTCCTGCGGTTGAAGATCCTGCCCAAGAAGCCCAAGACCCGGAAGCAGATCGAAAAGGCCAAGGCCAAAAAGACGAAAAAAGAGGCCAAGAAGGCCGAAAAAAAGAAAAAGAAGCAGGCCCAGAGACTGATAGCAAAGCCCCCGGAGCCCCCGAAGCCCAAGCAGCCCATCACCGACAAGATCTCGGGCCTGCTGCCCTGGGCAAAGCTGGGCGTCCGGTTCGTCGGTGAGTTCTTCCACCGGCGGCTCTGCATCCGGAAGCTGAACGTCCGGGCAGCGCTGGCGGGGGGCGACCCGGCCAAGCTGGCGGAAACCAACGGCAAGGCCTGGGCCGTGATCGGGGCCATGATTCCCCTGCTGGAGCAGGCCTTTAAGATCAAGGAGCGGCATCTGGTGGTCTATCCCGACTTTGTGGC
This sequence comes from Oscillospiraceae bacterium, assembly GCA_902767915.1. Lineage (GTDB taxonomy): Bacteria > Bacillota > Clostridia > Oscillospirales > Oscillospiraceae > JAFRPC01. Next base: position 118,615 of record CACXJE010000007.1, on the reverse strand, counting down.
GGACAAGACCGACGTGGAGGCGGAGATCTACGTCCGGCTCCGGGTGGGCGGCGTCGTGCTGATGCTGCTGCGCTACGCCTTCCGGGCCATCAAGCTCCTGATCGCCTCCAAAAAAGAGAAAAAGCAGAAAAAGACCGAACGAGCCGAAACCTCCGAAGGGGAAAAGCAGCTCCCGGCGGCCTCCGAATCCAAAAACCAGCAGAATAAACGACTTGAAAAGGCGGTATGAATATGAATAACAATATTTCTGAAATGCTGACCTCCTCCATGGAGAAGCTCCAGCGGGTGGTGGACGTAAACACCATCATCGGCAAGCCTATCAACGTGGGCGACGGCACCACCATCATCCCGATTTCCAAGGTCCACATCGGCATGGGCGGCGGCGGCAGCGACTTTGCCACCAAGAACGCTCTGTCCGCCAAGAAGGATCCCTTCGGCGGCGGCATCGGCGCGGGCGTGAACATCAATCCCGTGGCCTTCCTGATCATCAAGGGCGACAGCGTCCGGATGCTGCCCGTGGCGGAGCCCGCCAGCAGCACCATTGACCGGGTGGTGGAGCAGGCGCCCGACCTGCTGGACAAGCTGGCCGACTTCCTGGACAGCCGCAAGACCAAGGACGAGGCCTGAGCGCCAAATTCGGATTTTTCGGGCGGAAACGCCCGTAGGGGCCGATGCCCACATCGGCCCTTTCCCCGGATGATACGGAGGGCCGATGTGGGCATCGGCCCCTACGGAATCATCCCCACAAACCCCGATTTGCAAAAATCCGCATATTTCGTCCCGATTCGGGGAAAACTGAACCGGGTGATGAAATATGAAACGAACGATTTCCCTGCTGGCGGCGATTCTGACAGCCGTCGGCTGTCTCAGTCTGCCCGCAGCCGCTGCGCCGGCGTCTGCCCCGTCTGTTTCCGCCCAATGCGCGATTGTGACGGACGCGGAGACCGGTGAGGTTCTCTATGCGAAAAACCCGGATCAGCGGAGCCTGATCGCCTCCACCACCAAAATCATGACGGGCTGGCTGGTCTGTCGGGATCTGGATCTGGAGGAAACCTATTCGGTGCCCCCGGAAGCGGTGGGCGTGGAGGGCTCCTCCCTGTATCTGCAGGAGGGGGAGACCCTCACCGGCGAAGCTTTGCTCTACGGGCTGATGCTCCACTCCGGCAATGACGCGGCGGTGACCCTGGCGGTGGCCTGCCGAGGCAGCCAGGAGGCCTTTACGGCCCGGATGAACCGGGCGGCCCGGGCTCTGGGCATGGAAAATACTTCGTATGCCAACCCCCACGGGCTGGACAGCGAGGGCAATTACAGCACCGCCCGGGACCTGGCGACGCTGACCGCGGCGGCCCTGCGGGACGAGACCTTCCGCCGGGTGGTCTCCACCAAGACCATCACCGTGGACGGGGACCGGACCCTGACCAATCACAATAAGCTGCTTTGGCGCTGTGAGGGCTGCATCGGCGTGAAGACCGGCTATACCAAGGCCGCGGGCCGGATCCTGGTCAGCGCCTGCCAGCGGGGCGGCAGAACTCTGATCTGCGTGACCCTCAATGCGCCCGACGACTGGCAGGACCACTGCGCCCTGTACGACTGGGCGTATGCAATTGATCATTGAAATGATTGCGTTTTGCAAATTGTGATTCTCGCGATCGGCTTTGTTCAGTAAACACGCCGTAGCGGCGAACATTGTTCGCCACGCATACGAAGTATGCATCGTTTGCGTCAGCAAACGATATCTCCGTTAATTCTCAATTGTCAATTCGAATACGACGGCTTACAGCTATGATAGAACGCTTACAGAAATTGATCTCCGCCGCCGGGCTCTGTTCCCGGCGCAGGGCGGAGGAATGGATCCGGGAGGGCAAGGTCACCGTAAACGGAGACCTTGCCCGGCTTGGCGATTCCGCGGATCCGGAACAGGATGAAATCCTTGTGAACGGGAGCCTCCTGCCGGCGGCCCCTGTCCGGACCACAACGATCCTGCTCTATAAGCCCCGGGGCTATGTGACAACCCTTTCCGACGAGAAGGGGAGACCCACCGTGGCGCAGCTGCTGCCCGGGGACCTGCCCCGGCTCTATCCGGTGGGCCGGCTGGACCAATTCTCCGAGGGCCTGCTGCTGATGACGAACGACGGGACCCTTGCCAACGCTCTGACCCATCCCGGAGGCGAGGTGAACAAGACCTATCACCTCTGGGTCTCCGACTGGCAGGAGGGAGCGCTCGCTCTGCTGCGACGCCCCATCGAACTGGACGGCTACCGGATCAAGCCACCGGAGGTTCGGCTGGTGTGGGTGCGTCAGGCAACAGGCAACAGGCAACAGGCAACAGGGGACGCACCCGCCTGTAGCGGCGAGCATTGCTCGCCACAGGAACCCCGCTCCGATGAGGCAACAGGGCAGGGAATCGGGAATCGGGAATCGGGAACCGGGGACGCGGGAACGGGTCCTTCGACTCCGCTGCGCTCCGCTCAGGACGACAAAATCGAAACGATGACGCGCGGCGCCACCGCCCTGCTGGAGATCACCATCCACGAGGGCCGCAACCGGCAGATCCGCCGTATGGCCCAGGCCGCCGGTCTGACCCCGACCCGCCTCAAGCGGGTGGCCGAGGGCCCTCTGAAGCTGGGCGAGCTGAAGCCCGGCCAGTGGCGGGAGCTGAGCGAGGCGGAGCTGCAGCAGTTGAAAATTGAAAGTTGAAAATTGAAAGTTATCGGAGTTTTTCAAATTGCTATTTGAAAAACACATTCATTTTCAACTTTCAACTTTCCACTTTCAACTCGAAAGGAATCACTATGACGCAATACGACGTAATCGTGATCGGTGGCGGTGCTGCCGGCATGTTTGCCGCCATTCAGGCGGGCTACGCCGGGGCCAAGGTCCTGCTGCTGGAGCCCAACGAACGCCTGGGCAAAAAACTGTACATCACGGGCAAGGGCCGCTGCAACCTTACCAACAACTGCTCCTGGCAGGAGGTTCTGAAAAACGTCCCGAGAAACGCCCGCTTCTTATATTCCGCTCTTTCCGGCTTTACTCCGGAGGACGCCATCACCTTTTTTGAAAGCCACGGCTGCGAGACCAAGACCGAGCGGGGCAATCGGGTCTTCCCGGTGTCGGACAAATCCGCCTCGGTGATCGACGCGCTGAAAACCGCCCTGGGCTATGCCGGGGTGGAGATCCGCCGTGCCCGGGCCAAGGAAATCCTAACGGAAAACGGCGGGCGGCCAATGACCGCCCCTGCAACGGAAACGTCTCGGTCTTGTCATTGCGAGACCAGTCCGCAGACTGGTCGTGGCAATCCGTATTCCCCGCCCTCCGTTGTCAGCGGCGTCCACACAGACCGGGGCGACTTCCATGCTTCCGCCGTGATCCTGGCCACCGGCGGCAAATCCTATCCCGCCACCGGCTCCACCGGCGACGGCTATCGGATGGCCAAGGCCCTGGGCCACAGCATCGTCCCGCCCGTGGGCTCCCTGGTTCCTCTGGTGGAGGAGGGCCCCTGGTGCGCCAAAATGCAGGGCCTGGCCCTGAAAAACGTCAACGTCAGGCTCTATGACGCTCCTTCCGACGATGCCTGTAGGGACAAGCCTTGCTTGTCCGCTCCCTCCGGTATTGGCAAGCCCGTCTTTGAAGAATTTGGCGAGCTGCTCTTCACCCACTTCGGCCTTTCCGGCCCGGTGATCCTCTCGGCTTCCGCCCACATGGAGCAGGGGAAGGCTTACCTCATTTCCATCGATCTGAAGCCCGCCCTGGACGAGGCCGCCCTGGACGCCCGGATCCTCCGGGACTTCGGCGCGGTGCAGAACCGCAGCTTTGAAAACGCCCTGTCGGGGCTCTATCCCAAGACCATGATCCCGGTGATGGTGGAGCGGTCCGGCATCCCTGGGGATACCAAGGTCCACTCTATTACCAAGGAGCAGCGCCGGCAGCTGCTGGAGCTGACCAAGCATTTCACCGTGGAGATCAGCGGCAAGCGCCCCGTGGAGGAGGCCATCGTCACCTCCGGCGGCGTCAGCGTCAAGGAGATCGACCCCAAAACCATGGAAAGCAAGCTGGTGCCCGGCCTCTACTTCGCCGGGGAGGTCATCGACGTGGACGCCTACACCGGCGGCTTCAACCTGCAGATCGCCTGGGCCACAGGCTTCGCAGCGGCACAGGCCGCCGCCGCAAGTAAGAAGTAATAAGTAAGAAGTAATAAGTAAGAATTAAACCGTAGGGGCGATCATTGATCGCCCGCCCGAGGCAGAAGTCCCGCCCGTAGGGGCCGATGCCCACATCGGCCCTTGTTCCCCGCCCGCCAGAGGCGGAATCCTCCCCTCTATGCCGTAGGGACAAGCCGTGCTTGTCCGGCATTCGGAACGAATGCAATTTGCCGCAGGCAAATTCCAATACCCACCCACGCTGCAGGGTTAAGCGTTCCTTGTTCCGCCGCGGCCCGCAAGGACGGAGCGACAAAGCAATGACAATGTTTATTTATGAGCTTCTGCACAGCCATGACGGCGGAAAGCTCAAATCCCTTGGTCATTTTTCAACGCCGGAAAAGGCTCGCGCCGCGATTGCGGAAAGCTCCGTGCTTCCGGGATTCCGGGATCACCCAGAGGGATATTAAATCGTTCCGCGGGCAGTTGCCGACTCCGAACCGGAAAACGCTGCTGTTTATCAGGCGTGGGTCTGGATTCATGACGATACGTTCGAGGAAGAGGACTGGCACATTCTTGGCTTTTTCGGCGACAAGGAAGCGGCTGAAGGCGCCGTGAATGCTTGGAAAATGCGCAAGCCACAAGAATCGCTGCAGGGCTTGTGCTTTGAAGCGGCGTGTGAATCGGTGTTCCTGGACCAGCTGCAATGGCCCGAGGGCTTTTCGGAAGAAACGCACCGCTGTTGATTCTGAGCTTTCCGCAAAACCGCGGACAAGCAATACCCATGAAGGGCACAGGTGCTTGTCCCTACATAGGAAATAATTCTCAATTCTCAACTCTCAATTCTCAATTCTCAACACAGGAGGTTTACATATGGACAAGTATATTTCCGTCGCCATTGACGGCCCCGCCGGGGCAGGCAAGAGTACCATCGCCAAGCGGGTTGCCAAGGAGCTGGGCTATCTCTACGTGGACACCGGCGCCATCTACCGCACCGTGGGCTACCACATGAGCCTGATGGGCATCGGCCCCAAGGATGCCGACGGCATAAAGCGCTGCATCGACGACGTCAACATCGAGATCGTCTACGGCGAGGACGGTCTGCAGCATATGATCCTGAACGGCGACGACGTCACCGACCGGATCCGGACCCCGGAGATGTCCATGATGGCCTCCGGCGTGGCGGCCCAGAGCTGCGTCCGGGACTATCTGCTGGACATGCAGCGGAATCTGGCTGCCACCCGCAATGTGGTGATGGACGGCCGGGACATCGGCACCGTGGTGCTGCCCAATGCCCAGGTCAAGGTCTATCTGACCGCCTCCGCGGAGGTCCGGGCCGATCGGCGGTTCAAGGAGCTGCAGGCCAAGGGGGAGAACGTCCGCTATGAGGACGTGTACACCGACGTGGTGAAGCGGGACGAGGCCGATATGAACCGGAAGATCGCGCCCCTGAAGTGTGCCGAAGACGCCGAGGTCCTGGACTGCTCCTATCTGACCGTTGATCAGGTGGTGGCGGAGATGATTGCAATCATCCGAAAGAAGGCGGAATCAAATGGATAACAAATCCGTAGGGGCGGTCACTGGCCGCCCGCCCGAGACGCCCGCTTCCGAAAAAAAGAAAAAGAAGGAACCGGGCAACGGCTTTGCTGTAAAGGTGTTGTACCCGTTTTTCTATTGGCTGCTGTGGGTGGTTCTGCGATTCTATCATTGGCCCACCTTCCGCGGCCGGGAAAATCTCCCGGAGGGAGCCTGTATGCTCTGCGCCAACCACGCGGGCTTTGCGGATCCCATCTGGATCTTCCTTGCCATGCAGACCCGGTATCCCCCCTGGACCATGGCCAAGAAAAAGCTGTTTGACAAGCCGATTTTCGGGGCCTTTCTCTCTGCCTTCCGGGCCTTCCCGGTGAACCGGAAGGCCGTGGATATGGCAGCGGTGAAGAAGTCTCTGACGGTCCTCAAGCGGGGCGAGAAGCTGCTGATCTTCCCCGAGGGCACCCGGATCAAGAAGGGCAAGGTCAGCCAGCCCAAGTCCGGGGCTCTGCTTCTGGCCAATCGGGCGGAGGTGCCCATTGTCCCCGTGTACATCACCACAAACCGGAAGCCCTTCCAGCCGATCAAGGTCATCTTCGGCGAGCCCTACGTGCCGGCCTATTCCTGCCGCCGTCCCGAAAACGACGAGCTGGACAAGCTCACCGCTGAGCTGATGGAGAAGATCTACGGGATGGGGAAGAAGAAATGAATCAATTGACTGTTACGCTGGCGCGTACCGCCGGCTTCTGCTTCGGCGTCCGCCGTGCGGTGGAGACCGTGGAGCGGGTGGCCGGGTCCGGCGGCACCGTGGTGACCCTGGGGCCCATCGTCCATAATCGCCACGTGGTGGAGCACTTCGAGGCCATGGGCGTCCGGGAAATCTCGGAGGTATCGGAGGCCCCGGAGGGCAGCACCGTGATCATCCGTGCCCACGGGGTGGGCCGGGCGGTGACGGAAGCGCTGCAGGCCCGGGGGCTGACGGTGGTGGATGCCACCTGCCCCTTCGTAGAGCGGATCCACAGGCTGGTCCGCCAGGCGGAGGAGGAGGGCCGGCAGCCGGTGATCTTCGGCTCCCGGACCCACCCGGAGGTGATCGGAATCTCCGGCTGGTGCAGATCCGCCCTGATCGTTGAAAGCCCCGAGGAGTGGGAAGCCTGGCTGCATGCGGACCCGAAGCACCCGGAAATCCCCCTGACTCTGGTGGCTCAGACCACCTCGAACCAAGTTTTGTGGAAAAAAACTGAAAAAATTACAAAAAAGGTATGTACAAACGCAAAAATATTTGATACAATATGCGAAGCGACTGAAAACAGGCAGCAGGAGGCAGCCGAACTGGCTGCAAAAAATGACGCGATGATCGTGGTTGGCGACAAAACCAGCTCCAACACTCGTCAGCTGGTTGCCATCTGCCGGGCCGGATGCCCTCGGGTCTATCCGGTGGACAACGCGTCAGAGCTTGCTGCCGTTGATTTTTCAGGCGTTCATTCCATCGGCATCACAGCAGGAGCATCAACCCCTGCGTGGATAATAAAGGAGGTCAATCAAACCATGGATGAAAACAAAACAGTAGATACTGCAACGGAGGAAAGCTTTGAGGCGCTGCTTGACGCAAGTATCAAAACTCTAACGACAGGAGATACGGTCACAGGCACAGTAGTCGCCATCGGCACCACCGAAGTCCAAGTTGACCTGGGCACTAAGCATGCCGGTTATATCCCCTGTGATGAAGTCAGCGCTGATCCCAACACCAAGCCCGAAGACGTGCTCCATGTGGGCGACGAGATCAAGGTCTTCGTGGTTCGTGTCAACGACCAGGAGGGCACTGTGCAGCTGAGCCGCAAGAAGCTCGACGGCATGCGCGTGTGGGACGAGCTGCAGGAAGCAGCCGACACCAAGACCCCCGTGGAAGCCAAGATCACCGAGACCAACAAGGGCGGCCTGGTGGCCAACGTCAAGGGCGTTCGGGTGTTCATCCCCGCTTCCGCCTCCGGTGTGGCCCGCGGCGGCAACCTGGAAGAGCTGAAGGGTCAGACCGTCAAGATCCGCATCACCGAGGTCAACCGCGAGCGTCGCGGCGGCCGTGTTGTGGGCTCCATCCGTGCGGTGGCCAATGAAGAGCGCCGCGCTGCCCAGGAGAAGATCTGGTCTGAGATCGAAGTCGGCAAGAAGTACACCGGCACCGTCAAGTCTCTGACTTCCTACGGCGCCTTTGTGGATATCGGCGGCGTGGACGGCATGGTTCATGTTTCCGAGCTGAGCTGGAACCGGATCAAGAACCCCGCTGAGGTGGTCAAGGTCGGCGACGTCATCGACGTCTATGTCATCGCGCTGGATCCCGAGAAGAAGAAGATCTCCCTGGGCTACAAGACCGCGGAGATGAACCCCTGGAACCAGTTCACCGCCAAGTACAGCGTGGGCGACGTGGCCAAGGTGAAGATCGTCAAGATGATGACCTTCGGCGCCTTTGCCGAAATCGTTCCCGGTGTGGACGGCCTGATTCACATCTCCCAGATCGCGGATCGCCGCATCGGCAAGCCCGAGGACGTGCTGACCGTCGGTCAGGAAGTGGACGCCAAGATCATCGACGTGGACGCCGAGAACAAGCGGATCTCCCTGTCCATCCGGGCCCTGCTGGAGCCCACCGTCGAGGAGCAGGCTGCTGCCCTGGCGGAAGAGGCTGAGCCCGTCGAGGCCGAATAAGCATTGAATCTTCCATTCCCCATGCAAAGCACAGCCTTGCATGGGGAATTCCATATCCGAACCCGGAACCAGGCGGCCTGCCTGTACGTCAAAAAAGGGAAAACAGCCGGGCCCGGCCCGGGAGGAGGAGACCCGATGAAACGAATCCAATACCTTGCGGTGCTTTTGTCGCTCCTGGTGCTGCTGAGCGCCTGCGGCGGGAAAAATACCGGAAATACCGAGCCTGCCACCGCCGATCTCCCGGACGTCGTTTCCGAGGAGCCGGAATCTGTGACTGCCCCGGTGCAGACAGAACCGGAGACCGAGGCGCCTGTGACAGAACCGGAGCCCGTGGTGCCGGAAACAGACCCGATTTCAGAGCTGGACCGGCCGGAGCTTTCCTTTGCGCCCATTCCGGAGCCTGCGGCTGCCGGGGATTACGCGCAGATCCGCAGCGCCCTGCTGGCCCAGGATTATGACAGTCGGTATGCGTTCTACACCAAGTCCCGGCCGGAGGAGGAGGGCGACGAGCCGGTCTATGCGGCCGAGCTGGAGGACACCTCCGCCGTGCTTCCGATCCCCGGGGTGGAGAAGGGCAGCAGGGCCGTTGCCGACGGCGGCCGGATCTACCTGATCGACAGCTACGGCCTGATCATTCAGTCTGCTGCCGGAGCCGCCAGTGAACAGCTCTCCTATACGGAGGTGAAAATGGGCCAGGACAATTCGTTCGGCCACCTGATTGATCTCTACGCTCTGGAAGACCGGGTCGCCGTGGTCTATGAGGTCTCCGCCTTCGGCACCGATGAAAACGGGGACTGGTTTGACCGCAGCGAAACCCATGCCGCAATCTTCGACGTGACCGATCCGACCCGCCCGGAGCTGGTGCGGGACGTGGGCGTGGACGGCAGGTATCTGACCTCCCGCCTGGCAGACGGCACCCTGTACCTGGTTGCCAACCATTACCTGGTGAACCTGGAAGCGGACATGGAGCTTGAGACCCTGGTCCCCAACATCCGCACCGAAGACGGCGGAACCCCCATGGAGGCGGAGCGGATCTGGCTCTGCGCCAATCCCGGCAGAGCCGGCTTCACCGCCCTGCTGGGCCTGCGCCTGACAGACGGAGCGCCGGTGGACGCTCTGGCCTTCACAGACACCACGGACTGGTTCGCCATGGATGCCGATGGCATGTATCTGGCCCGGGACGTCTGGTCCTGGACGGCCTCCGAACCCTATGCCGACGGGGTCTACACGGTGGTGGACTATGCCGACCGCTGCCAGACCGAAATCAAGCGCTTGATCCGAACGGAGGAAGGGATCCTGGAGCCGGAGGCATCCTGCCTTGTAGAGGGCAGCACCGCCTGTATGTACGGGCTCAGTCCCTGGGACGGGATGCTGCGGCTGGTCACCCGGGAGGACCGGGGCAGCTACAGCAGCTATACCGACGCGGCCCAGGGCTGGAGCATCGACCGGGCCGGCACAGCCGTCACCGGCAACCGGCTGACGGTGCTGGACAGGAATCTGCAGGAGATTGGCACGCTGACGGATTTTGCGGAAAACGACCGGATCTATCTCTGCGGCTACGCGGGTCTCAAGGGCTGGCTGATGACCTATTCCAAGCCGGAGTGCTTCTATCCCCTGGATCTGACCGATCCCGAGAACCCCACGGTGGGGGCGCCTGTGACGCTGATGCCGGAGGGCTGGCTGCTGCGGCCCTACACCGAGACCCGGGTGCTCTGTCTCACAGAGACCAAGGACGGCGTTTCTGTTTCGGTCTATGATGCAGACGGTGAGGGCTTCGATCAGCCGGCAGCGGCGGGAACCGTGCCGTCGGTGTACACCGACGCCATCAGCTTCCCGGGCTCTGTCTGGCAGGATCCGGACACCGGTCGGGTGGGCTTCCCCCTGCGGATCGAAACCGAATACGGCTACGTTTTGTGCGAATTCACGGCCGACGGCCTTCGCACCATCGCTGTCACAGAGCTGGACTATTTGCCCAGCGACGCGGTGACGCTCTTTTCCGACGGGCTGCTCTACGTCTGCAGCGCCGGCGCCACCTATGTCATTGATCCTGCAAACGGAGAACTTCTGACGACCATTTCCAACGCAGTGGGGTGATTATGAACCATGAAACAGGAACGAATTGATCGCATCAACGAGCTGGCCCGGAAGGCGAAGGCCGAGGGCCTGACCCCTGAGGAGCTCCGGGAGCGGGAGATCCTGCGCCGGGAATACATCGACGCGGTGAAGGCCAGTCTGGTGGGCCACCTGGACAACACCTGGGTGGTGGACGAGAAGGGCAACAAGCGGCCCCTGAAGCAGAAATAAAAAAGCAGGCACGCTCCGAGGTCGGAGCGTGCCTGAAAAAACTCAACCGTATTTGTAAACCAGGAAAAACGACACGACCAGCTGGATGACCAGCAGCACCGGTACGCCGATCACAAAGGCCGGGTGCCGCCGGCCGTTGATCTTGTGGCGAAACAGGACCATGCCCAGCAGTCCGCCGAGACTGCCCCAGAACGCACAGAGCAGCAGCAGTACAAACTCCGGAATCCGGCGGAGCTTTTTTACGGCAAGCAGCTTGTCGACGGCGAAGCAGACCAAGGACACAACGTTGATTGCCAGAATACAATAACCGAGCAGGGACATATACTTAAGCATGGAAGGAAGCTCCTTTCAAAAAAGTGGATCTGCGGAGGTTGAAAATGCGAAAAATCCGGATACTTGCAGTGGTGACAGCGCTGCTGCTTTGCGGCTGCGGCCGTCAGAAGCCGGCGCCTGCGCCGGTGGGAGAGCCGATTCCGGCAGGCGTGGAGCAGGCGCAGCCCTGCAGCGCGGTGATGCCCTGGTCGGATCTGAAGATGAATCTGATTTCCGAAAGCCCCTCGGGAACCTGCTGGGAATCTCCGGACGGAGAATGCTGCTGGGTGACCACCCTCAGCGACCCGGATCCGGAACAGGCGATCCGGGAGCTGACGGGCTTCGAGGCCGCCCAGCTGCACCCCTTCCGGCAGGAACGGTTCGGCATGGAGGAATACCGGTTCAGCTGGACCGCCAACAATGAGGATGGGACCTATCTCTGCATGGGACAGGTGCACCGGGACGAAAACTATTGCTACGGTATGGCGGTCTGCTGGCGGGAGGACGCCGGTCCGGAGACCCGGGCTCTTTGCAGCGAGGTCTACGCCAACTACGGCCTGTATATTGACGAAGGCGCTTAGCAGCCGCCTTCCTCAATACTATATCACAAAAGGATCCAAAAAGCTATGAAAAAAACAATGATAATTCTGTCCGCTGTGGCCCTGGTGCTGATCCTGCTGGTGGCGGGAGGCCTCTGGTATTTTATCAGCCGTCTGCCGAAGGTGAAAACCCCGGAGGCCCCTGCGGACCTGGAGACCTATCTGGCGGAAAAATGGACCATGTACCGACTCCGCTCCTGGAACGAGGACACAGGGGAGCTGGTGCTGGAATACCCCCAGAAGCTGACCTATGAGCAGTTTTGCAAGTACGGGGCGGAGCTGGACTTTGACGCGGACGCCCTGGCCCAGAAGGACCGGCTGGAGGATCTCTGCCTGGGGATCGAGACCCGGCTGAAGCAGCAGGTCCGGTCTGCTTCCCTGATCGGAATATCCAGCGACGGGGAAGCGGTCTATACCGTGGACCTGGCGGGGAATCTGACCACCTGCTGGGAAAACTGAAAGCGACACAAAACTCCCTGCGGCAATTGCCGCAGGGAGTTTTGTGCTGGTTCGATTATTGCGCCTTGCCGGTTTTCTTGGGGATAAAGGCTGCAACCAGGGCGAACAGGGTGCCGAGACCGCCGCAGCCCAGCGCAATCCAGCCAAAGGGCATTGCCGGCATGGTGGTGGTAGTGGGGGCGGTGTTGTAGGCGCGGAAGCATTCCAGCCAGCCGCCGGGCCAGTTGGGATCCTCCAGAGCAGGCAGGAACTGACTCCAGCCGGTGCCCTCCGTGGCCTTGAACAGCAGAATCCAGAAAGCCACAAAGCCGCCCACGCCGAGGAGACCGAAGAGGAAACCCAGGACGCAGGGAAGCTTGCTGGGGACGCCGAAGCCGCTCAAAAGCAGCAGGATTCCGCCCAGAGCCAGGCAGCCGGGGATCGCGTAGGAGAGGATCTTCAAAAGGGTGTCGTTGCCCAGCTCTGTGAGCTTGAATTCATTCCAGGGCACCAGCTTGCCGTTGTTGATGATGACCTCGAAATCCATGTGGATGGTTTTCATCAGGAAGAAGACCACGGCGGACCCGATCATCAGCAGGGCAGCCAGGATCGCCAGCACCTTGGAGCCGGCGGAGAGCCGCTTCTTGGCGACGGCCTTTTTGGGCTTTGGCTGGGGAGGCGCGGGCTGCACCGGAGGCTCCGGCTGCGGTTTGGGCTGCTGCGCGCCGTAGACCGGATACTGGCCGTAATTGGGAACGGGATTCTGGGGCGGAACGGGAGGCGCAGGGGGCGCGGGGGGCACGGCTGCAGGGGGCTGTTCCGGTTCAAAGGCCGGGGCCTTTTCCATCACCGGTGCAAGGACGGGAGCCTCCGGGACCTCGGGAACAGGGGGGAACTCCGGCTGAACGGCAGCCACAAAGTCAGAAGCGGGAGCCTGGGGGATGGCGTCGACAGCTGCAACCACCGGCGCAGCAGGCGCGGGAGCCGGCTGCTGAACCTCCGGAGGAGTGACCTTGCCGCCGATCCGGTTTCCGCAATGGATGCAGAAAATCACGTCATCCGGCAGCTTGGTTCCGCATTTGGGACAGAACATAAAACGACCTCCAATCGATTTTCATTTTCAAGATTGTATAATCTACCGTTTCTATCATACACCCATCCCGGGACAAAAGTCAAGGAAAAACAAACCTCCGGCAGGAAAATGCGCCGGCCTCCGCAATGTAGCGCGGGCAATCTGCCCGCCCGATCCGCACCAGCCCGTCGAATTTGCGGGCTGATAGCCCGCGCTACATTCAAATCGCAAAATCCCGATTTGTAAACGCAAATGGTTCATGGAAACGACCGGTCCGGTCTGCAGCTGCGAAAAAACCCCCGGTTTCCCGGAGGTTTTTCAGGTGTATTTTATTTTCCCACGTAGACCCAGGCGTTGGGCAGGTAACGGCCCTCGGGGGTCCGGGTGTTGGAGCAGCGGATGATGGGCTCGCCCCGATACCAGAGGATGGCGGTGGTGCCGCCGTCGCAGTTCATGGCGGTCTGGCAGTTGTGGTCCATCAGAACCTTGACGCATTCCTTCAGGCTGACGCCGGGAGATCCGCCCACGCCGCGGCCCTCCACCACCAGCATCAGAATCTCGCCCTTGCTGGACTGGCCGATGCAGGCTCTGGGGTTCACGTCGTACCAATACCCGATGTCCTGGGCCTGGCCGTTGATGACCATGGCAGGCTGGAATTCCATACAGTCGGTGGTGTCGGAGGAGGTCTCGGTGGGGGCGTCCTTCAGATAGAACCAGTTGTTCTTGTGGAGCTCCAGTCGTTTTGAGCCCCATTTCATGTGGGTGCCGTAGTCCTTGCCGTCGCAGCGGGCAAAGCCGGCGATTTCGCCGCCGTTGCCCACGCCGCCCTCGTCAATGAAGCCGCTGCCGGTCATGGCCAGGACGCCGCCGTTGTTTTTGGCGATGACGCCGGCCCGCTGACCGTAGGCGGGCAGGGTGGTGGCCGGGTACAGATGGAGCCGGGAGGGATCCTTGCCGATGGCCAGCACGCCCCGGGAGTAGGTGTCGGTGCGGGTGTCGTGTATCCGCAGCTCCAGGATCAGGATGCCGTTGTCCGCGTCGATGGCCAGAACCTCGTCGCCGGACTTGGTCAAGATGCCGGTGCCGGCGGTCTGGATGCTGGTCTTGTTGATGAGGATGTGCTCGAAGCCGTTGGCCAGTACCTCCGGATGTTCAGCTGCATAGGCCTCAAAGCTGGAACGGTCCAGCTCGTAGAACACCGCGTAAAAATGCTGCTGATCGGCGGGCAGCTCGGTCAGACCCGGGTCCTCTCTGAGCAGCTCTTCCCAGTTTTCGGAATCCTGTTCGGGGTTTGCCATCCAGTCGTCGCCGTCGTTGACGAAGGTGTCCTGGGTGTTGTTGCCGATCTGCTCCTCCAGCACGCCGGTGTAGAGGGCGATCTCGTCATCGCAGATCCAGGGCAGATAGAAGTGCATCAGGCCCTGGTGCCGCATGGTGGAGTAAGCGGTCTGGATCAGCCATTTCCGGTGCTGCTCCAGCTTGGGGAGCCTGCTGTAGTTCAGGGGGATATAAACAGCCAGGCAGATCAGCAGGGCGCAGAGGATGCGCTTCCAGTCGCCGTAGAGACTCATGATCAGAGTCAGCAGCAGCAGGATCACCACCAGGCCCAGGAGCAGAGCCAGCCGGACGGTGACGCTCATGGCGAAGAGGTTGTATTTTGTGAGCAGCAGGCAGAGGACAAAGTAGGTGGCGAACAGGACGATCATCATCAGGAACGCCAGGATCCACTGCGCAGCGGGATGAAGCTTTTGGCGATATTTTTTGGAAGAACGGGGTGCCTGCGCGGCAAATCTGCCGCCGGCGGACTGGGAATAAGCAGCCATTCGTTCACCCTCCTTTCATAGATACGTGGTATTTTTTTCACAGAGCATATATTATACCCGAAGCAGTCGAAAAATGCAAGGGTTTTCTTTTTGAATCAGGGAACAGGGAACCGGGAACAGGGAACAGGGTCGGAGTTTTGCAGATTGCAAGCTGCAAAACACAATGCATTCTCAATTGTCAATTTTCAACCGCCTTCAGGCTGCAGACCAGCTCCGACACCCGGCGGACGAAGGCCGGCCGGTCCACGCCCAGCACCACGAAGGCGTTCCGGGAGGGGAATTTCTGATCGGACCAGAGGTCCGTCACGGTCTTGCCCCGGGTGAGGGCGCTCCGGGTCTCCACCCGAACGCCGGCCAATTGGCCCGTGAACAGCTCCGGGTTCGACACAAACAGCACCGCCGTCACGTCGTGCAGCCGGACGGTGCCCTGGCCGCTGGCCTGCAGCGGAGTTTTGAGGCTTTCGGCGAAGAACCGGGCGGCGGGGGTCCCGCAGGCGCCCACCCTTGCCAGCTCCGTCTCGGAAAACCAGGCCTTGTTGGTCACGTCAAGTCCGCACATGGTCAGGGGGATCCCTGCCTCAAAGACGATCTTCGCGGCGTGGGGATCGGAGTAAATGTTGAATTCCGCAGCGGGGGTCTTGTTGCCGCCCACAGCGGCGCCACCCATGATCACGATCCGGCGCAGCAGCTTTTGCAGCTCCGGATGGAGGTTCAGAGCCAGGGCCACATTGGTGAGGGGCCCGGTGGCAATCAGCTCCAGCGCACCCGGATGGGCTGCCGCAGTGCGGTACAGGGCGTCCCAGGCCTTCTCTGCAGGCGTTTCCCAGCGGTCCGGCAGGGGCAGCTCCACGCCGCCCAGACCGTTTTCCCCGTGGAACCGATAACCGGGCTCGGCTGGATATACCAGCGGAGCCTCCGCCCCGGGATAAACCGGGTAATCGGCGCCCAGCAGCCGGTTCAGCCGCAGGGCGTTGCGGAAGGTCTTGTGGGCCTCCACATTGCCTGCCAGGGTGGAGATCCCGAGAATCTCCAAAGACGCGGCCCCGTGGGCACAGAGCAGGGCAGCGGCGTCGTCGGTGCCGAAATCGCAGTCCAGCCAGATCAGATGCTTCTCAGTACCCATAGCTTGCCACCGCCTCACACAAAAGATCCACAAAGCCTTCCCGGTCCAGCCCCATGACGCAGCGCACGTTGGGGGCGTATTCGTCCTCCACCCCGGGCAGAGCGCCCACGGTGGCGCCCCGGCAAAACTCACCGCCGGTCTCGATTTCCACGTGCATGGGCCGGATGTCAAAGAGCTCCGGCCGGATCAGCACCGCGGCGGCGCAGGGGTCGTGGAGGGGGGCGCCGGCATAGCCGATGCCCTTGTGGAAGACATAGAAATAGTCCAGCCATTCCGCAGTGACCCGGGAGATTTCCCCGCCGATGGCCCGAATCCGGGCAATGTCCGCCTCGGTGATTAGGGCCTTGAGGGTCACGTCCAGACCGGACATCAGAATCGGAACGCCGGAGCGGAACACAATGTCCGCAGCCTCCGGATCCACCAGAATGTTAAACTCCGCTGCGGGCGTCCAGTTGCCGTGGGCCAGGCCGCCGCCCATCAGGGAGATCTGCCGGATCCGGGGCTTCAGCTCCGGGTGGGCCAGCAGGAAGCAGGCGGTGTTGGTCAGCGGGCCGGTGGAAATGATGGTTACCGGCTCGGAACACTCGGAGATCACCTTTGCCGTCAGCTCCACAGCGGTCAGCGCAGACAGAGGCAGCCGGGGCTCCGGCAGCCTGGGACCGTCCAGACCGGACTGGCCGTGGATGTTGGGGGCGGTGATGGGCTGGCCGCAGAGGGGCTTCGCGGCGCCCATGGCGATGGGTGCCTCCAGCCCCAGCAGGGTGCAGATCCGCCGGGCGTTCCAGGTGGTTTTTTCAATGGTCTGATTGCCGCAGGAGGTGGTGACAGCCAGCACCCGCAGCCGGGGACTGGCCTTGGCCAGAAGCAGCATTATGGCGTCGTCATGGCCGGGGTCACAATCACAGACGACGGGAATCGGGAAAGGTTCCATAAAAACTCCTTTTTCAGGCACCAGGCAACAGACACCAGGCACGTAGGGGCGGTCATTGGCCGCCCGCCCGAGGCACTGGGGATCAGGGCTCCGCCAAACCTCTCCTAACACCTCGAAGAGGTTTTAGGGGAGGGGGACCGCCGCGCAAAGCGCGGTGGTGGAGGGGTTCCGTTGAGTGAATAGGGAATAGTGAAAAGTGAATAGGTTCGGAGTTTTTCAGATTGCAATCTGCAAAACACAATAATTGTCCATCTGGTTATCGGCTTAAGTCAGCATAGATGCCGGACCGTTCGATCGAGGCCGTAGGGGCGCACAGTGTGCGCCCGGTCCGCCATAAGCGGACAATTTGCCGGAGGCAAATCCAACCTGGCTTCGATGTGGAAGGCAGTCAGATCGTTTGCTGACGCAACAAACGATGCATACTTCGTATGCGTGGCGAACAATGTTCGCCGCTACGGCGTGTTTGCTGAGTAAACCCGATAACCAGAATTCTCAATCGTCAATTCTCGATTGCCTTACAGCGTGCGTTTGACCTCGGCGGCTTCCGGGATGGAATCGGAGGCGCCAGGGCGGGTCACGGCGATGGCGGAGGCGGCGGTGGCCAGGTAGAGACAGTAGAGCGGATCCGCCTTCTCGGCAATGCCCGCCAGGAAATACCCGATGAAGGCGTCGCCTGCGCCGGTGGTGTCCAGAGCCCGGACCTGCCGGGCGGGCTGCAGGTGGGAGAAGCTGCCCTTCCGATAGATGGCCCCCTCGCCGCCCAGGGTCAGCACCAGCTCCAGCTCCGGATAGGCGCTGCAGACGGCGTCGGCAATGGCCTCCGGATCTGTGCAGCCGGTGAGGGCAGCACCCTCGGTTTCATTGATCAGCAGAAACCGCAGCAGCTCCAGGGGATAGCCTTTGACAGCCTCCTCCATGGGTGCGGCGTTGAAGGCCACGTCCATGCCCCGGGCCCTGCCGGCCCGGATCAGATAGGGGACCATGTTGGTCTCATTTTGCAGCAGCAGCAGATCCCCGGGCCCGAAGTTTGCCAGGACCTGATTCACAAAGTCCGGGGTCAGCGCGTGGTTGCTGCCGGGGTAGAGGACGATGGAGTTCTCCCCGGAGGGGTCCACCTGAATGATAGCGTGACCGTTGGGCAAATCGGTGTTTTTCAGATACCGGCAGTCCACGCCGCTTTCCGCCAGGCGTTTGCGGAGAAAGTCTCCGCCCTCGCCCACCAGTCCCGCGTGGAACACGGGGGCGCCGGCCCGGGCCAGGGCCACGGACTGATTCAGCCCCTTGCCGCCGCAGCCCTTCAGATAGACCGCCGCGGAGAGGGTCTCCCCGGGCAGGATCCGCCTGGGCAGCCGGTAGGTGTGGTCGATGTTCAGAGAACCGAAGTTCAGAATTTTCATGTAAGCCTCCATAAATTGACAATTGTCAATTTTCAATTGTCAATTCTCAATTCTCAATTGTTTCCTCTCCTGCCGGGATGCAGAGCCAGAACTCCACCCGGTTGCCCTCCAGGTTGCGGCAGCCGTAGTCCAGGCCCAGCCGCTCCATATTGCCCCGGACGATGGCCAGACCCAGGCCGGCCTCTCCGTGGCTCCGCTGTCGGGCGTGGTCTCCGCGATAGAGCTTCTCCCAGATCCGGGACTGCTCCTCCCGGCTGATGGGTGCGCTGGAATTGATCACCGACAGCCGCAGGAGCTTATCCTTCCGCTCCACCGAGACCCGGATCTTATTTCCGTGGTTGATATGGTGGACGGCGTTCTGGGCATAGTTGAGCACGGACTGGCGGATGCTCTCATAGTCGGTCCGGGCCATCAGGGGCCGGGGGTAGTCCAGCTCCACCTCAAGGCCGGCTCGCTCAATGTCTCTCTGGAACAGGCCAAACATCTCGTCCAGCAGGGCTGCCAGGTCAAAGTCCTCGATCACCAGGGGAATGCTGCCGCTGTCCAGTCGGGTGGAGGCCAGCATTCGGGAGACGATCCGGGACATATCCTCGCTTTCCTTCATGAGGATGCTGTAATATTTTTCCCGCTGCTCCGGGGTGTGGGCAATGCCCTCCTGCAGACCCTCGGCGTAGCCGGAGATAATAGCAATGGGTGTTTTCAGATCATGGGACAGATTTGCCAGCAGCTCTGTGTGTTCCTTCTGCTGGCGGGTCCGGTCGTCCAGCTCCCGCTGAAGCTGCTCGTTGGTGGACTGCAGCTCGGAGATGGCTGCCTGCAATCGGTCGGCCATGGTGTTGATGCTGGTGCTCAGCTCATCCAGCTCCCGGACAGGCACCGGCTGGCAGCGCGCGGAGAAATCCAGCTCGGCAATTTTGCCGGCGGTGCGGACGATATCCCTGTGGGGGTGGGTGACGGACCGGCTCACCAGGTAAACCAGGAAAACACCGGCCAGTATGCCGATCAGAGCTGCGATGGTGGAATAGCGGACGGCCAGATTGATGGCGGCGTTGGTGGATTCCACCGGCAGATACAGACAGTAGATCGTGTCGCCCTTGCGGCCCAGCAGGAACATATCCCGGCTGTCCAGGGGCCGGGAATGGGCGGTGTCATGGGGATCCAGCACCACGGTTTTTCCCGGGGCGAGGCCGAGATTCGCGTCGATCAACCGGCGGAAGTATCGGACCTCCTGCTGCACAGACTGCGGAGGCTCATGCAATGTGGAGCCGTCCTCATCGTCCGCCCGGAACATGGTTCTGCCGGCGGTGCTTCGGTAGAGGATCTGGTCTTCAGGCTCCCGAAGAATCAGCAGCCAGATGCCCCGGCTCTGGACCTCGGCCACATCCTCCTCTGCAAAGCAGTGCCGCTCCAGCAGCTCCGCGCTGTCATAGAGCTGCCGGCTCAGCTTTGCCACATATCGGTTTTCCAGCAGGACCCGGTAGAAAAAGATCGTGCCGCCCACCACCAGCACAATCATCACGATGGCGGTCATGGCCAGAATGACCCACAGCCTGGGCTTGAAGTGCAGGCGTTTTTTCTGCTGCTTTTTCATTCAACCCGCTCCACCATATAGCCCCGGCTTCGGACGGTCCGGACCACGTCGCCGCTGTCGCCCAGCTTCATCCGCAGATTTTTGATGTGGGTGTCCACGGTGCGGCCGTCGCCGTAGTAGTCGGTGTTCCACACCGCGTGGAGGATCTGCTCCCGGGTCTTGACGGTGTTGGGCTCCTGGGCCAGGAACATCAGCAAATCATACTCCTTGGGTGTCAGAGCCACAGGCCCGGTTTCGTTGCGGACGGTGTTGGAGGCCGGGTCGATTTCCAGCCTGCCGAACCGCAAAATCTCCCGGTTCCCGCTGCGGCGCAGCAGAGACCGGACCCGTTCCACAAAGGCCCGCATCTTGATGGGCTTGGAGATATACTGATCGGCGCCGCCCCGGACGCCGGAGATCTCGGTCTCCTCGTCCTCCCGGGCGGTGACCATCAGAATGGGGACATGGGAAAAGCTCCGGATCTCCCGGCAGGCCTGCAGGCCGTCCATCACCGGCATCATCACGTCCAGGATCACGAGAGCGGCGTCCGGGTTCTCCCGCAGCAGATCCACGGCCATCCGGCCGTTTTTGGCTTCCAGAACCTGGTAGCCTTCTTCAACGAGGAAGTCATGGACGATCATGCGCCAACGCTCTTCGTCGTCGGCCAGAATTATCTTGGTGCTCACGGCAGCTCCTCCTGTTTCGGCATTTGGATTTCGCAGCGGTGGATGGGGGTGCCCAGGGCGTGGAATTTCTCCTCATAGCCGGTCATAACGCCCACGATGCCGTCCTTGTGCAGATCGTCGGTGACGTTTTTGACCGGGTAGCCGTACCGGGCAAACTCCTCCAGGGACCACTGAAACAGCTTTTCGTTGTCAGTTTTGAAGTGGATTTCCCCGTCGGGGGTCAGGACCTTCCGGTATTTCTCCAGGAAGGTGTGATAGGTAAGCCGGCGCTTGGCGTTTTTGCTGCGGGGCCAGGGGTCGCAGAAGTTCAGATACATCCGGTCCGCCTCACCCGGGGCGAAATACTGCTCCAGCTCCGCCGCGTCCACGGACAGGTAGTATACGTTTTTCAGACCCATTTCCAGGGTTTTCTCCATGGCCAGGATCATGGCCTCCTTGACCCGTTCCACAGCCACAAAGAGAATGTCCGGATGGAGCCGGGCCATTTCCACGGTGAACTTGCCCTTGCCGCAGCCGATTTCAATGTGCAGCGCCCGGGCCTCGGGCAGCAGCTCCCGCCACCTGCCCCGATACGCCTCCGGGTTCCGGATCCAGACCGCCGCGGCGGCCTCCATCCGGGGCTCTAAATTGTTGCGTTTACGCATGCGCATAGCGTCCTACCCCTTTTTCTCAGAAAAGTATATTTTTCAAAATATTATACCAAATGAAACAACGTCCGTAAAGCCCCCGAAAAAAATTTCTTTTCAGGTAACGGGCGCCGTGCAGCAGACGGCTTGTGTAGCGGCGCACAGTGTGCGCCATGAGGTCGGGCCTGCCTGCAGCGCCGGCAATACCCGAGAAGGGCACAAGTCTGCCGGCCGTGTCGGCAAGCAGCTGCGTGTCGTGCAGACAAAAAACCTGCCGCGGGGTTGCCGCGGCAGGTGCGAGACAGATTAAAATGTAATGGAGCAGCAGCTTATCTGTCCTTGGGCATCATGATGAAGTTCAGGATGCCGGTGGCGCAGGCGCCCATTTCAGCAAAGAACCAGAACCAGCCGGCCACGGACAGGTGCATACCAGCCTTGCCGTTGATGACCTTCATGGTGTCGGAACCGGCGATCCACTTGATGACCAGCATCAGGAAAATCAGACCGGCAACGCCGCCGGCGAAAATGAACACGAACTTGGTGTCCAGCTTGCCGATCAGCCAAAGGATCAGAGCAGCGATGGCCAGGGTGCTGAGGATGGCGGTGATGACCAGCAGCCAGGTGCCGGTGACTTCGCTCAGATGTGCGTGCTCATGGAACTTCACGGTCTCACCCCAATAGGATTGAGAGACGCTCTTGCCGAAGACCTTGAGCCAGGACATGATCATGCCAATGAGCAGGAGGCCCAGGGTGCAGAGGGTGAAGATCTTGTTCAGCACAGGCATGCCCATGAAACGGTCCAGGATGGAGCCGGTGGGGGCACGGGGCGCCTTGGGGGCCCGGGGAGCCGGAGCGGTGTAAGTGGGAACGGGATTGGGCTGCGCAGCGGGAGCGCCCAGACGAGTGCCGCAGTTGGGGCAGAAGGGCTGGCCGTCTTCTACGCGGGTTCCGCAGTTTTCACAGAACATTTTGTATCCTCCAGTCATAAGTAATTGTCTATCAGACATTCATATTTTACTCCGTTTTTTTGCAATTGTCAATCTACTTTTGAAGCAGAAGCGGTTTTTTTCGTCCAGCGCATTAAGAGATGCGGGAGACATTCGCCCCGGAACCGGGATGAAAAAGGAATCTTCCGGATTTTGAAAAAAACAGTTGACAAACGAAAGAATCATGGGTATAATAATCAGGCTTGAGCGCACGACCGCGCTTTGGCCGAAGCGGGAGCAATCGCCGCGGACAATTGCATCTGGAGTGGTATCGAAGCGGTCATAACGAGCACGACTGGAAATCGTGTGTACGTCAAAAGCGTACCGAGGGTTCGAATCCCTCCCACTCCGCCAGAAAAAGCCTCGTCGAAAGACGAGGTTTTTTCAACTCTATTCGCCTGCGGCGAGTGATATTGCTTCGCAGTTATATTCAGCTTGCGCCGAGTGATATTGCGCTTCGCGCAGTTTGAAGGCGAATAGAATATCACTGCTCCGAAGGAGCAATATCACTTTTCGCTCAAGCGGAAAATATCACATCGAGCGCAAGCGAGATATTTCACTTAATTTTTTCAATGGTCCGAATCCATCCGCCAAAAACGCAAATCCATCTTTTTCGTACCCCATTGCCAAGAAAGAAACCTGATTTGTCTACCAAATCAGGTTTCTTTCAGTTTTATTCGCCTGCGGCGAGTTTTATTGCGCTGCAGTTATATTCGGCTTGCGCCGAGTGATATTGCGCTGCGCGCAGCTTTGGAGGCGAATATAATATCACTTTGCGGTGCAGCCGCAAAATATAACTGATCCACAGGATCAATATAACTGCGTCGCAGGCGCAATATAACTTGATAGATTTGTGTTTTTATGTTATGATCCGTTTGAGGTGAAAACTATGGCTGACAGCATACTCCGAGATAAAGCCAAAGAATTTGCGAAACAGATCGTTCTCCTTTGCAAAACGATCAAGCAGGAACACCGCGATTCCGTGTTGACAAATCAATTGCTCAGAAGCGGTACTTCAATAGGCGCAAATATTCATGAGGCACAATACGCGCAGGGGACAAAAGACTTTATTTCAAAGTTTGAGATATCCCTTAAAGAAGTATATGAGACAGAGTATTGGCTTGAATTGCTGTTTGAAACCGGATATATGGATGAACAAACGTACAAACCGATCAAAAACAACTGCGGTGCGATCAGACGTATGCTTATTTCATCCATAAAAACCATAAAAGAGAAGAATCATTGATAGAAAAGAATCTCGACAAATCGGGATTTGAGCTGAGGGTTATCTGTGAATATGTAATAAAAAAGATGGAAACTGACGATGAAATCAAGGGAAAAGCTTTCCTGTCCCAACAGAGACGGCTTTTTCTTGATTGCCGCTGCATGGCATGGTATAATAGAATTGGAAAAACGGGATTTGTTGTGATCAACCCGTAGGGGCCGGCGTCCCCGACGGCCCGCAAGTATCAGAAAACGGGACGTTCGGGGCGTCGAGGACGCCGCCCCCTACGGTGCGCCAAATCCCGACCTGTGCCCAACGGAAAAACAACGATAAGAGAGATACAAGCATGATGGAACAACGAATCGAACTGTTTGACGACGGGATCCGACTGGTTGGGGTGCTGGAGCGGCCCACAGAGGATCCCTGCCCTCTGGTGATCGTGCTGCACGGCTTCACCAGCTCCAAGGACCGGCCCCACAACCTGGCCGCCTGCGAGGCTATGCGGGCTGCGGGCTTTGCCACCCTCCGCTTCGACCTCTACGGCCACGGAGAGAGCGGCGGCGCCTTCCAAAAACACACCCTGTTCAAATGGATCTCCAACACCCTGGCGGTGCTGGACTATGCCGAAACCCTGGACAATATCACAGAGATCTGGCTCTCCGGCCATTCCCAGGGTGGGCTGACAGCGGCTCTGGTGGGAGGCATGGCGCCGGACCGGGTCCGGGGTCTGATCCTCCGGGCTCCCGCGTTTATGATCCTTCGGGGCGCCCGGGCCGGGAATATGCTGGGCCGAGCCTTTGACCCGACGCGCATTCCCCGGGAATTTCCCACCATCAAGGGTCTGACCCTGGAGGGGAATTATATCCGCACGGCCCAGATGCTCCGGGCGGAGGAGGCGATAGACCGCTTTCCGGGGCCGGTGCTGCTGCTCCAGGGAGAGCTGGACGATCTGGTTCCGCCGGCAGATTCCGTCGCGGCGGCCCGTCGATACGAAAATTGCCGGCTGGTCATTCTGGAGGGGGAGACCCACCACTTCGACCGGAGCCGGGAGACCATGAAGATCCTGATCCGGGACTGGCTGCGGCAGTATCAATAACCGGATCCTCTTCCGGAAAGGAGGCCCCCGTGGACGCCGACACCCTGCTGTTTTTGAACGAGCAGCCCTCTGCCCTGGGACTGTATGAGGCTCTGGAGGATTGGCTGCTGGCGGCCTTCCCCGCGGCTCAGAAGCGGGTGCAGAAGACCCAAATCACTTTTTTTCACCGGCATGTGTTCGCCTGCGTCAGCTTTGCCCGGGTGCGGAAAAAGGAGGAGCGCCCGGAGCCCTGGCTGACCTTTACCCTGGGCCTGCCCGCACCGCTGGAATCTCCCCGGGCAGCGGTGCAGACGGAACCCTATCCGGGCCGCTGGACGGTCCACGTCGTCCTGGGGGACCCGGCAGAGCTGGACGAGGAGCTGCTGGCCTGGACAAGACTGGCATACGACTTTTCCGAGAGAAAACGCTGAAAGGGGCGGAGAACGTGAAAAAAGTGCGCATCACCGTCAAGCGGATGGCCCGCTATGACGACCTGAGTGCCGAATACGAAAACCCAATCGAGCATGCCTGCTCGGTGCAGCTTGGACAGACCTGGATCGCCAACGGCTGGGAGCGGCCCGCAGGCTTCTGCACCAGCGCCTGGGACACCTTGTCTCCCTTCGTCCTGGCTCTGGCCCACGGCGGGGAGAACTTCTACGACGGCTGGATGAAGAATCCCAGATCCGCCATGCTCTCCTGCAACGACGGCTTCCGTCCGGTGAGCTTTCTGCTGGAGACCCTGGAGGAGGACGCGGACTGAACCGACGAATCGAAGCCGATCTCCATGCCCGGCCGGAGGCGAACCAACCGGCCCTGCGCGCCGAGTATGAGACCCTGGCCGCTGCATTACCTGGGGCCGAGGAACGGATGAACTGCAAAAAGCACGTCAGTGGATAACCCACTTTGACGTGCTTTTTCTTTGCAGACCGCCTGCCGATTCCCGACTATGCCCGCTCGAACTGGGGATGCCAGAGCGCGAACTGCTTCAGCTGCTCGTCTGTCCGGTGATAGTACCGCGCACCCTTGTCCAAACCGGCAATCTCCGCCATTTCCTCTCCGGTCAGGGTGAAATCGAGAATGTTCAGATTGTCCCGGATATGCGCCACGTTCCGGCTGCCGGGGATCACGGCAAAGCCCATCTGGGTGTGCCAGCGAAGGATCACCTGGGCGGGGGTCTTGCCGTATTTTTTGCCCAGAGCCGCAAACACAGGCTCGTTGATCAGAGTCTTGTCTCCGTGGCCCAGGGGGTACCAGCTCATGAGGCGGATCCCGTACTTGTCCAGGGTCTTCCGGAGCTCCTGCTGGGTGAAATAGGGATGGGCCTCCACCTGGATAAACTGGGGCGGGATCTCCCATTCGGTCTCCAGCTCGGCAATGTACCGGCCCTCAAAGTTGGAGATGCCGATGGCCTTAGCCTTTCCTTCCCGGCAGGCCTTTTCCAGCTGCCGGTAGCCGGCCAGCCAGTTGCCTGCAGGCTGGTGGATGTAGAGCAGATCCACATAGTCAACGCCCAGCCGTTCCAGCGTCTCGTCCACAGCCCCGGGGTTCTCGTATTCGCTGGGCCAGAGCTTGGTGGAGAGGAACACCCGGTCCCTGGGTAGGCCGCTCTCCCGGATCCCGCGGCCCACAGCCCGCTCGTTCACGTAGGCGTTGGCGGTGTCCACCAGGGAATAGCCCATTTTCAGCGCCTCACGGACGCTGTTTTCCGCATCCGCCGGACTGAGCATAAACGTGCCAATGCCCACCACCGGGCACGGGATGCCGTTGTTCAAAGTAATATATTCCATAGTCTCCTCCTGAAAATCATTCATATGTAGATGCGCTGGAGCCGGTGAGCTTCCAGACACCCTGTTCTTTTCGCAGGGTGAAATCTCCCCGCAGCCTCCAGAGATGCTTTCGGACTCCGTAGACTGCCGCCAGGACCCGGCTTTTTCCGATCATAGAGGCGGTGTCGCCCCGGACCGTCACAACAATGCTGTCGTGGTCGGCGGAGTCGTAATTGAAGGTTCCGTTTTGCAGGCCCTCGAGAAAGTCCTCAGCCGACTGCCGCAGGCCCGTCATGTGCGTCAGCGTGTAGTCCGCAGACATCAGCCCCCGCAGACCCTCCGCATCCTTTGCGATCATACAGCGCCAGTATTCCCGGTACAGCGCCCGGATCTGTTCCTCCTCGCCCATGCTCCACGTCCCTTACAGCAGACCCGCTGCTGAGAGCCAGCGCCGGAGTGCGGGCTCGGAGCCGGCGGCGTTGGAGCCGGTGATGGGAAGGCCCGCCTTCACGTTGGCGCCGGGGCAGGTACGCTTGATGTCCCGCTCACTGCCTCCCATGCCGCTGCCCTCGTTGGTGCACAGGGGCAGGATGGTTTTTCCGGTGAAGTCAAAGGCCTCCAGGAAGGTAAACACCGCCATGGGCATGGTTCCCCAGTAGTTGGGGTAGGCCAGCACAACGGTGTCATACCCGTCGATGGATTCCGGCAGGGAAACCAGCTCCGGCCGGGCTTTGGCCCGCAGATCCTGCTTGGCCTCGTCGATGCAGGTCATGTATACGGGGGAGTAGGGGTTCTTCATTTCGATTTTGAAGCTGTCCGCCGGGATCAGCTTTTGGATGATCTCGCAGACGACCTGGGTGTTGCCCACCTTGATGTAGCGCATAGCGCCGCCGAAATAGTTCTCGTCCGCTCTGGAAAAATACGCGATCAATGTCTTTGCCATGGTTGTGACCTCCTGTTTTTTATTTTCTACACCCATTTTAGCAAATAACGATTGCAAAGTCCAATTGAAATGTTATATAATCAATTTAGAAATTAAATAGCAGGAGGCAGTTATGACAACAAAACAGATCGATTACTGCATCGAGCTGGCCCGGACGCTGAACTTCAGCCGGGCGGCGGAGAACCTGTTTGTCAGCCAGCCTACTTTTTCCTATCAGATCCGGCTCCTGGAGGAGGAGATCGGCTTCCCGCTTTTTGAGCGCAGCGGAAAGGGCGCGGCGCTGACGCCTGCCGGCGCGCAGTTTGTGAGCTTTCTGTCGGGAATGCGGGAGGATCTGAAGCGGGCCGTTGAGCAGGGGCAGAATTTCAGCGGCAAGTATCAGGACAGCATTTCCGTCAGTCTGATGGTGGCCCAGGCCCTGTACTTTTTGCCGGAGGCCATACGGCTGTTTGCCCAAAGCCACCCCCAGGTCCAGATCACGCCGCTTTTTCAATATGAGAACGGGGTGGATTCATTCTTGCGCAATGAGGCGGACCTGCTCTTCGCTCTGAAGGAGCAGACCCGACAGATGGCGGGCGTCCGGGTCCATGCGCTGTTTGAAAGCCGCGTCTATCTGATTGCCCGGCGGGACGACCCCCTGGCGGCAAAGAACCGGATCACGGAGGCAGACCTCTATGGCCGGACCCTGATGGTGGGCGGGGGCTCGCCGCCGGCTCTGAAGGCTGTGCAGCACAGACTGATCGCCTCCGGCAAGCTGGAGTATTTCAACAGCCCGGACCACGATACGACGCGGATCAACGTGGCGGCGGGCCGGGGCATCTGCCTGGCCCCGGGCTTTCTGAACGACCACAGCGGCCAGTTTGCCTGGATCCCCTTCGACTGCCCGGAGACCTTTTCCTGTGTTCTGTGTTCCCATAAGGAGGACAACAGGCCCTCTGTCGGGGCCTTTATTGACCTTTTGCAGGCGCTTTACCGGGACGCTGTGGCCTTCCCGCTTTGAACCGAACAATAAAAAGAATACGGAGGAATTGCGATGCGCTGGAGAACAGTTTTATTTGACTTTGACGGGACGATTTTCGACACCGTGGAGGGCATCACAAAAAGCGCCCAATATGCCCTGGCCAAGCACGGCATCCACGAGCCGCTGGACCGGCTCCGCTGCTTCGCGGGCCCGCCCCTGGCGGAGAAGTTCATGGAGGTCTACGGGGTCACGCAGCCGGAGGCGGAGCAGCTTGTGGCGGAGTTCCGGGAGCGCTATGTGCCCATCGGGGTATACGAAAGCAGCCCCTTTTCCGGCATCAAGGAGCTGCTGATTCGGCTTCGACAGGCGGGCCTGAAGCTTGGCGTGGCCACCTCCAAGCCCCAGACGCTGGCGGAGCTGCTGCTGGAGCGGGCGAATATGAAGGACTGCTTTGACGTGATCGTAGGCAGTGCCCCGGGCCCCGGCAATGACCAGAAATGGCAGATCGTGCAGCGGGCCCTGGCGCTTTCCGAAACCGCGCCGGAGGCTGCGGTCCTGGTGGGCGACACCAAATATGACGCCATCGGCGCTGCCCGCTGCGAGGTGGCCTGCCTGGGCGTGGCCTGGGGCTATGGGGCTCCCGGTGAGCTGGAGGCAGCCGGCGTTTTGGGGATTGCGGCGGATCCGGCGGAGCTGGAGGGGCTTCTGACCGCGGAAGCTTTGCCGGGATAAGGGCCTGCCGCGGAACAGAAGCCTGCAGGCAGTCCGCCCGGACGGAGAAAAAAACACGCCCGCAGGTTGACAAGCCGAAGAAAAAAACGGATAATAAGAAAAATGATTCAAAATGGCCGGATACCCCGGTGCATGGAGGTGGTTGAATGGACGGACAAGGACTGCGGCTTTCCGCAAGAGGCGAATGGCCCGGCAGGAGACGGTTTGTTCTGCAATACAGCATCTGCTTTGCGGTCATGGCGGCCCTGGCCTTCTCCTGGTTTTACCTGGCGGGCAGGACCCTGGTCTGGGTGCCGGACGGCTACCACCAGCACTATCGGGCCATGGTCTACTACGGGCAGTTTCTGCGGCAGGCCCTGAGGGCCCTGTTCACCGGCGGGCAGATTCCCCAGTGGAGCTTTGCCCTGGGGGAGGGCAACGACCAGCTGGCCTCCCTGCACTACTACGCCATGGGGGATCCCTTCTGCCTCGGGGCCGTGCTGGTGCCGGGGAAGTGGATGTTCCTGTATTACGGCTTTGCCGCGGTGCTGCGGCTGTATTTTGCGGGCCTGGCCTTCGCCTGGCTTTGCCGGCAGACCGGGCAGAAAAACAGTCTGGGCATCCTGGCGGGCTGCTTTGTCTATCTCTTCTGCTATTGGGCAGTCCGCAACGTGAACCGGCATCCCTTCTTTTTGAACCCGATGATCCTGCTGCCCCTGATCCTGGGGGCCGTGGAGCGGGTGCTGCAGGGAAAAAAATCCTGGCCGCTGATCCTGGCGGTCTGCTTTGCCGGGGTCTGTAACTTCTATTTCTTTTATATGCTGGGGCTGCTCACGGTTCTCTATGTGCTGCTCCGCCTGGTCACCGTCTATGGCCGGGATTGGAAAACCGCCCTTCGGAAGCTGGGGCTTCTGGTGCTCTGCGCCGCCCTGGGGACGGCTATGGCGGCCCTGGTGCTGGCGCCGGTGATCTGGACCTTCCTCCATGACGTGCGGACCGGCGCGGATAATGCCCGCCGCCTGTTCTATCCCCTGGGCTACTATACCAAGCTGCCCCACCTGTTTTTGAATCCGGAGGCCTGCTACTGGCTCTGTATCGGCGTGGCTGCCCCGGCCCTGCTGAGCTCCCTGCTGCTGTTTCGCCGCCGGAAGGGAAAAGGCACGGTGCTGCTGCTGTTCTGCATCTGTGTCCTGTTCACCCTGCTTCCGATTTTCGGCCAGGCCTTAAACGGCTTTGCCTATATCGCAAACCGGTGGAGCTGGGCATTCTCGCTGGTGATCGCCTACGGGCTAACAGCCTGCTGGGAGGACCTGATGCACCTCACCAAAAGGGACGCCCTGTACCTGCTGGCCGGCACCCTTGCCTATCTGGGCCTCTGCCTGCTGCTCTATACCCCCTACCGCTTCAAGATCCTGGCCCTGGGGGCCCCGGCCCTGCTGCTGTTGCTGCTGCTGCGGCCCCGGAAGCGGCAGCCCCGCCTGCCCAAGGCCCTGCTTCGGCTGGGAAAGCCCCGGGCAGCCCTGCTGGCGGTGCTGCTCTGCGCCCTGGTGGTTCCCTTCAGCCGCTACGCCCCCGGCAAGGCCTCCTATTCCAAGGAATCTCTCAAGACTTCGGACCTGATGGAGAAAATGGCCTCCGACGAAACGGACGCCATCCGCGCTGCCGCTGCGGCGGAGGGCAGGGATGATTTCTACCGCTATTCCGGCCGGGAGCTGACCCAGAACGCGGGCCTCAACGCCGACCTCTCCTCCACCCAGTACTACTGGTCCCTGTCCAACCCTGCGGTGGCCCGGTTCCGGACCCTGATGGGGGTCAACGAGGCCCTCACCAGCAGCTACAAGGGCTATGACGACCGGACCGCGCTGCTGGCTCTGACCGGCGTCCGCTACTACGCCCAGCCCAAGGACAGCGAAGCCTTCCTGCCCTACGGCTATACCGACACAGGGCTTTCCAGCGCCGATCACAGGATTTATTCCGGGGCATACGCCCTGCCGCTGGGCTATGCCTATGACAGCTGGATCGAGGCTTCCGCTCTGGAGGACCTCTCCTTTACCCAGCGCCAGGAGCTGCTTCTGCACACAATGGTGCTGGAGGAGCCTGCCGAAGCGCTGCCCCGCTGGTCCGGGAGCCTGGACACGGTGGAGCTGCAGGCGGAGCTGCTGACCGAGGATCCGGAGGTCACGGCGCTGGACCACAGCTTTGTGGTGACCAAGGCCGGGGCAAGCGTGCGCTTCCGACTGGATGGCCCGGCCAACAGCGAGACCCTGCTGGAGATCACCGGCCTGCACTTTACCGCCACCGCGGACTACGACCTGTATTTCGGCCCGGAAGCTGTGGATCCCCGGGACCTCTACGGGGAGGCGGAGTGGAACGCCCTTTCCGAAAAAGCCAGAAAAGCCATGAAGACCCATAAGAAATATGACCTTCCCGTGGCCGAGACCTGGCTGGACTTCACAACAGATACCGGCGTAGAGACCGCCCTCTACTACTGCACCCCGGAGAACAACTTCTACAACGGACGCCATGATTTCGCCCAGAATCTGGGCAGCGGCGGGGCCGCTGTGGGGGAGGTTGTTCTCTCCTTCCGGGAGCCGGGCGTCTATACCTATGACAGCCTGCGGTTCTGGGCAGAACCTCTGGAGCCTGTCAGCGATCTGATCGAGGCCCGTCGGGAGGCGGTGCTGGAGCAGGTTCGGGTGGAGGCAGACCGGGTCAGCGGCACCGTGACCCTGGACCGGCCCCTGGCCCTCTGCCTTTCGATCCCCTGGAGCGAGGGCTGGACCGCGGAGGTGGACGGCAGCCCCGTCGAGCTGACCCGGGCCAATCTCAAGAGCATGGCCCTGTTCCTGGAGCCCGGGACCCACACCCTGGTTTTGGGCTATGAGCGGCCCCTGGGCCGCCTGGGGCTGTATGTGAGCCTGGCAGCCTGGGCGGTCTTTGCGGTCCTGGTACTGCTGCCTTCCCTCTTGCGCAAACGCGGAAAACGTGGTAGAATAACAAAAGAAAACAAATAGATTTTTGGAGGCGATACCATGTTTTTGGATCGAGACCGTTATCTTTATCAAAAAAACCAGCTGGTGGAGGTGATCTGTCAGCTTCGGTTCCCCACCATTCTGTCCATCTCCGCCCGGGAGCCCGCAGACTTCCAGGAGGCCATCCGCAAGGAGTTCCCCCAGTATAAGCGGTTCCAGGAGCAGCCCGCCCCGAAGGTCTCCGGCGGCCCCGGCAATATGCGGGTAGAGGAGGGCGAGAAGGTGACCAACTACCAGTTCCTGTCGACGGACGGCCGCTGGAAGGTGAACCTGACCAACAGCTTCATCGCCCTGGCCACCCCTGCCTATACCAAGTGGGAGGATTTCGCGGCCAAGCTGGACCTGGTGCTTTCCAAGTTCATCCCTGTCTACGAGCCCGCCTATTTTGAGCGGGTGGGCCTGCGGTATATCAATGTGATCTCCCGCAAAGCCCTGGATCTGGAGGGGATCCCCTTCAAGGAGCTGATCCAGCCGGGCTATCTGGGCCTGCTGGGGGAGGACGACGTCCGGGAGGAGAGCTTCGCCCGGTCCGGCCAGGACATCGAGATGCAGATCTCCGGCGGCTGCCGGGTGAAGATGCACGCGGGACCCGGTATGCTCCAGCGGGGCAAGGTGAAGGACAACGAGGTGAAGTTCATCCTGGATAACGACATCTTTATGAACGGCAAGCTCCCCATGGCCCAATGTGCCCCTGCCCTGCAGACCATCCACATCCAGGCCGACCGGATCTTTGCCGGCGCCATGACCGACCGCCTCCACGAGGCCATGGAGCCGCTTCCCCTGGATTGATCAAAAAATGGAAAATTGAAAATGGAAAATTGAAAATGGCGGTATCGTTCAAATTCGGATTTGTAGTATTCCTGCGTAGGGCGGCCTGACCCCAGGCCGCCGTCGAAACGCTGGCGGTCATCGCGGCGGCCAGAGGTCTGGCCGCCCTACGCAGCACCCCCGCAAACCCGATTTGTCGGGCTGCGCCCGTAGGGGCCGATGATGCCCAAAGGGCCATCGGCCCGCAGCCTCGCAGCCGTGGCTGAATCATGCGGGACGATGGCGGCAAAGCCGCATCATCGTCCCCTACGGCGTATCTTTCAATTTTCAATTCGACATGCGGTTTCATTTCGTTGTATAAAAAGGTACAATGACAGTCTGAGCAAGCAGCGCCCGGCATTCGCCGGGCGCTGCTTGCTCATTCTTGGGATGCTTTGCGATAGATCCGCAGCCAGTCTCCGTATTCATCCACGCAGACGTAGCCATGGTCCTCCAGCAAGACAAGCAGAGCCTCCCGGCCCGCCTTGTCCGTTTCGTCCTCAGGAACCGTGCCCCAGTCGCAGAAGGCGGTCATTCCCACCGCCACGTATTCCGAATCCAGCACATGGGCCTCCGAGCAGAACTGCCAGTCGTAGAGGACCAGGTAGTCGTACATGGGGGTGGTCAGATACTTGCTGGAGGTGACCGTGGCGTCCTTGGGGATCTGCCCCAGCTTTTCCCGGATCACCGCGCATTCGGCCCGGTAACGGAGGCTTCGGGTGGTGTAGCGGAGGATCCTCGGCCCCAGGAAGATCCCGAAGCAGACCGCGGAGATCAGGATGGGCAGGCCCAGCGTGGAAGCCCGCAGCACAGGCTTCCCGGGCAGCTTCGGCAGCAGATCCCGCAGATTCAGCAGCACCAGCAGCAGCAAAAAGGCCACAGTGCCGAAGCTGTACTGGAAGTAGATGCTGTGCTGGAAGGTGTAATCCGCCAGCAGGTTGATCAGGAAGAAGGGGATCAGCAGCAGGAAGCGCTCGTATTTCCGGGTCAGCAGCGGGAGGCCCAGCAGGGGCAGCATGGTGTGGAAAATGTAGCGGAGCTTGTCCGGGTCTACACACTCATACAGGCCCTTCATGGGGGAGATCAGCACGCAGAGCACCACCGAAAACAGGGAGTCGCTGCCGTTCCACATCAGATTCTCGAAGCGGTTGTTCATGACCCCGTCGCCCCGGTTGCGCAGATAGGCGGTGGCCCCCAGGAACCAGCCCACCGACACGGCCAGCAGCGCCAGACCGGCAAAGAGCTGCCAGCGTGCTTTTTTGGGGTCCAGCAGACCGCAGACCAGCAGATACAGCCCATACACCGCCACGTAAACCGCCGCGTCCTCCTTCACCGTCAGCACCAGCAGGGCGAAAACGGCGGTCAGGACCGGCTTTTTCCGCTGCACCCCGTAGAACAGCCACAGCAGGAACAGGGTCAGAAAGCAGTTTTCGTGGATGTCGAAGTTGGCGCCGCCGCCGAAGGCCGGAAACACCAACAGCAGCAGGCAGAACCCGAACCGCCAGGCGGGGCTGTAGCCCAGCTCCTTGGCCAGCAGCCACAGGGGGATCACGGCCAGCACCATCACCAGAGCCTGGAGCACCGGAAGGGCTTCGGGGTGGGGCCAGATCAGATAAAAGGGCAGCAGCAGATAGTAGACCGGGGACATGTGCACCGCGAAATGGGACAGCAGTCCATCCCGCTCCAGGGTGGTGACCGGAGCCCCGGTGACCCGCATCCGCTCAAACATCTGGGCAAAGAGGCCGAAGTCAAAGGTGGGGGTGGCAAGTCCCCGGACCCGGGCCACGCCCCAGCCCGCCAGAACCAGGAACATCAGCAGCGCGGCCCCGGCGGTCAGCAGACCGAACCGTTTGCCGGCAGCGGCGGCGGGCAGGGGCGCGGGGCCCTCCCGGCTCCAACCCTTTCGGGCATAGACCAGCAAAATGGCCAGCAGCACCGCCCAAAGCACCAGATAGGCGGGGCGGGGATTCCAGATTGCGGAGAGCAGGCCGCAGAGGGCAGCCGCACCGAACAGGACCCAGCGTTCCGCCCGGCGGGTGTCCCGACGGAGACCCAGCGCCAGCAGGGCCCCGAAAACCAGCACAAAAACGCCGGCCAGCAGGGGCAGGGAAACGGCGGATACCCCCTCCACGCCGGCCAGGGACTTCAGCCGGGAGGGGAGAAGCAGATAAGAAAAGCAGACCGCAGTCAGCCAGGCAATCAACAGCTTGCGGATCAGATCACCAACGGATAGACCGCGGTCGGCAGAGGCAGGATTCATAGGGATTCATCTCCGGAGTTTAGGCTCGGAACCGGGCAGGCCTTCCCCGGGGGAAGCCGACGGGAGGCGGGAAGCCCGATGCCGCATGCGGTGTGTCGTGCAGAATTTGTACGCCATCAATATATCAAATTCCCCCGCTGAATGCAAGATGTAATCCAAACCGGGCGGAAAAAGCAAAAAAACTGTTTTCATTCCGGCCGGAATGGTGTACAATAGGGAAAAATACCTCGGAGGCGCCTATGCTGGAGCTTTGCAACATACAAGAGATGAAATCCCTGCTGGGGGAATACGACTTTCACTTTTCCAAGGCCAAGGGCCAGAATTTTCTCACCGCCGCCTGGGTGCCCCAGCGGATCGCCGAGGAGGCGGGAGTGGACGAGACTGCCGGCGTGCTGGAGATCGGCCCCGGCATCGGCCCTCTGACCCAGCAGCTTTGCCTGCGGGCAAAGAAGGTGGTGGCGGTGGAGGTGGATACCACCCTGAAGCCCATCCTCAAAAGGACCCTGGGGGAATTTGACAACCTGGAGCTTCTGTTTGCCGACGCCATGAAGCTGGACCTGGCCGCCCTGGTGCAGGATCGCTTTGCAGGCCTGCGGCCAATGGCCTGCGCAAATCTGCCCTACTATATCACCTCCCCGGTGCTGACCGCCCTGCTGGAGGCAAACTGCTTCGAATCTGTAACGGTCATGATTCAGAAGGAGGTAGCGCAGCGGATTTGTGCCAAACCGGGCAGCCCGGATTACAGCGCCTTCACGGTGTTCTGCAATTACTATGCCGAGCCGGAGATTCTGTTCGACGTGCCGCCGTCCTGCTTCCTGCCCCAGCCCAAGGTGACGTCTTCGGTAATCACCCTGAAAACCCGCCGGACCCTGCCCTGGGACATCCGGGATGAGGCGCTGTTCTTCAAGGTGGTCCGATCCAGCTTTGCCATGCGCCGCAAGACCCTGGTCAACGGCCTGGCCGCCGGCTTCCCCAACAAAACCAAGCCGGAGCTGACGGAGCTGCTGGTGTCCCTGGGCCATCGCCCAGACGTCCGGGGCGAGACCCTGTCCATTGCGCAGTTTGCGGAGATTGCCAACAAGCTGTAGCGGCGCACAGTGCGGACGCTCCGTAGCGGCGATCATCGATCGCCACGCCGCATCCCATACGTTTTTCCGTGGCGCACGCCGTGCGCCGTCAAAAAGCAGACGCTCCGTAGCGGCGATCATCGATCACCACGCCGCATCCCATACGTTTTCCCGTGGCGCACGCCGTGCGCCGCCAAAAAGCGGACGCTCCGTAGCGGCGATCATCGATCGCCACGCCGCATCCCATACGTTTTTCCGTGGCGCACAATGTGCGCCGCTACAACAACGCATACCGCCCCGGCAGGCCGTAGGGGCCGAACTCGAAGCGTCACGGACGTATGCCCACATCGGCCCCGATACCAATAGAAGGCTATAACAAAGGACGAGACCATGCAGTATCTCACCGCCAACGAATATTTCCGCCGTCGCTTCGGCCGCAAGGTCTATAAGCTGGCCCTCAGCGGCGGTATGACCTGCCCCAACCGGGACGGCGCCAAGGGGGACCGGGGCTGCATCTT
Source organism: Oscillospiraceae bacterium (assembly GCA_902767915.1). GTDB lineage: Bacteria > Bacillota > Clostridia > Oscillospirales > Oscillospiraceae > JAFRPC01. The sequence continues at coordinate 82,017 of CACXJE010000007.1, read as the reverse complement.
CTGCTCCGCCTCCGGCAGCGGCGACTTTGCCGAGCCCCTCTGCGGGGACGTGTTCACCCAGATCGAGCGGGCCAAGGCCCGGGTGGCCCCCAAGCTCAAGAGCGCGGAGGCGCCCGCCTATATCGCCTATTTCCAGAGCTTCACCAATACCTACGCCCCGGTGGAATACCTGGAAGCCCTGTTCCTTCCCGCAATTTCCCATCCGGACGTGGTGGCCCTGGGGATCGCCACCCGGCCTGACTGCCTGCCCGGACCGGTGCTGGACCTGCTGGACCGGCTCAACCGGATCAAGCCGGTGATTGTGGAGCTGGGTCTGCAGACCATCCATCCGGAGACCGCCGCCTTCATCCGCCGGGGCTACCCCCTGGAGGACTATGACCGGGCCGTGGCGGCCCTGAAGGCCCTGGGGATCCACACCGTGGTCCACATGATTCTGGGCCTGCCAGGCGAGACCGAAGAAATGACCGTGGCCACCGCCCGCTATATCGGCCAAAGCGGGGCCGACGGCATGAAACTCCAGCTTTTGCACGTGCTGGAGGGCACGGATCTGGCCGCGCTCTGGCGCAGGGGAGAGGTTCCGATTCTGACCCCGGAGCAGTATGCCCACACCCTGGCTGCCTGTCTGGCGGTGCTGCCGGAGGGCATGGTGATTCACCGGCTCACCGGCGACGGGGCAAAAAAAGACCTGCTGGCCCCCCTGTGGTCGGCGGATAAGAAACGTGTAATCAATTATATCAACCGGTATCTGCGAGGAATCTGATATGTACTTTGACTCTCACGCCCATCTGGACGACCGGGCCTTTGAAACGGACCGGGAGGAAATCTTTGCCGACCTGCCCAACCACGGCGTGGGCCTGATCATGAACGTCGGCTGCGACCTGTCCAGCAGTCTGCGGAGCATCGCCCTGGCCCACAAATATCCCTTCGTCTACGCCGCTGTGGGCTCCCACCCGGACGACGCGGCCTCCGTGAATGACGAGCTGCTGGCCCTGTATCGCCAACTCTGCGCCGACGAGAAGGTGAAGGCCATCGGCGAGATCGGCCTGGACTATCACTATGAGGACCCGCCCCGGGAGGTCCAGCTGCCCGCCTTCCGGGCCCAGCTGGAGCTGGCTGCGGAGCTGGATCTGCCGGTGATCGTTCACGAGCGGGAGGCCCATGCCGACGGCATGGAGCTGATCCGGCAGTTTCCCGGGGTGACCGGGGTCTTCCATTGCTATTCCGGGGCTGTGGAGCAGGCCCGGGAGCTGGTGAAGCGGGGCTGGTACATCGGCTTTACCGGGGTCGTCACCTTCAAGAACGCCCGCAAGGCGGTGGAGGTGGTGCGGGATCTGCCCCTGGACCGGATCCTGATCGAGACCGACTGCCCCTATATGGCGCCGGAGCCCCACCGGGGCCGCCGCAACGACAGCCGCTGGGTCCCCCTTGTGGCCGCAAAAATCGCCGAGCTGCGGGGCCTCACCCCGGAGGAGGTGGCCGCCGCCACCACCGAGAACGCCAGGCGCCTGTTCCGCATCCCGTAGGGGCCGCCCGTAGTGGCCGCGCCTGCGCGGCCACGAATTGACAATTGAAAATTGAAAATTGAAAATTTGTGGTGCTTTGCAGATTGCAATCTGCAAAACAATTGTCAAGGGCAACAAGGTAACAAGGTAACAAGGTAACAAGGTAACAAGCGTTCTGAAACTTTATTTCAGACAAAATCAAAAGTTTTGGGTTTTTTCTGTTACCTTGTTACCGAATCACGAAATTTGGGGCTGTACAAGGGTTTTTCAGGGTAACAAGCCGGGTAACAAAGCCGGATTCTGGTTGCCGCTTGTTACCGCCTCCTTCTTTCGGGGCTCTGCCGCCTCCCTCCCGAGGGTACCGCTTGTTTGTATCTTAATAAGATTATTTTCACCCTAATTATATCATATTTTTCGGAAAAAGTCAAGAAAGAATTCCGACCGCCCGGAGCAGGAGTCCCCGGAAGCCCCGGTGCCCGGTGCCGAACCTCTGCGGATCCCGCGCTGCAGCCAGAAAAGGGCCTGCTGCAAAATGAAGTGTGGCTTCATTTTGCAACAGGCCTTGTTTTATACGGCCGGCAAGAGGGCCGAAACGCTCATTCGTGCATCAGCGCTTCCAGCTCGGCGTCGGATTTGGCGGAGAGTTCAGCTTCGGCGTAGAAGCGGGTCAGCAGAGTAGCGATGGCATTTCCTTCGTAGGTAAAGACGAAATCGTAATAGCCGGGCTCGCATTCCGCCGCATTCAGATAGAAGCTGCCCCAGTACCACTCGTCGGGATTTTGTTCATCCTCGGGATAATGCAGATCGCAGTAGTTTACAAAGTTCGGATCGAGATCGGAGAACTTGGCCGTGTTGTAATACTCCTGATCGTCGCGGTGCTTCAGGATCCAGACGCGCAGACCGTAGGTAGCATCGGTATCCGGGTAAAATTCGATCCATTCGTTCAGTTCAAAAATGCAGCGCACGTCGGTCAGAGAAGACTCTCTGCCGTTGAAGCCGTCGGAGGTGCCGACGCTCAGACCTTTGATGACCACGCCGCGCAGGACGGACGGGTCTCTGTCGTCAAGATCGATGAGGTTGAGTTTGCCGGTGAGCTTCGCAGCCTCCGCGGGCTGGCTGCCGGAGGGCTCGCTGCCGGAATTGCTGCCGCCCTGGGCCTCAGAGGCCGGAGGCGCTGTTGTCTGCCCGGCGTCAGAGGGCTTGGCTGTGTCGGTTCCCTTTCCGCAGGCGGCAAGGCCCAGCACCAGCAGCGCCGCCAGCAGAAAACTGATCAAGCGATGGTTTCTGCTCATAAATATACCTCCTTCATGGTTGCCCTGAAGGGAGGACCGCTCTTCGAGCAAATCCTCCTCCGTGGCCGGATTTTCCGATTAAACCGACGGACAACACCGTCTGTGTCAAGCATAGCACAGGATTGATAAACAATCAATCCTTTATTTGGATAAATATTCCGTTTTTGCGGGACAATTCCCAAAAAGGAAGAGAAGATTCTGACGCAAAAAGAATTGGCCCGTCCTTTCGAGGGAGCTTGCGAAGGAGAAATCCTGATTCTCTATGCAAAAAGCAAAAAAAGGTGGAATAGAGGGATAGACCATGATATCCGGATTGTTGGCAAATCCCCATCAAATTGTAGGCTGCCCCGAAAAAGAATCCTTGTTTTTTTCTTCCCCGTGTGGTACAATAAATTGAATTTCAGACAAATCACCGTCAAGGAACAAATCACCATCAAAGGAGACAGCCATGTCCACCTTGCAGCAAGAAATCTCCCGCCGCCGGACCTTTGCGATCATCTCCCACCCGGACGCGGGCAAAACCACCTTAACCGAAAAATTCCTGCTCTACGGCGGAGCCATCGCCCAGGCCGGCGCCGTCAAGGGCAAGAAAAACTCCCGTGCCGCGGTCTCCGACTGGATGGAGATCGAAAAGCAGCGCGGCATTTCCGTCACCTCCTCGGTGATGCAGTTCCAGTACAACGGCTTCTGCATCAACATCCTGGACACCCCAGGCCACCAGGACTTCTCCGAGGACACCTATCGGACTCTGATGGCGGCGGATTCCGCGGTCATGGTCATCGACGGAGCCAAGGGCGTGGAGCCCCAGACCCGGAAGCTCTTCAAGGTCTGTGCCATGCGGCACATTCCCATCTTCACCTTCATCAACAAGATGGACCGGGAGACCAAGGATCCCTTCGACCTGCTGGACGAGCTGGAGCATGAGCTGGGCATCGAGACCTGCGCCATGAACTGGCCCATCGGCTCCGGCAAGGAGTTCCAGGGGGTCTATGACCGGCAGCGCTCCGAGCTGCTGCTGTTCTCCGGCGTCTCCGGCAAGAACAAGGCGGAGAAGCAGTCCGTGGATCTCTATTCTCCCGCCGTGGCCGGAATCATCGGCCAGAACCGGCAGACCCAGCTGATCGAGGACGTGGAGCTGCTGTCCGCGGGCCGGGAGTTCGATATGGAGGAGGTCCGGGCCGGCCGGCTGAGCCCCGTGTTCTTCGGCTCCGCCCTGAACAACTTCGGCATCGAGCCCTTCCTGGAGGAGTTCCTCCGCATGACCCCTCCGCCCCTGTCCCGTACTTCGGACGCCGGCGTGGTGGACGCCTTCAGCCCGGAATTTTCCGCCTTTGTGTTCAAAATCCAGGCCAATATGAACAAGGCCCACCGGGACCGGCTGGCCTTCATGCGGATCTGCTCCGGCCAGTTCCAGCGGGACAAGGAATATTACCACGTCCAGGCCGGCAAGAAGATGCGGCTTTCCCAGCCCCAGCAGCTGATGGCCTCCGAGCGGGAGATCGTGGAGGAGGCCTATGCCGGCGACATCATCGGCGTGTTTGATCCCGGCATCTTCGCCATCGGCGATACCATCACCGAGGTGGGCAAGAAATACCGCTTCTCCGGCATCCCCACCTTTGCGCCCGAGCATTTCAGCCGGGTCAGCCCCCGGGACACCATGAAGCGCAAGCAGTTCATCAAGGGCGTGGAGCAGATCGCCCAGGAGGGCGCCATCCAGATCTTCAAAAAGCCGGACACCGGCATGGAGGAGGTCATCGTGGGCGTCGTGGGCACCCTGCAGTTCGACGTCTTCCAGTACCGGATGAAGAACGAGTACGGCGTGGACCTGCGGATGGAGGGCCTGCCCTATGAGGAGCTGCGGTTCATCCAGAAGAGTCCGGTCGCCGAGAAGGATCTGAACCTGTCCTCCGACGTGGAGCTTCTGGAGGATTACCGGGGCCGGCTGCTGCTGGTGTTCTCCTCCTACTGGGCCATCGACTTCACGGTCCGCAAAAACCCCGGTCTCGTCCTTTCCGAAACCGCCGAATAAGAAAAACCACAGGCCGCGGCGAACTTGCCGCGGCCTGTGCGTTTTTCATAAAAAGCCTATTGTCATTCCGAAAAACGTGTGTTATAATGATAAAACCGACAACACACTTAGGAGGCGTGTAAATTATGGAAATTTGTAAGCCTGCGGTAGCAGGCACGCTCGAATCCAGCGACCTGATGGTCACTGTCGAGCCCGGTACCGCGGGCATCGAGCTGTCCCTTACCAGCAGCGTCATGAACCAGTACGGCCGGCAGATCAAGAAGACCGTTCTGGAGACCCTGGACCGTCTCGAGGTCAAGGACGCCAAGGTCACCGTCGTGGACAAGGGTGCGCTTGATTGCACGATCAAGGCCCGCGTCGAGTGCGCGGTGCTCCGCAGCTGCGACAAGTCCGACAAGAATATTGATTGGGGAGGTGTGATCAGATGATTCCTCGTCCGAAGCCTGAACGGTTCCGCCTGCGTCGGACCATGATTTTTATGAGCTCCCAGAAGCCCGGCCTGATCAAGGACGCCTACATCTACGGCGTGGATTCCATCATGCTGGACCTGGAGGACGCGGTTGCCGAAAACCAGAAGGACGCCGCCCGCTTCTCCCTGTATCATGCCCTGAAGACCATTGATTACGGCGATACCGAAGTCATCGTCCGGATCAACGGCCTCGATACCCCCCACTGGCAGGAGGACATCCGGGTCTGTGTCGCCGGCGGCGCCGACGGCATCCGGATCGCCAAGTGCGAGAGCGCCCAGGACGTCAAGACCGTCGAGGAGCACGTCCTCGCCGCCGAGCGGGAGTTCGGCGTGGAGGAAGGCCGCACCCTGCTGATGGCCGCTCTGGAAAGCCCCAAGGGCATCCTGAACGCCTATGAGATCTGCGCTGCCTCCGACCGGATGTTCGGCGTTGCCATCTCCGGCGGCGACTTCCGCAAGTGCATGCAGACCAAGTTCACCCCCGACGGCGTGGACATGATGGTGGCCAGAGGCCAGATGCTGATCGCGGCCCGTGCCGCCGGCGTCCAGTGCTTCGATACCGTCTTCACCAACCTCAACGATGAGGAAGGCTACCGGGCTGAGGTCATGCAGAACAAGGCCATGGGCTTTGACGGCAAGTCCCTCATCAACCCCAAGCAGATCCGTCTGGTCCACGAGCTCTTTGCTCCCACCGAGAAGGAAATCACCCAGGCCGAAAAGATCGTGCGCGCCTACCGCGAGCAGAGCGCAGCCGGCGTGGGCGTCTTCACTGTGGACGGCAAGATGATCGACATTGCGTTCATTCCCGGTGCGGAGCGGACGCTGAAGCTGGCCCGTGCCTGCGGGCTCTATGAGGGGGATCTGGTATGAAAAACGCAGTAGGCAGAGATATTCCCGATTACCTCCTGGTAAACGGCAAGGAGGTCTATCAGGGCAAGAATTACATGGACGGCAAGTACATCCAGAAGGCCAGTCCGAGAACCCGCCGTTATGAGAAGCCCCAGGAGTCCAAGATCGTGGCCACCATCGCTGACGCCCTGCGTCAGTGCGGCTGCAAGGACGGCTGCACCTTCTCCTTCCATCATCACCTCCGCAACGGCGACTACGTGGCCAACATGGTCGTGAAGGCCGCTGTGGAAGAGCTGGGCGTCAAGGACATCACCGTTGCCGCCACCTCCCTGGGCTCCGCCCATGACGTGATTGCCGATTACATCGAGCAGGGCATCGTCGTCGGCGTCCAGACCTCCGGCATCCGCGGCCGGATCGGCGACGTGGTCTCCGCCGGCAAGCTGAAGACCCCCGCCATCATCCGTTCCCACGGCGGCCGTCCCCGCGCCATCGAGGCCGGTGAGGTCCACATCGACATCGCCGTCGTGGCCGCTCCCACCTCCGACTGCATGGGCAACTGCCGCGGCATCGGCGGTAAGCACAACTGCGGCTCTCTGGGCTACGCCATGACCGACGCCAAGTACGCCGATCACGTCATCGTGGTCACCGACGATCTGGTGGACTTCCCCAACTATCCCGCCTCCGTGGAAGCCATCGACGTGGACGCCGTTGTGGTGGTAGACTGCATCGGCGACCCCAAGAAGATCGCCTCCGCCGCCGCCCGCATCTCTCAGAATCCCCGTGACCTGATGATGGCCGAGAACGTGGCCAAGGTCATCGCCGCCACCCCGTATTTCAAGGAAGGCTTCTCCTTCCAGACCGGCGTGGGCGGTCCGTCTCTGGCTGCCAACCTCTTCCTGGAGAAGTACATGGACGAGCGCGGCATCAAGATGGGCTGGGCCATCGGCGGCATCTGCGGCCCCATGGTGGAGCTGCTGAAGAAGGGCAAGGTCGGCAAGGTCATCGACGTGCAGGACTTCGACCTGGAATCCGTCAACTCCATCAACCAGACCCCCAACCACTTTGAGATGAGCGCCTCCCAGTACGCAAACCCGGCCAACAAGGGCGCCTTCGTCAACAAGCTGGACTTCGTGGTCCTGGCGGCTCTGGAGATCGACACCGGCTTCAACGTCAACGTGCTGACCGGCTCCGACGGCATCCTCCGCGGCGCCCCCGGCGGCCATCCCGACACCGCAGCCGGCTCCAAGTGCTGCATCATCGTCACCCCGCTGACCCGCGGCCGCATGGCCACGGTCTGCGAGCACGTCGTCACCGTCACCACCCCCGGCGACTGCGTGGACGTGCTGGTCACCGATTACGGCGTTGCGGTCAACCCCCTGCGTCCCGACCTGATCGAGTGCCTGGACAAGGCCGGCATCCCCCATGTCACCATTGAAGAGCTGAAGGAAAAGGCCTACTCCCTGGTGGGCCGTCCCGACGATCTGGAGTGGGAGGACAAGGTCGTGGCCGTCCTGGAAGCCCGCGACGGCACCATCCTGGACGTGGTCCGCAAGATCAAGCCCTATACCGTGGATCAGGAGTAAGCTCCAACCAATTACGCGCAACCATACGGCGGGCGGCAACGCCCGCCGTATTTGAACCCAATTGCTTTTGGAAACACGCAATACCCATGATCCCCAAAAATGAAAAGAGGAGGACTGTTCCATGAGTGAAACCGTGGTAGGCATTCTTGGCCTGCTGACGATTGCGGCGATTGTGGTCACCCTGTTCAAATCAAAGACCCAGCCCGCCATCGCCTTTATCATCTGGCCGACGATTCTGGCCATTGCTCTGGTCATCGGAGGCTATTACAAGCTGCCGGAAATCTCAAAGCTGATCAAAGGCGGCTTTGGCAGCACCGGCTCCACCGCGGCCCTGTTCGTGTTTTCCGTTCTGTACTTCGGCATCATGACGGATGCCGGCATGTTTGACGTGATCATCGGCAAGCTGATGAAGCTTGTGGGCGATAACGTCATCGGCGTCGCGATTGTCACCGCGGTCATTGCCCTTGTGGGCCATCTGGACGGCGGCGGCGCCTCCACCTTCTGTATCGTCATTCCCGCCATGCTCCCGGTCTATGAGCGTATGCACATGCGCAAGACCACCCTGCTGCGGATCGCTGTCCTGGCCATGGGCGTTCTGAACCTGATGCCCTGGGCCGGCCCGACGATGCGCGCCGCAACGGTCATCGACATGCCCGCCAACCAGCTCTGGATGAAGATCCTTCCCATCCAGATCTTCGGCATCCTCCTGGCCCTTGTCCATGCCGGCTTTGCAGGCTGGCAGGAGAAGAAGCGGGGCGCCGGCCTCCATGGCAGACTGGCCCAGGAGGAAGGCACCGTGAACCTGGAAACCCAGCAGAAGGCCGAAAAAGCCGTCAACGAGCTGGCCCGGCCCAAGCTGTTCTGGTTCAATATTGCGCTGACCCTCTGCGTCATTGCCCTGCTGATTGTCGGCGGCATCGACAGTCTGGGTCTCGACATCCCCAGCTACTATCCCTTCATGCTCGGCACGGCTGTGGCCCTGTTTGTGAACTACGGCTTCACCGCCAAGATGCATAAGAAGATCATCAATCTGCACGCGGGCCCGGCCCTGATGATGTGCTCCACCCTGATGGGCGCTGCGGTGCTGATGGGCATCCTGGTCTACGGCATCAACGACGCGGGCAAGGCCGTCATCGCCAAGATGGAAAACGGCGTTGCCACGGATAAAATGGCAACCATCAGCGTCGTCACCTGCATGGCCAACCTGATCAAGAACATTCTGCCCAAGTTCCTGGGCCAGAATCTCCCGCTGGTCATCGGCTTCCTGTCTGTGCCCCTGGCCCTGGCCTTCGACACCGACTCCTACTTCTTCGGCATGCTGCCGGTTGTCATCGGCATCGGCGCCTCCTTCGGCGTGGACAAGCTGCCCATCGCCATCGCCATGGTGGTCTGCCGCAACTGTGCCACCTTTATCAGCCCCATGGTCCCGGCCACGCTGCTGGGCACGGGCCTTGCGGAGGTGGACATCAAAGACCATATCAAGGCCAGCTTCCTGTACGTATGGGGCTTCTCCATACTCTGCATGATCGTTGGCGTGATTTTCGGCCTGCTTCCCATCTGATTTTGAAAAACGCATTCCCGGCGTCGGGAAACCGGCGCCGGGCTTTTCCAAATGGAAAATTGAAAGCTGAAAGTTGATAATATTCGGCGTGTTTCAAATTGCAATTTGAAACACACATTCATTTTCAATTTTCAATTTTCAATTTTCAACTTTTCAGGAGGTGCCTATGGCTGTCTCCCAAGTCTATCAATCCGATACCCGCACCATGGCAAAGGTCAAGGCCCTGCTGGAGCGGGTGGACATCACCCTGGATGAGCATCTGGACTATACCTGCGCCGTCTTCGACGAGGAGGGCGAGCCCATCGCCACAGGCTCCGCCTTCGGACCCACCCTGCGATGCTTCGCCGTGGATCCTGCCCATCAGGGAGAAGGGCTTCTCAACGAGGTCATCACCCACCTGATGGAGGACCGGCTGACAAAGGGCTATTTTCACCTCTTTGTCTACACCAAGCCCGGCAGCGCCAAGTTCTTCAAGGACCTGGGCTTCTGCGAGATCGCCGAGGTCCCGGGCTTTCTGGTGTTCCTGGAGAACCGCAGAAACGGCTTTGCGGGCTTCCTGAAGCAGCTGGCGGCAAAGAAGCAGCCGGGTCAGGCAGCGGCGATTGTGATGAACGCCAACCCCTTCACCCTGGGCCATCGGTATCTGATCGAGACGGCCGCCCGGGAAAATGATGTGGTCCATCTGTTCATGCTGTCGGAAAACGCGGGCCCCATCCCGGCAAAGGTCCGGCATCGGCTGGTCCGGGAGGGCGTGGCTGATCTGCCAAACGTGATCTGCCACGAAACCGGGGAGTATCTGATCTCCTCCGCCACCTTCCCCGGCTACTTTCTGAAATCCGAAGAAAAGATCCTCCGGACCCAGGCCCGGCTGGATACGGCCCTGTTCGTCCAAATTGCCAAGACCCTGGACGTCACCGCCCGTTACGTGGGCCATGAACCCCATTCCCTGGTGACGGCCCTGTATAACGATGTTTTGAGCGAGGCCCTGCCCGCCCAGGGCATCCAGTGCCGCATCATACCCCGGAAGCACCTGCCCGACGGCCGGGTGATCTCCGCCTCCGCAGTCCGGCAGGCCGTCCACGACGGCCGCCTGGAGGAGGCGGCAGATATGCTCCCCGAAACCACTTTGAACTTCTTCCGCTCCCCGGAGGCCGCCCCCATCATCGCCGCCATCCGCCGGGAAAAGGACGTAGTACACTACTAACCCGTAGCGGCGGCCATTGCTCGCCACCGTACCATCCCACCGTAGCGGCGAGCATCGCTCGCCACCCCCGCCCCGTCACAGTGGCGGCCAATGGCCGCCGCTACGGGAAAACTGATGATCGAAACGGGTGGCAGGCAATGGCCGCCATCCCCCCGCCGTAGCGGCGAGCATTGCTCGCCACCGTACCATCCCCACCGCAGCGGCGGCCATTGGCCGCCACCCATAGGAGGTACCCCATGCCCCACTTTATTCGCAAACGAAACCGGATCCCCGGCTTTGACTACAGCAGCGCTAACATCTATCTGTTGACGGTTTGCACGGACCGATTTCAATGTGTGTTCGGGGTTGTTTCCTCCGAGGGAGATTCACCGCGTACGATTCTTTCTCCTTTGGGAGAACTGGTGGAGGAGGCTGTTTTGGAGGTCCCCGCTCACTATCCCAACGTCACAGTGGACGCCTACTCCATTCTGCCAAATCATCTGCATTTGCTGCTGCGGCTGGACCCTGCGGACGCACCAAATCCCCCCACCGTGGGGCGGATTATCCAACAAATGAAGGGTTTCGTCACGAAAGCCTGTGGGAAAAGCGTCTGGGAGAAGGGCTTTCATGACCGCGTGATCCGCTCAGAGCAAGCATACGAGAACGCTTGGAATTACGTCACCTACAACCCCGCAAAATGGGAGACAGATGAGTATTTTACGTTGAAATAAATCGGAACGCATGGCGGCCAATGGCCGCCGCTACGGGAAGCGCCCTGCCTGAAAAGCTGTGGCGGCCAATGGCCGCTGCTACGGGAAGCGCCCTGTCTAAAAAGCTGTGGCGGCCAATGGCCGCCGCTACGGGAAGCGCCCTGTCTGAAAGGCTGTGGCGGCCAATGGCCGCCGCTACGGGAAGCGCCCTGCCTGAAAAGCTGTGGCGGCAATGGCCGCCGCTACGGGAAGCGCCCTGTCTGAAAAGCTGTGGCGGCCAATGGCCGCCGCTGCGGAAGGAACTCTGATGATCGAACAAGAAATCACATTAAGCCAAATATTGACCGCCCGGGAGGAACGGGTGGCCATCCAAAACGCCCTTCTCACCGAATACCGGGTCCCGGTGATCTCCTTCACCATGAACATCGCCGGGCCTGTGAAGGTCACGGCCCTGTCCCACCGGGCTTTCCTCTGGGGCATGGAGCAGCTGCGGCTGGGCTTTGTCCAGAACCGGCTGCCCGTGAAAAAGGAATTCTCCCGCCAACTTCCCACCGGGGACGAGGGCTATTTTGCCGTGGACGCCCCGGCGGAGCGGATCAAGGCCCTCTGCGTGGAGATCGAGGAGGGAGACAGATATCTTGGCCGCCTCTTTGACATGGACGTGATCGGCACAGACGGCCGCAAGCTGGAGCGAGACTCCGAGCGCCCCTGCATCGTCTGCGGCAAGCCGGGCCGGGACTGCGCCTCCCGGCGGCTGCATTCCGTGGCAGAGCTGCAGAGGGCGACTGCGTCGGATTTCAGGAATGGGTTTCTGTTTCTGGACCGGGACCGGATCGCCGGACTGGCGACCCGTGCGCTGCTGGAGGAAGTGGCCGTAACCCCGAAGCCGGGCCTGGTGGACCGGGCGAACAACGGCTCCCATAAGGACATGGATTTCTTCAGCTTCCAGGCCTCCGCCGCCGGGCTGTCTGCCTATTGGGGACAATGCTTTTATGAAGGCGCCTGGAGAACCGTGGTACAGGCGGACGACGCTGCCCCGACTTCCGCCGAAGCCTTTGCCGCGCTGCGTCCGCTCGGCAAAATTGCCGAGCGTCGAATGCTCTCGGCCACCGGGGGCGTCAACACCCATAAAGGCGCGATTTTCACCCTGGGGGTGCTCTGCGGAGCCATCGGCCGGCTCTGGACGGCGGAAGCGGGCTTCCCGGACACGGAGGCCGTTCTGAACGAAGCCGCAGCCATGACGCGGGAAACCCTGGAGCAGGAGCTGCCCGCCGCCAACTGGAACACGGCAGGGGAGGGGCTCTATCGAAAATATGGCGCCCGGGGCATCCGGGGCCAGGTGGCTGACGGCCTGCCCGCGGTGCGGGAGATTTCCCTGCCGGTCTTCCGAAAGCTGCTGGCCGGCGGCCTGGACCGGAATCACGCCGCCGCCGTGACCCTGCTGCATCTGATCGCCAACGTGGAGGACACGAACCTGCTCCACCGGGGCGGCCCCGAGGGTGCTGCCTGGGCCCGGCAAACCGTAGGGGCGGCCATTGGCCGCCCGCCCGAGGCAGAGCCTTTCGAACCCTGCCGTAGGGACGAGCCGTGCTCGTCCGGCATTCGGAACGAATGCGATTTGCCGCAGGCAAATTCCGACGACCGACCGGCTGCCAAGGATCGCCCTGCGGGCGATTGTTTGCTCCGCAAACCGGACAAGCAAGGCTTGTCCCTACACAAGATTCCGTCCCTGGAGGAAATCGCCGACCTGGATCGCCAATTCATCCAACGCAATCTCTCCCCCGGGGGCTGCGCGGACCTGCTGGCCGTGACGCTGTTCCTGGAATCCCTGCAAGACTGAGCTGCGGTCTTGCAGTTCAAGTCTTTCATATCCATCTCAAAAGGAGGCGCCTTATGATCCGGAAATTCGATACCAAGGTACAATTGCTGAAGTATAATGTTCTGCGGGAGGTGGCGGCATCCGCCTGGCACAACACCCTTGCGGAGGATGTTTTGGATCTGCCCAAGAAGATTGCGCCCGGCCCCAAGCCCACCATGCGCTGCTGCATCTACAAGGAACGGGCCATTCTGACGGAGCGCATCAAGGCGGCGATGGGCTACGAGGACGAGCGGGTGATCCGCGTTCTGGATATTGCCTGCGATGAATGCCCGGTTTCCGGCTATGAGGTCACCAACGCCTGCCGGGGCTGCCTGATGAACCGCTGCGAGGACGTCTGCCGCAAGGGCGCCATCACCTTTGACAGCCAGCATGTGGCCCATATCGACAAGGACAAGTGTGTGGAGTGCGGCATGTGCGCGAAGGCCTGCCCCTATACGGCCATCGTCCACCGGACCCGCCCCTGTGAAAGCGCCTGCAAGGTGAAGGCCATTTCCGTCTCCGGCTCCGAGGACAAGTCCGCCCAGATTGACGAGGGCAACTGCACCGCCTGCGGCGCCTGCGTCTATGCCTGTCCCTTTGGCGCCATCACGGATGTGAGCATGATTCTCAAGGTCATCCGGATGCTCTGGCACAGCTGGGAAACCGGCAGAAGAATCCATGCCGTCCTGGCGCCTGCGGCTGCATCCCAGTTCTCCTACGCCAAGCTGGGCCAGGTGGTTACCGGCCTCAAGGAGCTGGGCTTCTGCGAAGTCACCGAGGCCGCCCTGGGCGCCGATATGGTGGCTGAGACCGAGTCAAAGGAGCTGGCGGAGAAGGGCTTCCTGCTGTCCTCCTGCTGCCCGGCCTTTGTCAGCTTTGTGGAGAAGAACTATCCCCAGTTCCGGGATAACATCTCCCATTCTCTGTCCCCTATGGCGACCATCGCAAAATTCCTGAAGCAGCGGGATCCCGAGTGCCGGGTGGTCTTTATCGGCCCCTGCACCGCCAAGAAGCAGGAAATCAAGAAGCCGGAGGTCAAGTCCTGGGTGGATGCGGTCCTGACCTTTGAAGAGCTGCAGGCCCTCTTTGACAGCCGGGAGATCGACATCACCACCCGGCCCGAGAGTCCGCTGGAGGGGGCCTCCTATTTCGGCCGGATCTTTGCCCGCTGCGGCGGCCTGGCGGAGGCCGTGGCCGAGGGCATCAAGGAGCAGGGTCTGACAGACTTTGAACTGAAGGCTGTCTCCTGCGACGGCATTGAGGAGTGCCGCATTGCCCTGCTGAAGAAGGCCAAGGGTCTGCTGGATATGAACTTCATCGAGGGCATGGCCTGCGTCGGCGGCTGCATCGGCGGCGCCGGCTGCCTGACCCACGGCGACCGCAACAAGCAGGCTGTGGACAAATACGGCAAGCAGGCCGGAGAGCAGACCATTCTGAAGGCCGTGGCTGATGCCGGGCGGCACGTCTAAAGCGCGGGGAGTTCAGCTGCCTGAATAAATATGCGCATAAGAGTAATACATACAAATATACAATGCCGAAATTGTTAATTTTTCAGACTTGAAACTTGCCTGGAAAGTTGTTATACTGACCGTGTATGCGGGCCTCCCCCCCAAGGGGCAAATACAGAATTATGATCCGGCCCGACCAAGGAGAATTATGATGGAAAAGATCAAAATGTTAAATCCCATCGTCGAGATGGACGGCGACGAAATGACTCGTATCCTTTGGGCCATGATTAAGGATCAGCTGATCAAGCCCTTTGTTGAGCTGAACACCGAGTATTATGACCTGGGCCTCGTGAACCGCGATGCCACCGACGACAAGGTGACCTGGGATGCCGGCTATGCCATTAAGAAGCATCATGTCGGCGTCAAGTGCGCCACCATCACCCCCAATGCCCAGCGTATGACCGAGTACAATCTGAAGAAGATGTACAAGAGCCCCAACGGCACCATCCGCGGCATTCTGGACGGCACCGTGTTCCGCACCCCCATCGTGACCCCCGGCGTCAAGACCTATGTTCCCACCTGGACCGCTCCCATCACTGTGGCCCGTCACGGCTATGGCGATATCTATAAGGACACCGAGTTCCGCATTGACGAGCCCGGCAAGGCCGAGCTGATTTTCACCGGCGTTGACGGCAAGGTCATGCGCGAAACCGTCTATGAGTTCGAGTGCCCCGGCGTTCTGCAGGGTGCCTACAACAAGGACTCCTCCATCGAGAGCTTTGCCCGCTCCTGCTTCGAGTACGCCCTGTCCGAGAAGAAGGACCTGTGGTTCTCCGCCAAGGACACCATCATGAAGAAGTACGACGGCGACTTCAAGGAAACCTTCCAGCGCCTGTACGACACCGAATATAAGGAGCGCTTCGAGGCTGCCGGCCTGACCTATTTCTACACCCTGATCGACGATGCTGTCGCCCGCGTGATCCGTTCCCACGGCGGCATGATCTGGGCCCTCAAGAACTACGACGGCGACGTCATGTCCGACATGATCTCCACCGCCTTCGGTTCTCTGGCCATGATGACCTCCGTCCTGGTTTCCGCCGACGGCAACTATGAGTTCGAAGCGGCCCACGGCACTGTCACCCGTCACTACTACAAGCACCTGAAGGGTGAGAAGACCTCCACCAACCCCGTGGCCACCATCTTTGCCTGGTCCGGCGCTCTGAAGAAGCGCGGCGAGCTGGACGGCAACGAAGCTCTGACCAAGTTCGGCGCTGCCCTGGAAGAAGCCACCATGCAGACCATCAACGACGGCGTCGTCACCGGCGACCTGGCTGCTCTGATGGATCCCAAGCCCCAGGCTGTCACCTCCGAAGAGTTTATCGGCGCCATCCGTGAGCGCCTGGAGAAGAAGCTGTAAGAGGCTTTTTCCGAACAAGAAAAGCACCCCGCCCGGGGTGCTTTTCTTGTTCGGGGACCAGGCAATAGGCAATAGGCAACAGGCAACAGGCAATAGGCAACAGGCACCAGTAGGGGCCGATGCCCACATCGGCCCTTTCCCCGGATGATACGAAGGCAACAGGGATGCTCCAAACCTCCCCTATCGCCGAAGGCTATAGGGGAGGGGGACCATGCGAAGCATGGTGGAGGGGTTCTGTTGAAGGAATAGCGAATAGGGACCAGGGAATGTTAAACTCAAACCCTGTTCCCTGTTCCCCGTTCCCTTTGATTGATAAGCTTGAAAAACCCCGGAAAAAGCCGGAAAAAGCACTCTGCTTGGACTGCTTTTCCGCTTGTCAACACCTGTCGATTGTGCTATAATAAATAAAATACGCGCGGGGGATCCCGGCGAAGAGAAGAAGGAGCGAAGTACCATGGTCAAAAAAGTCAATCCCATGATTCACGTAAACGAGCGGGATTATCCGGTCACCGAGCACAAGTGTACCGACCCGGAAAAGAAAAAGCTCGTCAAAAAGCTGGCGGTGATGATCACCGACAACATTCCCCGGAAGCTGCCCGGCGGGATGAAGGAAAACCACATGGACTTCTGGATCCTGGACCGGATGCTGACCAAGGAGGAGGTCGTCTTCCTGCTCAGCTTCAAAAAGCGCCGTGTGGGCCTGACCACCAAGGACCTGGCCGCCCGGAACAACATGAGCGAGGAAGCCGCCCAGAAGATCATTGACCATCTGCTCTGGATCGGCATCCTGGAGCAAAACCGGGACAATGCCGACCAACACATCCAGTATCTGGTGCCCAAGTGGGTGGTGGGCTCCGGCGAGTACATGGTGGAGCACAAGACCCTGCCGGATGACCATCCCGAGGTCGCCACCATGTTCAACCTGGCCCCCCAGGAGCCCCTGGAGCTGGCCGCCAAGCTGGTGCCTCCCGGCGGCGCCGGCATCGGTATGCACGTGATCCCGGTGGAGAAGGCCATCGACGCGGCCTCCGAGTCTGTCAGCGTGGAGCACCTGTCCCACTGGCTGCAGAAATACGACCGGTTCTGCTCCATGGTCTGCGCCTGCCGGAAGGCCCAGCGGATCCGGGGCGAGGGCGTGGGCGACATCGAAGGCCACATGTGCATCGGCGTGGGCGACATTGCCGAGTTCCTCGTGACCTCCGGCAAGGACGCCAGGTACATCACCCGGGAAGAGGCCCTGGAGATCATTGAGCGGGCGGAGCGGAAGGGCTACGTCCACCAGATCACCAATCTGGACGGCCCCAACCGGATCGTGGGCATCTGCAACTGCTCCGCCGGCAGCTGCTACGGCCTGCGGACCTCCCAGCTGTTCAATACCCCCAATATGTCCCGTTCCGCCTACCGTGCCCACGTGGATCCGGAGAAGTGCGTGGCCTGCGGCAAGTGCGTGGAGGTCTGTCCCGCCGGCGCCGCCCGTCTGGGTCAGAAGCTCTGCAAGGCCGACGGCTCCAAGGTGAAATACCCCATGCACGAGCTGCCCGACGACCATGTCTGGGGCGAAAAGAAGTGGAACCGGGACTACCGGGACACCAACAAGCTCAACTGCTACGATACCGGCACCTCCCCCTGCAAGACCGCCTGCCCGGCCCATATCGCGGTTCAGGGCTATATCCGCATGGCGGCTGAGGGCCGGTACGCCGAGGCTGTCAAGCTGATCCGCCAGGACAATCCCTTCCCGGCGGTCTGCGGCGCGGTCTGCAACCGCCGCTGCGAGGATCGCTGCACCAGAGGCACCATCGACCAGCCCGTGGCCATCGACGAGATCAAGAAGTTCCTGGCCCAGTGGGAGCTGGAGCATCCGGAGGAATACAAGGTCCTGTGCGAGAACGGCGTGGGCCAGCAGTGGGACGATTATAAGATTGCCGTCATCGGCGCCGGCCCTGCCGGCCTGACCGCGGCCTACTATCTGCGGACCGAGGGCTATCCCGTCACCGTCTTCGAAAAGGAAAAGCGCCCCGGCGGCATGCTGATGAACGGCATTCCCAGCTTCCGTCTGGAAAAGACCGTGCTGGAGCGGGAGATCTCCATCATCGAATCCATGGGTGCGGAGATCCGCTGCGGCGTCGAGGTGGGCAAGGACGTGACCCTGGACGAGCTCCGCAAGCAGGGCTATAAGGCCTTCTATGTGGCCATCGGTCTCCAGGGCGGCCGTCTGGCCGGCGTTCCCGGGGAGGATGCCGAGGGCGTTCTGTCCGGCGTGGACTTCCTGCGCCGCACGAACCTGGACGGCGCCATGGACCTGGCGGGCGACGTGGTGGTCATCGGCGGCGGCAACGTGGCCGCTGACGTGGCCGGCACCGCCCTGCGCTCCACCAAGGGCAAGGTGACCCTGCTCTGCCTGGAGCAGCGGGAGGAAATGCCTGCCGCCAAGGATGAGGTGGCCGAAATGCTGGCCGACGGCGTGGTCATCGAAAACGGTTGGGGCCCCAAGGAGATCCTTACCGAAAACGGAAAGGTCACCGGCGTGGTCTTCAAGCGCTGCACCAGCGTCTTTGATGCCGAGCATCGGTTCAGCCCCAAATATGATGAGAACGATACCATCACCGTTCCCTGCAGCCATGTGCTGATGGCCATCGGCCAGAGCGCCCAGTGGGGCGACCTGCTGAAGGGCTCCAAGGTGGAGCTCCGCCGGAACGGCACCGCGGTGGCGGACCCCGTGACCCTGCAGACCGCCGAGCCCGACATCTTTGTGGGCGGCGACATCTTCCACGGCGCCCGCTTCGCCATCGACGCCATTGCCACCGGCCGGGAGGGCATGGTTTCCATCAACCGCTTCGTACATCCGGGCCAGTCTCTGACCATCGGCCGGGACCGCCGGACCTTCATCGAGCTGGATCGGGACGATGTGAAGCTGGAGGGCTTTGACAATGCTTCCCGCCAGCGCCCGGGCAAGAAGCCCGGCGAGGCCCGGGATACCTTCCGGGATCTCCGGCTGCCTCTCACCGAGGAGCAGGTGAAGCAGGAGGCCAACCGCTGCCTGAAGTGCGGCGCCTCCAAGGTAGACCTGAACCAGTGCATCGGCTGCGGCCTGTGTACCACCCGCTGCCAGTTCGACGCCATCCACCTGAGCCGCGATCTGCCCGCCGCCAGCGAGATGCATACCGCTGAGGAGATGATGAAGCTGGTGGGCCCCTACGCCCTCAAGCGCATGGGCAGAATCATCAAGCGCAAGGTCACCGGCAAGTCCTCCTATCCCACCGAGCAGGAGTAAGCGACAGCTGTACACGTGCATGGCGCAATATCAGCCGACATGACACAATTCAAAAAATTCGGATTTGTATAAATGTAGCGCGGGCAATCTGCCCGCCCGATCCGCACCAGCCCGTCGAAATGTAGCGCGGGCAATCTGCCCGCCCGATCCGCACCAGCCCGTCGAATTTGCGGGCTGATAGCCCGCGCTACATTCAAATCGCAAAATCCCGATTTGTCTGTCTGACTCGATCGACCTGCCAAAAATCCTGCCCTCCAGGGCATTCGAGTCCCTTCCTCTGTGTCAGAATACCAAAAAGACAGGCATCCGTCTGGATGCCTGTCTTTTATGGTACGCCGGAAGGGACTCGAACCCCCGACCTACTGGTTCGTAGCCAGTCACTCTATCCAACTGAGCTACCGGCGCATACCACGCTTAACGCGCTAAAATAATATAGCACATACTTTCCGGAAATGCAAGCTTTTTTTTCAAAAAGCGGAAAAATTTTTCCGCGTGAAAAAGCATAGCGGAATCGGGCTCCGGCACTTGCCTTGCCCGGGGATCTGTGGTATAATATTTTTACCGTTCAGAAACAGAGAGGTGCCTGCTATGCAAGAAATCACAAAAGAAATGTTGGAGCGGTTCCGGGCCCGGGAGGCCGAGCGGAAGGAACTGAAAACTCTTCAGGCTGCTATGGCCAAAACCGATCTGAAGGAGCTGGCCTATGTACCCGAGGCCGCTGCCAAGCTCAACGGCGATTTTGCCATTGAACTCAAAACCCGGGGCGTCACCTACCAGCAGAGCAGCGGCCGGTGCTGGCTCTACGCGGTTTTGAACATCCTGCGGGAGCGGATCTCCGAGACCTGCAATCTGGATAAATTTGAACTCTCCGCCAATTACCTCTCCTTCTATGACAAGCTGGAAAAGGCCAACAACGTCTTGGAGCTGGTCATCGAAAACGCCCATAAGCCTCTGAACGACCGGATGATGGAATACGTCCTGGAGGGCGTCCACGACGGCGGCTATTGGGATATGGCCACGGATCTGGTGGCCAAGTACGGCGTGGTGCCGGCTTCTGTGATGCCGGAGACCTGGCAGTCCACCCACACCGCCAAGTTCCTTAAGCTCTACAATACCCTCCTGCGGAAGGACGCGGCTAAGCTGCGGGCTGTCATCGCCGCCGGCGAGGATCCCCAGACTGTCAAAGAGGCTATGCTGGAGGAAATCTACCGGATGGAGTGCATCGCCTTCGGCGAACCTCCCAAGACCTTCAGCTTCGAGTACCGGGACAAGGACAACGTGTATCACGTCGAGCGGAATCTCACCGGGCGGAGCTTCTATGAGAAGTACCTGACGGGCGTGCTGGACGACTACATCACCGTCACCAACCACCCGACCCACGGCCTGCCCATGAACCTGTACTACGTGTTCCACTACATCGGCTCCATGGCCAACCGGGACGTGATCAACCTGAACCTGACCGTGGAGGAGATGGAGGAAGTGACCGTCAGGCAGCTCCGGGACGGGGAGCCTGTCTGGTTCGGCTGCGACGCCGGTGCCTCCGACGACCGGAAGATGGGCGTCTGGGACCAGGCCAGCGTGGACTATTCCGGTATTATGGGGGGCGTGGACTTCACCATGTCCAAGGGCGACCGGCTGGAGTATCACGAGAGCTACGCCACCCATGCCATGATCTTCGTGGGGGTCAACTTCGACGAAAACGGCCGTCCCGATCGCTGGAAGATCGAAAACAGCTGGGGCGAGGATGTGGGCAAGAAGGGCTACTTCGTCTGCAGCGAGGCCTATTTCCGGGAATTTGTCTATGAAGTGATCGTCCGGAAGAAGCACCTGACCGACGCCCAGCTGGCCCTGCTGAAAACCGAGCCCAAGCGCATCCAGCCCTGGGAGGGCGACTGGCTGTAAGCTGGGGCCAGGCAACAGGCAACAGGCATCAGGCAATAGGAGAACGGATTTCTCCGCTCCGCTTCGCTCCGGTCGAAATGACAGAGACGCCGTAGGGGCGCTCAGTGAGCGCCCGCCCGACGAGACATCAGGCACTAGGCATCAGGCAGTAAGTAATAAGTAATAGGTAAACGCAAAGAAATGGTCTCCCCTATTTGGGGAGGCCGTTTCTTTGGGTTCGTTCCATCCATTCCTCCCTGGTGAGGAGGTTGACCACGTCGTCCCGGGTCTCGTTCAGACGGGGGATCGGGATGTTTTCGATGGTCCGTTGATACCGAAAGCCCAGCTTTTCCTGGACCCGTTTTGACTGATCGTTGCCGGCGAAGAAGCAGCACCAGACCCGGGCAAGCCCCAGGTCCTCGAAGGCATGCCGCAGCAGTGCCCGGGCAGCCTCCGGCATGATGCCCCGGCCCCACCAGGGAACGCCCAGCCAGTAGCCCAGCTCTGCCTCGTCGTCACCTTTGGAGACATACGTGTGAAAATTGAGACCGACGCAGCCGATGGGCAGTCCCGTTTCCTTCCAGACGATGACGTAGGTTTCCGGCACGGACAGCACGTCCCGGATAATCTGCCGGCTTTCCGCCTCGTCCTTATGGGGCAGCCAGCCCGCACGGGGGCCCACCCGTGAATCCTTCGCATATTGGAAGCACGCCGGAGCGTCCGCCTCCGTCCATGGCCGCAAAAGCAGCCGCGCAGTTTCCAGCTTGCTCGTCATGCAGACGGCCCTCCTTGCTGATCGTGTTTCTGAACAGCATTATAGCACATCCCCGGCTGCCGCTCAATAGGAAACGGAGATTTTTTGCAGTCATCGACCGCCGTTTTTTCGCTGCCGGTTGTACAGGGCGACGTTTTTGGCCCATTCCCGTTTGCGGCGGATCAACTCCTCCGGGCCTGCGGCTTCCGCCTTCAGCTTCTGCCAGCTCTCCCAGCGGGACGGGGACAATTCCCCGGCGGCCAGAGCCGCCCGGATCGCGCAGCCCGGCTCCCGGGTGTGGGTACAGTCGGAAAAGCGGCACTTGCCAAGATACTGCTCCACGTCGGAGAAGGCCTCGCCCAGGCCCTCCGTCACGTCCCACATGCCCAGCTCCCGCATTCCCGGCGTGTCGATGATCAACACACCGCTGCTGAGACGGATCAGCTGACGGTGGGTGGTGGTGTGACGGCCTCTGGCGTCGGATTCCCGGATCCCGCTGACGGCCATGACCGTCTCTCCTGCCAGAGCGTTGACCAGGCTGGACTTTCCCACGCCGGAGGAGCCCAGGAAGACCAGCGTCTTCCCCGGCTGCAGGAAGGGGGCGAGGCCGTCCAGACCGAAACCGGTTCGTGCGGTGACCGTGTGGATCTCAACGCCGGCTACGACCCGCTCCGCCTGACGCAGATAGACCGCGGGGTCCTCCGCCAGATCCGCCTTGGTCAGCAGGATCACCGGAGTCGCCCCGGATTGCCAGGCCAGAGTCAGGTACCGCTCCAGCCGCTTGAGGTTGAAGTTCCGGTTCATAGACTGCAGGATGAACACGCAGTCGAAGTTGGCAGCCACAGCCTGATCCCTTGGGATCGGCCCAGGCTCCCGCCGGGAGAAGAAGGTCCGCCGGGGGAGGGTGGCGAGGATCTGGCTGTCGCCGTTTTCCATGTAGTTCACCATGACGTAGTCGCCCACGGTTGGGAAAAGCTCCGTCCCCCGGTAATATTCTCTGGTCTTCAGCCGGGCATAGGTCATGCCGTGCTGACAGACGATCTCGTACCGCTCCTTATGCTGGGCGGTGACCCGCGCCGGGATCCCGGGCCGGGTCTCACAATTCGGCACGGGGCCGTAATCATACAAATTCAAATCCATGCGCCTCCATTTTCAGTGGTGTTATTTGAAACGTCGGGTAATTCTGTGTTGTGTATTTCATAATACATCCCCCTCCTTTCAGAATGCCAACTGAAATTGGGCGCAATAAATCCGCAGCGAAGCAGCTCCCGTATGTGGCTGCGTCCTGCGGGTTCCACGATTCCGAAAGATCTTCAAAGCGGCGCGCGAAAGAAACGGGTCGGACCCGTCAGAGCTGCGCCCGTATTCAGTTAGCTGATCATGACCTCACCTGCAAGCATCCTGAAACTCCTTTCCGGCCTGCTCCGGCAGACCCGTAATACTGTTCTCCAAAAAAAGTATAGCACCGGAACCCTCGCCTGTCAATCCAGAAATCAGGGAAAAAGACGCGGGTCAATTTGCATTCCGAAGACTTGACAAACGACCGACTCCGGTATAAAATAACAAGTGTTATTTTATACCGGAGGGATTATTATGGCAAAGACACCTCAGATCTCCCGGGAGAAGATTCTTGCCGCCGCGCTGGAGCTGGTTCGCGGCGGGGGAGACGGGGCGCTGAACGCCCGGGCCCTGGCCAAGGCCCTGGGCTGCTCCACCCAGCCGATTTTCCGAAACTTCACAGATATGCAGGCCCTCCGGGCCGCTCTGCTGGAGGAGATCCACAACCGTTATCTGGCCTTTATGGAGGCCTATATCGCCGCCTCCGCCCACCCGCCCTACAAGGCCTCGGGCCTGGCCTACATCGCCTTTGCCCGTACTGAGCCCCGACTGTTCCGGCAGCTGTTCATGCGGGAGCGGTCCTCGGACCGGGAGGGGCCGGAGCTGGCGGACTGGGAGCCCACCATCGCGGCGGTACAGGGCTATACCGGCCTGTCCCACCGGGAGGCGGAGCTGTTCCATCTGGAGCTCTGGGGCCTGGTCCACGGCACCGCCGTGATGCTGGCCACCGGCTATCTCGACCTGGACGAGGAGACGATCAGCGGGATGCTGACAGACGTCTATCAGGGACTCAAACTGAAATGGGGGGAAAGAAAATGAACGCGATCGAGACGAAAGCGCTGACCAAGCAATATAAGGACGTGACCGCCGTCAACAACCTGGAGCTGACGGTCCGGGAAGGTGAGCTGTTTGCCCTGCTGGGGGTCAACGGCGCAGGCAAGACCACCACCATCAAGATGCTCTCCTGCCTGACCAAGCCCACCTCCGGGGACGCGATCCTGCTGGGGAAAAGCGTCACCGGGGAGCCGGAGGCTGTGAAGCGGCTGATTGCGGTATCACCCCAGGAAACCGCCGTGGCGCCCAAGCTGACGGTCCGGGAAAACCTGGAAATGATGGCGGAAATCGCCGACTGCGACAAGACGGAAGGGAAGGCACGGATCCAACGGCTCAGCGAGGCCTTCGGGCTGGAGCCTGTGATGAAAAAGCCTGCCGGCAAGCTTTCCGGCGGCTGGCAGCGGCGGCTGAGCATCGCCCTGGCTCTGATTATAGAGCCGAAGATCCTGTTTTTGGATGAGCCCACCCTGGGCCTGGACGTGCTGGCCAGGTCCGAGCTGTGGGAGGTGATCCGGGACTTGAAAGGAAAAATCACTGTGATCCTCACCACCCACTATATGGAGGAGGCGGAGGCTCTTTCTGATCGGATCGGCGTCATGGGAGCCGGACACCTGCTCTGTGTGGGCACAGCGGAGGAGCTGAAGGCCCAAACCGGGAAGGAAACCCTGGAGGAAGCCTTTATCGCATTGGCAAAGGGGGCGAGGAAATGAAATTTACGGTATTGGGCAAGCGCACCTGGAAGGAGACCCTCCGGGATCCGCTGAACCTGGCCTTCGGTCTGGGCTTTCCTCTGGTGATCCTGGGGCTGCTTTCGGCCATCCAGGCCAATGTGCCGGTGGAGCTCTTTCGGATCGAACAATTGGGCCCCGGCGTCACAGTCTTCGGCCTGTCCTTTATGACCCTGTTCTCCGCTCTGCTGGTGTCCAAGGACCGGACCTCGGCCCTGCTGCTGCGGCTCTACACCACGCCCCTGCGGCCGGCGGACTATATCTTAGGCTATCTGCTGCCCATGATCCCCATCGCCCTGCTGCAGACCGGGGTCTGCTATGGCTTTGCCATGCTCCTTGGCCTGAAGTGGACGGTCCGGATCCTGCTGTGCCTGGCCCTGTCGATCCCCACGGCCATCATTTTCATCACCATGGGGCTGTTCTTCGGCAGCCTTCTGAACGATAAGCAGGTGGGGGGCGTCTGCGGCGCCCTGCTGACGAATCTCTCCGCCTGGCTTTCCGGCATCTGGTTCGACGTGGCCCTGGTGGGCGGCGCTTTCAAGAAGCTGGCCGCACTGCTGCCCTTCTGGCACGGGGTGGAGCTCCAGCGGGCTGCCTACGCGGGCAATTACGCCGCAATCCCTTCCCATCTCTGGTGGGTGCTGGGCTATGCTGTGGCCCTGACCGCCCTGGCCGTCTGGGCCTTCCTGCACCAGATGAAGAAGAATTGATTTTCAGGCATCAGTCACCAGCCCGTCGTAGGGAGCGATGCCCACATTGCTCCGGTCATTGCCTCTGGCAATGACGCCGCTTCCTCGAAGCGGCCGGAGGCATCCGGGGCAAAACCTCCCCTATCGCCGCAGACTATAGGGGAGGGGGACCGCCGCACAAAGCGCGGTGGTGGAGGGGTTCCCGGTGGAAGAATTATTCAGCTTTCAATTGACCCGGTGATATGCACGGCCCGGACGGTTTGAAAGCTGTAGCTGGAAAGGGGCCGGTTCCAGGCGTCGTTGTCATGGGCCGCCAGCAGCGGATCCCGCCCGGGCTGCACCACCAGGGCGGCGTGATAAAACCGACCGGCCCCGTCCCCCAGCTGGAGCACGTCACTGATCTGCGCCTCCTCCGGTCTGCAAATCTGCCCGGCGGGCCCGGGGCCCCGGTTGGAAAGCAGAAACCGCCAGAGATATTCCACCCCGGTCCAGCTGGCGGTGCGATCCGAAGCGCTGCGATAGTACCAGCCGGTCACCGGGGTGAAGTTCATAACTCCCGTGCCCGCATAGAGACATTGGGATACGAAATTCGTGCAGTCGCCCCCCAGATTCGTAAAATCAAAGTAGGCCGGATTCCGGCCCAGGGCCCATTTTTTCGCGTAGCCCAGGGCGGCGGCCCGATCATAGCGTTGTTGCTTCATAACCAGCCCTCCCGCCCATTCTATGCCGGGGGGACCCTGGATGCGTATGAAAAAGGACCGCTTCGGGAAGCGGTCCTTTTTGTGTGCTGCGATCAGCGGCCCAGAAACCTCCTGAGCCGTTCCAGCCCGTCCT
Source organism: Oscillospiraceae bacterium (assembly GCA_902767915.1). Classification (GTDB taxonomy): domain Bacteria; phylum Bacillota; class Clostridia; order Oscillospirales; family Oscillospiraceae; genus JAFRPC01. Next base: position 55,787 of record CACXJE010000007.1, on the reverse strand, counting down.
CCACCGTGGATCGGGGGCAGGCCATGTTCCAGCGGAAGAAGCCCTCGCCGGTCTGGCCGTAGGCGGTGCCGGGGGTGACATAGAGGCCGGTTTCGGCCCGGAGGCGGCGGGTCCAGTCCCTGACGTCCGTGGTCAGCGCGTGAACGTCCACCCACAGCAGGTAGGTGGCCTCCCCGGGGATTACCCGGACCCCAGGCAGATACCGCGACGCATAGGCCTCCACGGTGCGGCGGTTCTCCCAGACGTAGGCCCGCAGCGCATCCAGCCAGGGGCCGCCCTTCGTAAAGGCCGCCACGGCTGCAGGCACGGCAAAGGTGCCCGGCTCGGCCACCTCGTCTGTGTTCAGGGCCCGCCAGGCCTTGTGCCGAAGCACCGGATCCGGGGCAATGACTGCCGAGGTGTGAAGTCCCGCCAGATTGAAGGCCTTGGTGGGGGCCACGCAGGTGATGGAAAGGTCCCGGCAGACCTCGTCCACGGAGGCAAAGGGGACGTAGGCCTTTCCCGGTTCGGTGAGGTCACAGTGAATCTCGTCGGAAATCACGGTGACGTGGTGCTTTTTGCAGAGGGCGCCGATGCGGGCCAGCTCCTCCCGGCTCCAGATCCGTCCCACCGGGTTGTGGGGATTGCAGAGGATCATCAGGGTAGTCTGGGGGTCCGCCAGCTTCTGCTCCAGGTCGTCAAAATCAATGTCGTAGCCCTGTCCGTTGAAGACCAGAGGGCTTTCCAGCACCCGGGCGCCGTTGTTGACGATGGAGTTGAAGAAGATGTTGTAGACCGGCGTCTGGATCAGCACGTTCTCGTTGGGGGTGGTGAGCTTTCGCACCAGAGAGGAGATGGAGGCCACCACGCCCACGGAAAAAATCAGCCAGTCCTTTTCGATGGCCAGCCCATGGCGGTCCTTCCACCAGCCCATATAGGCCTCATACCAGGCGTCGCTGAGATCGTCGTAGCCGAAGATCCCATGGTCCAGCCGGCGCTGCAGAGCGGCCCGGATTTCCGGGGCGGCCTCGAAATCCATGTCGGCCACCCACATGGGCAGCTCGTTTTCTCCCACCGCCCATTTCATGGAGTCGCTTCCCCGCCGGCTGACCGGATGATCAAAGTTGTACTGCATTATCTTCGCCACTCCGGGTGCTCGAATTTCGCGCCGATTTCGGGAACGTCAAACTTCGTCTTTTCCGGGTCAATGAATTCCTTTTCCAAAATCAGCTCTCCGATGGCGGGGGCCTTGACGGTGCCGGAAATGGGGTTCAGCACGCTGTCGATTTTGCTGGTGACCTCGGCCTCCACCGTGGCGTATTCAAAGGCCAGGGTGGTGTGGATCAGCTTGCAGTTGACCAGCTTCAGGTTCTCAATGTAGTTCATGCCCTGGAGGCTTTCGATGGTGCAGTTGATCAGGGTCAGGTTCTTTGCGTTCCAGCCCAGGTATTCGCCGGAGATAAAGGAGTCGTAGACCGTCACGTTCTCGGTGTTCCAGAAGGCGTCCTTGGTGAGCATCCGGGAATTGCGGATGGTGACGTTTTTCGCCCCGTCGAAGGAATAATTGCCGTCCAGGATCAGACCGTCGATCTCCAGATTCTCGCTGTTCATGCAGAAGTAGGGGGCGCCGGCGGCTACCACATTCTTGAGCTTCACGTTCTTGCAGGACCAGATGGTCTCCTGGGGGTTGGTGAACTGGACGTTCTCCAGCAGGACCCCGTTGCAGCGGCGGAAGTTCTTGGGGGCCTGGATCACGCAGTCCCGAACCTCCAGATCGTCGGTGTACCAGACGCCTGCCCGGGCCATCTCAAACCAGGTGCAGTTGCGGACGCGGACGTGCTTGCAGTACCACAGGGGATACTTCCAGCGGAACAGATCGTCCTGCAGCTCCAGGTTTTCGCATTCCTTCAGGGGAGATTCCCCATCTCCGAAGACGGAGTCCACGATCCGGGCGTCCTTAAGGCCGAACAGGGCCCGTTCACCGGAAAAATAACCTTGCTTGAATTCTTTCATGGGAGATGCTCCTTTTCAAATTTATTATCTTTGCTGGGGTATTATAACACAAAAGGGCTTTTTGCACAAGTCCGCATTTGGTATTTTACCCTGCGTGCGTATTGACTTCCTGAAAAAACCGTGTTATAATTCCAGCAGAAAAATCTAAATTCGGAGGCAAACTATGATCCAGATCACTACTCTCGAGACCCGCAATCTCTGCGCCAGCGCTAAGAACGGCGGCTGCGGCGAGTGCCAGACCTCTTGCCAGTCCGCCTGCAAGACCAGCTGCGGCATTGCCAACCAGAACTGCGAGAACGAAAACAAGTAAGTTCAAGTAAAAGAGCCGCCGTTCATCGGCGGCTTTTTTACACCTTGTTGTAGGGGCCGAACTCGAAGAGTCACGAAGTATGCCCACATCGGCCCTTGCTCCCAGAAAGAAACTGCCAGACAGGGCCGATGCCCGCATCTGCCCTTACGGAGATTTTGAACAGAAACAATTCGGAGTACATACCATGATCCATCAATACAAACTCAACGGCTATAACATCGTGCTGGACGTCTGCTCCGGCTCCATCCACCTGGTGGATGAGATCGCCTATGATCTGATCGCCGGCTATGAGTCCGAGAACCGGGCCGCTTTGATCGCCCGGCTGGCAGCTCAATATGTCGGAAAAACCAACGAGACCGAGCTCAGCGAGGCTTACGATCAGCTCACCGCCCTCAAGGAGGCGGGCAAGCTCTTTACCCCCGACAACTACGAGCCCATGGCAGGGCAGCTGAAGGCCAAGACCTCCGGGGTCATCAAGGCCCTCTGCCTCCACGTGGCCCATACCTGCAACCTGAACTGCTCCTACTGCTTCGCCTCCCAGGGCAAGTACCACGGAGATCGGGCCATCATGTCCTTTGAAGTGGGCAAGCGGGCCCTGGACTTCCTGGTGGAGCATTCCGGCACCCGGAAGAACTTGGAGGTGGACTTCTTCGGCGGCGAGCCTCTGATGAACTTCCAAGTGGTAAAGGACTTAGTCGCCTACGCCCGGTCCATCGAGCAGGAGAAGGGCAAGCACTTCCGCTTCACCCTCACCACCAACGGCATGCTGGTGGACGACGAGGTCATCGACTTTGCCAACCGGGAGTGCCATAACGTGGTGCTGTCCCTGGACGGCCGGCAGGAGATCCATGACCGGTTCCGGGTGGACTACGCCGGCAAGGGGAGCTGGGAGCGGATCGTGCCGAAATTCCAGAAATTCGTCCGGGCCAGAGGGGGAAAGGGCTATTATATGCGTGGCACCTTCACCCATGCCAACCCGGACTTTCTCAAGGACATCCAGACCATGCTGGATCTGGGCTTCACGGAGCTCAGCATGGAGCCGGTGGTCTGCGCCCCGGACGATCCCTCCGCTCTGACGGAGGCGGACAAGCCCATCGTCATGCGGCAGTATGAGGACCTGGCCAAGCTGATGCTGGAACGGGACCGGGAGGGGAGACCCTTCACCTTCTACCACTACATGATCGACCTGACCGGGGGCCCCTGCATCTATAAGCGGATCTCCGGCTGCGGCTCCGGTACCGAGTACATGGCGGTCACGCCCTGGGGCGACCTGTACCCCTGCCACCAGTTCGTGGGGGAGGAGCAATTCAAGCTGGGCGACATCTGGACCGGGGTCACCAACCACGAGATCCAGGACCAGTTTGCCGCCTGCAACGTCTACGCCCGGGAGGAATGCAAGACCTGCTGGGCCCGGCTCTACTGCTCCGGCGGCTGCGCCGCCAACGCCTACCACGCCACCGGCAGGATCACCGGCACCTATCAATACGGCTGCGACCTGTTCAAAAAGCGCATGGAATGTGCGCTCATGCTCGCTGCCGCGAGGCAATTGAGAATTGAAAATTGAGAATTGAGAATTGAATGTGTTTTTCAAATTGCAAATTTAAAAACTCCGCAACGATTCAATTATTCACTCTATGAACACACCAATCCATGATTTCGTAACCCGTTACCGTGACCTCCGCCCCGCCCGGTTCCACATGCCGGGCCACAAGGGGCGGGGGCCTTTGGGCTGCGAAGAACTGGATATCACCGAGATCCCCGGGGCTGATTCTCTGTATGAAGCCGCCGGGATCATAGCCCAAAGCGAGGCCAATGCCTCGGCCCTCTTCGGCTGCCCCACCTTCTATTCCACCGAGGGCTCCTCCCACTGCATCCGAGCGATGCTCCTGCTGGCACGCGAAGCGTGCCAAGGGAACAGGGAACTGGGAACAGGGAACGGCAGGGAACAGGGGACCGAAACGGGGAGAGAACGGATTGCCGCGGCCAGTGTGCGCACTGGCCTCGCAATGACAGGATCGGGTCGCTTTCGCGTCCTGGCGGCCCGGAACGTCCACAAGACCTTCCTCTCCGCGGCTGCCCTGCTGGATCTGGAGGTTTGCTGGCTGCCTGCGTCGGCAGGCTCCTATCTCTCCGCGGATGTGACGCCGGAGGCCCTGGACCGGGCCCTGACCGAAACCGACGCCTCGGCGGTCTATCTGACCTGCCCGGACTATCTGGGAAACCTTCCGGATCTGAAGCCCCTGGCGGAGATCTGCCACGCCCACGGGGCCCTGTTGCTGGTAGACAACGCCCACGGGGCCTATCTCCGGTTCCTGAAACCCTCCTGGCATCCCATGGACCTGGGCGCGGACCTCTGCTGCGACTCTGCCCACAAGACCCTCCCGGTGCTCACCGGCGGCGCCTATCTGCACGTCAAAGACGGACTTGTAGCGGCGAGCAGTGCTCGCCACGGGCAACCCGGAGCGCATTGTGCGCCGCTGCAATGCGGGATCCGTGACGCCCTGGCCCTCTTCGGATCCACCAGCCCCTCTTATCTGATCCTGCAATCTCTGGACCTGGCAAATCCGTTTCTGGAACGGCTGCCTGTCCTGCTGGAACGCTTGATTCCCAAGCTGGAGGCCCTGAAACGGGAACTGACAGCCGCCGGCTGTCGTCTATACGGACAGGAACCGCTGAAGCTGACTCTGGATCTCCGGGAAACGGGCCGGAGGGGAACCGACCTGGCCGCCGCCCTGGAACAAGAGGGCGTCTACTGCGAATTTGCCGACCCGGACTTCGTCGTCTTCATGTTGACGCCCCATACCACCGACGAGGAGCTGGAGCGGCTGCGGAGAGCACTTGTAGGAGCGGCCATTGGCTGCCGGCAGGAGGCAGCTGGAATCAGGTTCGATGTAGGGACAAGCCTTGCTTGTCCGCCGACGAGCGATACCCACCCCTGCGGCATGCCTGAAACGGTATGCTCTCTGCGGCAGGCCATGCTTTCCCCCTGCGAACGGATCCCTGCGGAGCAAAGCCTGGGCCGGATCCTGGCCCGGCCCGGGGTCAGCTGTCCGCCGGCGGTTCCGATTCTGATGCCGGGTGAGCGGATCGACGAAGGGGACCTGGCCGCCTTCCGCTATTACGGCATCCAAACCTGTGACGTATTGATGGAATGAAAAAGGAGGAATAACCATGAAGAAATACGCTCTTATTTGCTTGACAGTGCTGCTGGTATGCCTGGCTGCGGGCTGTGCGAAGCCAGTCCCCCAGGATTCTCAGGCGGCCCAGGACATCTTACCCACGTTAGCCCCTGAAACCAGTCCCGATCCGGCCTCCTCTGACGCCGAAGCGACCGTCGAGGCTACGGGGGATCGAGATGAAACCAATGCGCCCACCGTGGAAGCGGAGCCCGAAACCGAGGCCCACGTCACCGGAGAGCCTGTCGAAGCTCCTGCCGAACCGGGTTTGGATCTGCAATGGGGCCGCACCTGGCGCTCCGAGCAGGCCGACGACCCGGAAAAAGGCGCCTTGATTCGGGAGCTGACCCTGAATTACGACGAATCCGACTTCTATTTCCGGGCTGGCGAGCCCAATTCCGAGTATTTCTACTTTGTCCGGGGGACCTGGTCTCTGGGCGGAGACCGGCTGCATCTGGAGGGGATCCAGCTGGACGAGTTCGACAACGTCCTGCCGGACGCCTCCAAGGTGGAGGCAGGCTATACTGTGGAGATCTCAGACGGAAGGCTGATCCTGACCAGTATCGGCGAGGCGACCGCCCTGCTGGAGGACCCCGGCACGCCCATCGTCTTCGAGCTGAAAACGGCAACCAATGACTGACCACAGAACACAGAAACGCACCGATTTTTCAAAATCGGTGCGTTTCTGTGTTATAGGCTCAGTTCAGCAGCGCCTCCAGGTTTTCCTCGCAGTGCTCGATCTCCCGGCTGATCCGCTGGAGCCAGCTCCGATTCCTGGGGACCAGCTGATCCATTGCCCGGCCCAGCAGGGTCATGTCGAAGCTCCGCCGGACCCGGGGCAGCAGTCTGCCGTCGTCCACCGCGTCCAGCCAGTATTTGTAGAGGCTGCACCATAGATATCGGGCGTAGACCTTCTCTGCGCGGAGAGATTCTTCCTGCAGCGGCGCACAGCGTGTGCCATTCGCCCCACGCAGCGCCTCCAATCCTTCCCTCCATTCCGGGGACAGGATCTCCAGCCCGGCGAACCGTGCTGCAAGGGCGGCAAGGGACCCGGCGTTCCCGCGGAACAGCCTTTCCCACCCGGGCATACGTGCGGCAAACCGGGAAGCGTGTTGCATTTTTCGCAGGGCGGCCTTTTGCCCGATGGGGCTTCGAAGCCGTTTGCAGGCCAACGGCCCGGCTCGCTTCTGTCCGTCGAGGCCGCTTTGCAGGCGTTCCGCCAGCTCCCAGACCAGAGCCAGCCGCTCCCACAGGGGGCGGCTTTCCTCGTTCAGCAGATCCAGAGCCAGGGCGCGGCCCTCCCGCAGGAGCAGATACCGTTCCGGATCCAGATCGTTGGGAACGATGGGAGCCTCGTCCTCCCATTCGTCCCAGGCGGGCTTTTGGGAAACGGCGAGGGAAAAAGCCGTGGGACAGCTGAGACTGATCCCGTGCTCGGTGAGATTGCCGAATTCCCGGTGGAACCGGGGATATTCCCGGCAGACCCGGCAGAGGGCTTCGTGACCGAAGCACTTCTGGGCATGACAAAGCCCATCCGGATCCAGCAGGACGCAGACCTGATTTTCGTCCTGCCGCAGCATGGGCTCCTGACCGGAGATCACGGCCTTCCGTACCCGGTCTCCGTCGGGGCCGGTCAGCGATTCATATTTCTCCAGGGTTTCGTCGTCAACTACGATCTGCCAGCCGGCCCGGCAGCAGCTGTCCGGGCACCTGCCTGCGGCGCAGGCAAATGCCCGGACAAATTCCGGCGCCAGGTGCTTCACGGCTTCAGAATGTTCTTGAGCATGACCACGCACTGCTCCATGTCCTCCACGGGGATGTACTCATACCGCCCGTGGAAATTCTCGCCGCCGGTGCAGAGGTTGGGGCAGGGGAGCCCCTCAAAGCTGAGCCGGGCTCCGTCGGTGCCGCCCCGGATGGGCACGGCTGCGGGGTCCATGCCGGCCTCCCGCATGGCGTCCTTCGCCCGATCCACAATGTGCATCACGGGGAGGATCTTTTCCTTCATGTTGTAGTAGCTGTCCTTGAGCTTCACGGTGACGGTGCCGGGGCCGTAGGCCTCGTTCAGATAGGCGGCAATGGAGAGGAAGCGGTTTTTCTTCTGCTCGAACTTGAACCGGTCGTGATCCCGGATGATGTACTGCAGCCGGGCGTATTCAATGTCGCCCTCCATGTGGGCCAGCATGGAGAAGCCCTCGTAGCCCTCGGTGTGCTCGGGCCGCTCCTGGGCGGGCAGCATGGCGTGGAAGTCCACCGCTGCCTGCATGGCGTTGACCATCTTGTTCTTGGCGCTGCCGGGATGGATGGAAACGCCCTTGATCTCTACCACGGCGGAGGCGGCGTTGAAGTTCTCAAATTCGATCTCGCCCACCGTGCCGCCGTCGGCGGTATAGGCGAAGTCCGCGCCGAAGCCCTTCACGTCAAAGCGGTCCGCACCGCGGCCCACCTCTTCGTCGGGGGTGATGCCGATGCGGATGGGCACATGGGGGGCCTTGTCCCGGATCAGCTCCTCCACAGCCGTGAGGATCTCCGCCACGCCGGCCTTGTCGTCGGCGCCCAGAAGGGTGGTGCCGTCGGTGACGATCAGATGCTTGCCGACGCTGCGCGCCAGCCGCTCAAAATCCTTTGCCTTCATCACGATGTCCTGCTCGGCGTTGAGCACAATATCTCCGCCGGTGTATTCCAGGATCCGGGGCTTCACGTCCTTGCCGGAGCAGTCGGGAGAGGTGTCCATGTGGGCAATCAGACCGATGACCGGGCCCTCCACGGTGCCGGGGACGGAGCCGTAGACGTAGCCGTACTCGTCCATCCGGGCGTCGGCCACGCCGATGGCCTTCAGATCCTCCACAATGGCCGCGCCCAGCAGCTTCTGCTTCAACGTGGAGGGACAGGTTTCGCTGTTCTCATCGGACTGGGTGTCGAAGGCGACGTAGTTCAAAAAGCGTTCGGTGACATTCATGTGAGATCCTCCTTTTTGTGTATCGCGTGAATAAAAAACGAATTCAACTGATCCATGATTCCTTAGGCTTCTCTTGCGCTGGAAAGATACTCCCCCAGAGAGAGCCGGCCTTCAAGAATCGCTTTGACAAGTTCAAGCTGCTCCTGGTTCAGCGCCAAGCCTTCCATCGCGGAAGAAGACGCTGCGTTCTGCAGTGCCTGAAGCTGTTCCGTACTCATATAAACGCCTCCTTTTGATAGAAAGCCAGAATAAATTCGATTTCTGTTTCCAGAGTGTCGTAGGCCTCCAGCTTTGCCCGGTCGGCGGGACCGGTCCGGTAGTAATAGGGGGTCATCCGGAAAACCGCCTGCAGATCCGCCTGGGAGGCCAGGGTGATCCGGCCGGCGAGCTTTTCGCTGCCCAGCAGCCGAAGGGTCTCGGTCTGGGGCAGGGCCTCATCGTTTTCATAGGGCCGGTCGTAGACCGCCTGCTTCAGCCCGAAGAGGTGCCGCCTTCCCGGCACCACCAGCAGCAGCCGTCCGCCGGGCCTGAGGATCCGGACCAGCTCCTTCTCCTGGAAGGGGGCAAAGAGCAGGGTAGCGTAGTCGAAGCTGCCGGATTCCACGGGGATCCGGGCCAGATTTGCCACGAAATAGGACCCGCTGCCCCGCTTGGCAGCCAGACGGACCATCTCCCGGGCCAGGTCAAAGCCCCAGACCTCCAGCCCCGGCAGCTGCGCCAGGGCGGCGGTGTAGTAGCCCTCGCCGCAGCAGACGTCCAAAAGCCGGCCGCTGCAGTCCCGGAGCCGCCGGGTCAGGCCCTCCCGGAGAAGGGAGTAATAGCCCTTGTTCAAAAAATCCCTGCGAAAGCGGGCCGCCTCCTTGTTGTCCCCCATGGCGTCGCCGCCCTTGTGGGATTGCAGGAGGTTGACATAACCTTCCTTTGCCACGTCGAAACTGTGGCCGTTTTCACAGCGGCGGCACCGGTCCTCCAGGACCAGCCGCTTCCCGCATACGGGGCAGATCAGGGGAGCGTCAGGCTTTTCAACGATCATCTTCAACTTTCCGCTTCTCCGTATTCCAGCCGCAGCCGGAACAGCCGTTTTTCAGTCTGCCCCAAAAGGAACCAGACGCCCTCCTGATTGCCGAACTGCAGCCTGATCCGCTCTCCGAGCTTTGCTTCATTGGTGTATTCCACCTGGATCTCCCGCAGCGCCAGGGTGTGGAGCTCCGGCGGGAGCACGTCCTCGGCCAGATCCAGGTAGCGGACGTTATTCATGTGGCCGTTGAGATCCAGGTAGCTGTAGGGCACCGTAAAGCCGGCCTCCTCCGTGACCTCGATGGACCTCGGTGGCCGGGGCAGGGGGGTCTCCGTGCCGGTGACGACGCCCTGAATCACGATCCCATGCTCATCCGGGAAGACGGCGGAGCGGGTGGCCTGATTCATCAGCGTCCAGAGGGCGCTGCCCCGGATCAGCACCTGGCCGTCCTCTGCGACGACCTCGTAATACCGGGGGAAGAATACGTGCATGGTCTTCCCGGGCCAGGTCCGGACGGTGATCCTCTCGTCATAGACCGGCATCCTGCGGATGGAGATCCGCTGCAGGGCGATGATCCACAGAAGACCCCGGTCCAGGGTCTTGTCCCGACCCATGCCCAATTCCTCCGTGTGGGCGATGGCGCACTCCTGGAGCATGGTCAGCAGCACCGAGGGCCGCAGCCGCCGATAGAGGTCCACGTCCGCGTTCCGGAGCTTGTATTGCTTCTGATAGACTTCCATGGTTATTTGTTGACCCGCTTTTCGATGGCGTCCACCACGTCCCCCAGGGTCTGGAGCTTCTGCCACTGACGGTTGGGGATCTGCACGTCAAAGTTGGCCTCCAGCCGGCAGATCACCAGGGTGAAGCCCATGGAGTCGATGGCGGCGTCGGTGTTGATGACGGTGTCCTCCTTGAGCTCCTTGCCCTCCAGCTCGGGGGCGCACTCATAGATGACCTCGATGGTACGGTTCAGGATTTCTTCTCTTGTGATCATGGTTGTTCCTCCAATCGGTTTTGCAGAGCCCAGCGCCGGAGCTTGCCTGTGGCGGTCCGGGGCAGGGGCTCGTTGAGAAATACAATATCCGTGATTTGCTGCCCCCGGGGCCGCTGCGCGGTGACCGGAGTCAGGCTTTTCAGAATTTCCGCCTTGTCCCGGGCGGGACCGGAGAGCACCAGCACGGGCCGGCCGCTGCGCAGGATGAGGGCCAGCTCCGGGGTTCCCAAGGCCTTGGCGATGGCCGCCTCGTATTCCGGCAGAAACAGCTTCGTGCCGTCGGGCAGCACCAAAATTTCCTTCTTGCGGCCGGTGATGTGGAGCCGCCCTTCCGCATCGAAGGTGCCCAGATCCCCGGTGTGAAGGATCCCGTCCCGGAGCACAGCCCCGGTGTCGGCGGGCTTTTTATAGTAGCCCTGCATCATGCAGGTGGGGGCTTGAATCAGAATTTCTCCGTCCTCCGCCAGGGTGATCGTATCGTCGGGGCAGATCTCCATGGCAAAGGGGTCTCCCTGAACCGAGATGGCCACGCCGGAGCTGGTCTCCGTGAGCCCGTAGCCGAAGGAAATCCGCAGGCCCCGCCCGGCGGCGGCAGCCAGCAGGGCAGGGGGGCAGTCTCCCGCGCCCACCAGCACCAGCTTCAGCTCCGGGTTCAGGGCATTTTTCTGCAGCAGGAAGCCCAGAAGGGTAGGCACCAGAGAAACCGCCGTGGGGGAGAAGTGGGCGAAATCCTCCAGATAGTGCCGCATCCCCCGGCCCAGGGCCACAGCCGCGCCGCAGCTGAGCCCCCAGAGCAGGCCGCAGACGAAGCCGAACACGTGGCCCAGAGGCAGCAGGCACAGCAGCCGGTCCTCCCGGGTCAGGGGCAGCTTGGCCCCGCCGTTGAAGGCGCTGGCGCAGAGACTTCCGTCCGTCAGCACCACAGCCTTGGCAGCCTCGGTGGTGCCGGAGGTGAAGAACAGGATCCTGCCGCTGCCTAAACCGCCCTGCATGGGAGGCAGGCCTCCGTTCCGGGCCAGGTGCTCCGCCAGCTCCCGGGCCAGCTCCTCGTCTCCCCACAGGGCGTCGATATCCGTGTAGACGATGAGGCCGGGCAGCTGCTCGTCGGGGACGTTTTCGTCCAGCAGCACCACCTGGAGCCCTGCCAGATTGGCGGCGAAAATGGTGCAGACGCAGTCAAAGCTCCCGTCACAGAGCACGCCCAGGCAGGTTTTGCCGCTGCCGCGCCATTGATCGGCCCGCTTCAGAACCTCCCGATACAGGTCCCCATAGGTGCAGATCTGCCGATCCCGCCCGTAGATCAAGGCGGGAAGCCCGGGAATTTCCCGGGCCTGGTGGGACAGCAAATGGTCAAAGGACCGGAAGCGCATGGAGATCCCTCCCTCAGGAAATAATTATCTATTCTGTAGTATAGCATTGTTTCCGGAAAAAAGATACAAAAATCTTCTGAAAATCAAAAAAATGTCGTGCATTTTTGCCGGACAGGGTGTATAATAATATCATTGAGCATACCAACAACAAATATGCTGATTATTGAAGCAACAGGAGGAATCATTGCATGGATAAGAACACTCGCATCTGCATCATCGGCGGCGGCCCCGCCGGTCTTTCCGCAGGCATGTACCTGGAGAAGAAGGGCTATACCAACTACACCATCCTGGAGCGGCTTGACCGGGTGGGCGGCAAGTGCTGGTCTCCCCACTACAACGGCCGCCGGTATGAGATGGGCGCCATCATGGGCGTGCCCTCCTACTACGCTGTCCATGATGTGGAAGAGTTCTGCGGCATCACCCACGACGGTCCCAAGCTGAACCGGAACTACAAGAACGCCCAGGGCAAGGTCATCGAGCCCTTCGAGCCCAAGAAGAACCTGCTGAAGATTCCCCGCCTGCTGAAGATGAAGAAGCAGATCAAGAAGCTGGGCGAGATCCTGGAAACCAAGTACAAGGGCTATGACGTCAACGGTCACCGGGGCGTTGCCGAGGGCCGCTACGAGGGCTTCTCTCAGCAGAACGCCAAGCGTGAGCCCGTCTCCGGCAAGAACGAGAACCTGAAGGATCTGGCGCTGCCCTTCAACGAATTCTGCAAGAAGAACGGCGTGGAGCTGACCCAGGACGTCTGGATCGGGCCCTACACCTCCTTCGGCTACGGCTACTTTGACGAGATCCCCGCTGCCTACGTTCTGAAGTATCTGGACTTCCAGACCACCATGAACTTCGTCAAGGTCAACCTCTGGACCTGGAAGAACGGCACCCAGTACATCTGGGAGCAGCTGAACGAGCACCTGAAGAACCCCGCCCGCCTGAACTCCAAGATCGAGAAGGTGGAGCGCAAGGACGGCAAGGTCTATGTCACCGTCAACGGCAAGGTTGAGGAATACGACAAGATCATCGTCACCGCCCCCCTGTACATCCCCAACAAGCGGGCTGACGGTCAGGTCGGCATGGTGGAATACTTCGACGCCCGGGAGGACGAGAAGGCCCTGTTCTCCAAGATCGACTACGAGCGCTACGACGTTCTGGCCGTGGAGACCAAGCCCGAGGATCATCCCGAGATCTCCTACTACGTCTTCGACAACATGGTGCCCGAGAAGCTGGGCCATCTGATGGTCTATTACCGCCGCTGGAAGGACACCAAGGATCAGGTCATCACCACCTACGCCCTGCGCAAGCACAAGGATCGTGAGGAGATCCCCTACGAGAAGTGCCGCCAGATGGTGCTGGACGACCTGAAGACCATGCACAACCCCGCCTCCAACGTGATCAACGAGTGGTCCGTGTACTACTTCCCCCATGTCTTCTCCAAGGACTATGCCGACGGCTGGTACGACAAGGTTGAGGCCATGCAGGACAAGTACGACACCTTCTACGCCGGCGAGATCATGTCCTTCGGCGACATGGACGAGACCGCAGAGTACTCCCGCGAGCTGGTGGAGCGGTTCTTCTGATTTTTCAGGCATCAGTTTTTAGGCATCAGGCATCAGGCACCGCCTGAAAGATGGACAATCACGTGACAGCTTGGAGCCCGTTCATTTCTTTCTGGATTTTTGAATGGCAATTCATAGACTGTTCTGCGTTTACGTCTGAAAGCGGTGCCTGATTACTGGTGCCTGTGTTGTAAGTGAAAAAGGATCGAACGGGGAAAATCGCTGGAATGCCGCAAAGCGTGTCAGGCGGTGCCTGATGCCTGATGCCTGTTCCTTGATGCCTCGTCAAGCGAAGGCTGGTAAATTATGAAGTATTACAAAGATCATTACAAAGTTATCATCATCGGCGGCGCCCTGGCGGGCATGTCTGCAGCGCTGCAGCTCCAGGCCAAGGGTGTGACCGATATTCTGATCCTGGAAAAGCATAACCTGCCCGGCGGCCTGGCCACGGACTTTGTCCGCAACGGCTTTGAAATCGAGGCCACCCTGCATGAAATGATGTCCATCGGCACCAAGGAGCAGCCTCTGAAGGTGGGGCAGTTCTTCAAGGATATGGGCGTGGACATCGACTGGCTGCCGGTTCCCGAGTGCTATCGTGCCGTGCTGCCCAACTCCGGCCTGGACGTGACCCTCCATGAGGGCTACGAAAGGATGGCCCGGGAGATCGACGCCGCTGTCCCCGGCACCTATGAAAAGGTCCATGAGCTGATGCTGCTCTGCCGCCGGGTCTATGACAGCATGAACATCCTCTCGGTGACCCCCATGTCCAAGGTCCAGATGCTGCTGAAGCATCCCGATTTTGTCAAGACCGTGGGCTATTCCGCCACCGAGGTCATCGACACCTTCAAGCTTCCCAAGAAGGCTGTGGAGCTGCTGACTCCCTACTGGATCTACGTGGGCAACCGGATGGACGATCTGCCCTTCACCATCTACGCCTTCCTGATGGCGGACTATTTCACCGGCTCCTACGTCTGCCGGGGCTACAGCCACGAAATGTCCATGAAGATGCAGCAGAAGGTGCTGGAGAACGGGGCCCAGTTCGAGTTCCGCCAGGAGGTGGAAAAGATCCTGGTGAAGAACGGCAAGGTCTACGGCGTCCGCACCATGCGGGGCGACGAGATCCACTGCGACTATGTGATCTCCGGTCCCTATCCCAACAAGGTCTATACCCAGATGATCGAGCCTCTGTCCGAGGTGCCCGCCGGGGCGGTGAAGATGGTCAACGGCCGCAAGCTGTCCCTGACGCCGGTCTCCGTGATCGCGGTGCTGGAGGGGACCCCGGAGGAGAACGGCCTGAAGAACTATTCCACCTTCTCCGGCAGAACCATGGATACCAACAAGATCATGGAGAACTACTCCAATCTGACGGAGCCCTACAATTATATTACCACCATCTGCCTCAACTACGCCAACCCCAACTGCGTGCCCGCCGGCTACTGCCAGGTTTCCATCACGGCCCTGGTGCCCTCCAAGCCCTTTGAGAGCGTCACCGAGGAGGAGTACTACGATCTCAAGCGCCGTCTGGCCAACGAGATGATGGAGGAGTACATCAAGATTTCCGGCGTGGACTTCCGCAAGAACATCGTGGAAATCGAGGTGGAGACCCCCATGACCATCGCCCACTATGTGGGCGCCTGGAAGGGCAACATCTACGGCTACTCCCACAGCCTGGCCGACCACGCTGTGGCCCGCCTGCAGATGAAGGAGGAAGACCACTTTATCGAGGGTCTGGAGTTCGCCGGAGCCCACGGCATGTCCGGTGACGGCATGGGTCCCCAGATCACCAACGGTCGGGCCGCCGCCAAGGGCGTCCTGGACGATCTCGCAAAGAAGGAGGCGGCGAAGAAATGAGCATCAAGGTCAAAGGCTTTTTGAAGGACGTGGGGGGCGCCTCCCGGGTGACCGCCCTGCGCAAAAAGAGCATTGAGACGGCCTCCGCCGTCCCCGATCCCAAGGATAACATTCGGGCCGTGGCAGACGCTCTGCATCCTGCCCACATGGAATTCCGGGTGACCGAGATCCGGGAAGCCTCTCCCACCTCCCGGATTTTCCGGATGGTCTCCACCGACGGGCATATTCCCGTCTTCCAGGCCGGCCAGTATGTGAACTTCCGGCTGCGGATCGGTGAAAGCGAGCTGACCCGTCCCTACACCATTTCCTCCGCCCCCTGCGACGCCAGAGGGGAAAAGGGCTTCATTGAGGTGACCATCCGCCGCAACCGTCCCTATCTGGTGCCGGACTGGTTCTTTGCCAACGTCACCGTCGGCACGGTCCTGCAGGGCAATATGCCCTTCGGCACCTTCTACTATGAGCCCCTGCGGGACAGCAAAAACCTGGTTGCCTTGGCCGGCGGCTCCGGCATCACCCCCTTCTACTCCATGGCCCGGGAGATCGCCTACGGCAAGATGAAGGGCGTACATCTCACCATCCTCTACGGCTCCGTCCACCACAGCGACATCGTCCTGGGCCAGGAGCTGGCCAAGGTGGAGCGGGACTGCCCCGACGTCAAGGTGGTTCACGTCCTCTCCGGGGACGAGGAATGGACCGGGGAGAAGGGCTTCATCACCAAGGAGCTGATCGCCAAGTATATTGGCGAGGATCCTACCGTCATGTTCTGCGGCCCGGTGCCCATGTTCAAGCTGGTAGAGAAGGCCGCGAAGGAGCTGGGGCTGACCTGCCGCCGTTTCCGCCATGACGTGATGAGCCAGCCTGCGGATCCCACCCAGATCCCCGGTTATCCCCTGAAGAACAAGGGCAAGGTCTTCAAGCTCACGGTCCTGCGGGGCATCCGTTCCGACGTCATTGACGCCCGGGGAGATGAGCCGGTGGCCGTGGCTCTGGAGCGGGCGGCGATCCCGGTGGACACCCACTGCCGCGGCGGCGAGTGCGGCTACTGCCGCTCCCAGCTGGTGCAGGGTGACATTTTCGTCTCCCCCATCGGCGACGGCCGCCGTCTGATGGATAAGGAGATGGGCTGGTTCCACGCCTGCTCTGCCTATCCCGTCAGCGATCTGACCATCCGCATCCCGATTCTCTGAACCGGAGGCTCCAATGGCAAAGCTATACTTCAAATACGGCGCCATGGGCTCCTCCAAGACGGCCCAGGCCCTGATCACCAAGTATAATTATGAAGAGAACGACCTTAAGGTCTGGCTCATCAAGCCCGCCACCGACAACCGGGACGGAGCTGCCGTGGTCCGCTCCCGCATCGGCCTCATGGCCGAGGCGGAGAGCATCGGCCCCGGGGCGGATCTGTATCGGCTCTTTCTGGAGCGGAAGACCGACGTGGTCATCGTGGACGAGTGCCAGTTCTTCCAGCCGGAGCAGATCGACCAGCTCCGCCGGATCGTGGACGACCTGGACATTCCGGTGCTCTGCTTCGGCCTGCGCTCCGACTTCCAGACCCATCTCTTCCCCGGCAGCCGCCGGCTGTTCGAGCTGGCGGACTCCATCCAGGAGATCAAAACCATCTGCGACTGCGGCTCCAAGGCCACGGTCAACGCCCGTGTGGTGGACGGCTACGTGGTCACCGAGGGCGCCCAGGTGCTGATCGGCGGCAACGACTGCTATATTGCCATGTGCCACCGGTGCTACCGCCGCGCCATCGAGGAGCACAGGCCGATCAAGCTGCATAAGCATTAGGCAATCGTTGAACAGGCAATAGGAATACGAAGGGACGTTTTCCTAATGCCTGTTGCCTCGATGAAAGGAGAACGAAAATGAACTACCCGACACCCCATATCAAGGCCGTGCCCTCCGATTTCGGCAAGACGGTCCTGATGCCCGGCGATCCCCTTCGTTCCAAGTATATCGCCGATCATTTTCTGGAAAACCCCGTGCTGGTAAACAACGTCCGGGGGGTCCAGGGCTACACCGGCACCTATAAGGGCGTCAAGGTCTCCG
Source organism: Oscillospiraceae bacterium (assembly GCA_902767915.1). Classification (GTDB taxonomy): domain Bacteria; phylum Bacillota; class Clostridia; order Oscillospirales; family Oscillospiraceae; genus JAFRPC01. The sequence goes on along the minus strand of CACXJE010000007.1, from coordinate 38,509 downwards.
TCATGGCCTCCGGCATGGGCATGCCCTCCATCGGCATTTATTCCCGGGAGCTGTTCTGCGCCTACGGGGTGGAGAACATCATGCGCATCGGCTCTGCCGGCGCCATCCAGCCCCATATCAACCTAAAGGACATCGTCATGGCCATGGGCGCCTCCTGCGATTCCAACTATCAGCAGCAGTTCCATCTGATGGGAAACTTTGCCCCCATCTGCTCCTTCAAAATGCTCCACGCGGCCACCCAGTCCGCCGAGGAGCTGGGGGCCACCTATCACGTGGGCAACATCCTGTCCTCCGACTTCTTCTATGACGACGACGAGGGCGTGCCCGAGGCCCTGAACGCCAAGAAGAACTGGCAGAAGATGGGCATCATGGCCATCGAGATGGAGTCTGCCGCCCTGTATCTGAACGCAGCCCGGTTCCGGAAGAACGCCCTGTGCATCTGCACGGTCTCCGACCAGCTGGTCCGCAACGAGTTCCTCACCGCCGAGGAACGCCAGACCGGCTTCGAGCAGATGATGCAGGTGGCCCTGGAGACGGCGGTCAAGCTGGAGAAGTGAAGTATGCTTCGCATATGAAGTACGGCTTTGCCGTATGAAGACGCTGCGCTTATGAAGTGCGCTTCGCGCATGAAGTATGGCTTCGCCATATTTTATTGCATCGTTTTATTGGCAAATAAAACGATACCGAAATATGACCGCAGGTCATACTTCCTGTCTCCGCAGGAGATACTTCATATTCCGTAAGGAATACTTCACATCGCGCAAGCGATACTTCATCATTTCATGGAAAGGTTCTGAAAGATATGAAACGTATATTTTTGTTTGTGCTTGACTCCTGCGGCGCCGGGGAGATGCCCGACGCGGCGAAGTTCGGGGACTATAACGTCAACACCCTCCGCTCCTGCGCCACCTCGAAGCTGCTGAACATCCCCAACATGCGGGCCGCGGGCCTGGGCAACATCGACGGTCTGGACTTCCTGGGTCCTGTGGAGCAGCCCTGCGGGGCCTACGGCAAGCTGGCCGAGTCCTCCATGGGCAAGGACACCACCATCGGCCACTGGGAGATCGCCGGCATTGTCTCCCCCAAGCCCCTGCCCACCTATCCCAACGGCTTCCCCGAGGAGGTGCTGAAGCCCTTCCGGGAGGCCACCGGCCGGGGCGTCCTGGCCAACGCCCCCTGGTCCGGCACCGCCGTCATCAATGAATACGGCGACCAGCACGTGAAGACCGGGGATCTGATCGTCTACACCTCCGCCGACTCCGTCTTCCAGATCGCCGCCCACGAGGACGTGGTCCCCCTGGAGGAGCTCTATGAGGACTGCCGCATCGCCCGGCGGATTCTCCGGGGCAAGCACGGCGTGGGCCGGGTCATCGCCCGTCCCTTCATCGGCAGCGGCAACGGCAATTACACCCGGACCGCCAACCGCCACGACTTCTCTCTGGAGCCTCCCCGGAAGACCATGCTGGACGCCTTTAAGGACGCGGGTCTGGACTCCCTCGCCGTGGGCAAGATCTTCGACATCTTTGCCGGCGAAGGCACCACCGAGCACGTCTACACCAAGGGCAACACCGACGGCATGGCCAAGACCATGGCCTATGCCGACCGGGACTTCACCGGCCTGTGCTTCATCAACCTGGTGGACTTCGACATGCTCTACGGCCACCGCCGCAACATCGACGGCTACGCCGCGGCCCTGACGGAGTTCGACGGCTGGCTGGCTGAATTTATGAAGAAGATGGGCCCCGAGGATCTGGTGATGATCACCGCGGACCATGGCTGCGACCCGGCCTACCTGGCCACCACCGACCACACCCGGGAGTACATCCCCCTGCTGGTCCTGGGCCAGCAGGTGAAGCCCGTGAACCTGGGCACCCGCACCTGCTTTGCCAACATCGCCGCCACCATCTGCGACATCTTCGGCCTGCCCCTGGAAACCGAGGGCAAGAGCTTCAAGGAGGAGATCCTATAAAGATTAACAAGGAATAAGGAATAAGTTGACGGAAACCTGTTACTTGTTCTTTCTGGAGGTAAGAAATGACACCCATTGAGTTAGTAAACCTGGCGAAAGAAGCGAGAGCCCACGCCTACGTGCCCTACTCCGGCTACGCCGTCGGGGCGGCCCTGCTGTGCGCCGACGGAACCGTCTACCAGGGCTGCAACATCGAAAACGCATCCTACAGCCCCACGGTCTGCGCCGAGCGGGTGGCCGTGTTCAAGGCCGTTTACGACGGCCATCGGGACTTTGCGGCCATCGCCGTCGTGGGCGGCAAGGCAGGGGAGGAAATCACCGGCCTGTTCCCGCCCTGCGGGGTCTGCCGCCAGGTGCTGCGGGAATTCTGCGGCCTGGATTTCAAGCTGTATCTGGGCAAGGAAAACAACGAATTCGTGGAAACGACTTTGGGCGATTTGCTGCCCATGAGCTTCTCAAAGGCCGATATGAAATGAACCGTTTGTGAAGATTTAACAAATTTGTAAGATTATCTTGATTTTTTGTCGCTTCTGTGCAATAATGCAACTGTTGGTAAAGGCGTAGTGCGCCTATATCATATTAAACTTTTATGGAGGAATAAAACATGAAGAAACTTCTTGCTCTTATTCTTGTGCTTGCCATGGTAGCCACCCTGTTCGTTGGCTGCAAGAAGGCCGAGGATGAGACCACTGCCGCTCCCGCCGGCAATGAGACCGAAGCTGCCACCGGCAACGAGACCAAAGAGCCCGCCGGCAACGAGACCGAAGAGCCTACCGGCAACGAGACCGAAGAGCCTGTTGTCGAGACCAATGAGCCCGCTGAGCTCACCGTCGACATGAAGGTCGCTCTCGTGACCGACGTTGGCACCATCGACGACGAGTCCTTCAACCAGGCCACCTGGGAAGGCGTCAAGGCTTTCTGCGAGGCCAACGGTGTTGACTACACCTACTATCAGCCCGCCGCTGACTCCACCGATGCCCGTGTCGAGACCATCGAGACTGCCATCGGCGACGGCTACAACGTCATCGTGATGCCCGGCTACCTGTTCGGCGAAGCCGTCCTGACTGTTCAGGATCAGTATCCCGACGAGTACTTCATCGCCATCGACGTGGGCGCCGGCGACCTGACCTTCGACTACGAGACCTACTATGAGCCCGCTGCCAACACCCTGTGCATCACCTTCGAAGAAGACCAGGCTGGCTACCTCGCCGGCTACGCTGCTGTTGCTGACGGCTACAAGCAGCTGGGCTTCCTGGGCGGCATGGCTGTTCCCGCTGTTATCCGTTACGGCTACGGCTTCGTGCAGGGCGCCAACGCTGCTGCTGAAGAGATGGGCATTGCGGATCAGGTTTCCATCAAGTACACCTACGGCGGCCAGTTCTCCGGTGATGCTTCCATCACTGCGAAGATGGACGGCTGGTATGCCACTGGCACCGAGGTCGTCTTTGCTTGCGGCGGCGGCATCTACACCTCTGCTGTTGAGGCTGCCAACAACCACGGCGCCAAGGTCATCGGCGTTGACGTTGACCAGCACTACATTGACGACTGCATCATCACTTCTGCCATGAAGGGCCTGAGCGCTTCCGTCGTGACCGCTCTGACCAACCTGGGCACCGGTAACTGGGAAGGCGGCCAGGTCCAGAACAAGTCCCTGCAGGAAGGCGACTACGTTGGTCTGCCCACTGCTGAGGCTTCCTGGGGCTTCAACACCTTCACCATGGAGCAGTACGAGAAGGTCCTCGGCGAACTGAAGGACGGCACCCGTCCCTGCAGCGCTGACACCGAGAATCAGCCCACTGTTTCCATCACTGTCGATTACATCCAGTAATTCAACCTGAAAAAAAGAGGACCGCAAGGTCCTCTTTTTTTGCGTGTTTTACAGAGAACAATCCAAAAATTTGTGGATTTTTCACAAAAACAAACGACAAAATTTGAGCTTTGGAGCAGGTCGAAATTCGGAAAAAACTATTTATTTTTTTCTCGGAATCGTTTATAATGAACTGGATAATATCATTGCGCTGCAATGAGAGAAGGAGTGATGAGCTTGACTGAATCTGAAATCAAGGCCGTGTCCCAAGAAACCATGGCTCCCAACGCAGAGCAGCCGGAATATGTCATCGAAATGCTGAATATCACCAAGATATTCCCGGGCATCAAGGCCAACGATAACATTACTCTGCAGCTCCGCCGCGGTGAGATTCACGCCCTGCTTGGCGAAAACGGCGCAGGCAAATCCACCCTGATGAGCGTGCTTTTCGGCCTTTACCAGCCGGAGGAGGGCGTCATCAAGAAGAACGGCCAAGTCGTAAAAATCAACAACCCCAATGACGCCAACGCCCTGAACATCGGCATGGTCCACCAGCACTTCAAGCTGGTTGAGTGCTTCTCCGTTCTGGACAACATCATTCTCGGCGTCGAGCCCAACAAGGCCGGCTTCCTGCAGAAGGACGAGGCCCGCAAGAAGGTCCTTGCGCTTTCCGAAAAGTACGGCCTGCAGGTGGATCCCGATGCCATTGTGGAGGACATCTCCGTGGGTATGCAGCAGCGTACCGAAATTCTGAAGATGCTCTACCGGGACAATGAGATCCTGATCTTCGACGAGCCCACCGCAGTTCTGACTCCCCAGGAGATTCAGGAACTGATGCAGATTATGAAGAACCTGGCGGCAGAGGGCAAGTCCATCCTCTTCATCTCCCATAAGCTGGCGGAGATCATGGAGGTTGCCGACCGCTGCACCGTCCTGCGGAAGGGCAAGTACATCGGCACCGTCAACACCGCCGACGTCACCGTGCAGGAGCTCTCCTCCATGATGGTCGGCCGTCCCGTCCAGCTGGAGGTGGACAAGAAGCCCGCCCAGCCCGGTGAAGTGGTACTGGACGTGCAGAATGTCACCGTGAGATCCCATCACCATGGGGGCAACGCGGTGTCCAACGTTTCCTTCCAGGTCCGCCGGGGCGAGATCGTTTGCCTGGCCGGCATCGAAGGCAACGGCCAGACCCAGTTTATCTACGGCCTCACCGGTCTGGACAAGCTGGCCTCCGGCAAGATCACGCTTCTGGGGGAGGACATCACCCATCAGTCCATCCGCAAGCGTGCAAAGCACATGAGCCACATCCCCGAGGACCGTCATAAGCACGGCCTGGTTCTGGACTTCAGCGTGGAAGAGAACATGATCCTCCAGCGCTACTGGCAGCCGGAATTCCAGAAGGCCGGCTTCATCCGCTTCGGTGAGATGCGCAAGTATTCCGACCGGCTCATCGAGAAGTTCGACGTCCGTTCCGGTCAGGGCTCCATCACCAAGGCCCGTTCCATGTCCGGAGGCAACCAGCAGAAGGCCATTGTGGCCCGTGAGATGGACCGGGACCATGAGCTCCTCGTGGCGGTCCAGCCCACCCGCGGCCTGGACGTGGGCGCCATTGAGTTCATCCATTCGGAAATCGTAAAAGAACGGGACGAGGGCAAGGCCGTGCTTCTGGTTTCTCTGGAGCTGGAAGAGGTCATGAGCCTTTCCGACCGGATCCTGGTTATGTATGAAGGCGAGATCGTCGGCGAGTTTGACCCGAAGAAGGTCACCGTCGAGGAGCTGGGCCTTTATATGGCGGGCGCCAAGCGCGATACCCCGTCTGCAAAGGAGGGTAAGTGATGAACAAGAAACCTGTCAGCCCGCTGCTGATGAAGACCAAGTCTGCAGGCGCGTCCATCCTGTCTTCCCTGGTCTGCATTCTGATCGGCCTGGTGCTGGGCTATCTCTTCCTGGTGATTCTGAATTCCAAGTCCGCCTGGAAGGACGGCCTGCTGCCCATCATCAAGGGCGGCTTCAAGAGCTTCGGCAATGAGAAGCTGATGAAGACCGGTGCCCACATGAAGCCCCTCGGCATGGAAATCGCCGAGGCCGCTCCGCTGATTATGACCGGCCTTTCCGTGGCCTTTGCCTTTAAGACCGGCCTGTTCAACATCGGCGCCGCCGGCCAGTACGTGCTGGGCGCCTTTGGCGGCCTGTACTGTGCCCTGGTCCTGAAGCTGCCCTGGTGGCTCTGCCTGCTGGCTGCCACCGTCTGCGGCGGTCTCTGGGGCGCCGTGCCCGGCATCCTGAAGGCTTACCTGAACGTGAACGAGGTCATCACCTGCATCATGATGAACTGGATCGGCCTCTACGGCGCCAACACCCTGATGTATCAGAACGGCAAGAGCCCGATGTACTTCCTCAAGCAGGCCAAGACCTATACCGTGGCCTCCAAGAGCCCCAAGTCCCTGATCCCCTCCAAGATCTTTGGCTGGGATATGACCAAGACCTTTAACTACAGCGCCATGACGATTGCCGTCTTCCTGGCTGTCATCGTTGCGGTCATCATCTACGTAATCATCAACAAGACCACCTTCGGCTATGAGCTGAAGGCCTGCGGCAGCAACAAGAACGCTGCCAAGTACGCCGGCATCAACGACAAGCGGAACATCATCCTGTCCATGGTCATTGCCGGTGCCCTGGCAGGCTTCGGCGCCGGGCTGTTCTACCTGGCCGGCGTTGAGCAGTACAACCCGCAGGAATCCACCGCGCTGCCCGGCCAGGGCTTCAACGGCATCTCCGTTGCCCTGCTGGCATCTCTGAACCCCATCGGCTGTATCTTCTCCGGCGTGTTTATCTCCCACCTGAGCGTGGGCGGCAACGCTATGAAGCAGTCCGTCTTCCCGAAGGAGATTTCCGACGCGGTCTCCGGCATCATCGTTTATCTGTGCGCGTTCTCCATGCTGTTCAAGGGCTTCTTCATGAAGCTGTTTGAAGGCAAGCTGTTCCATAAGAAAGAGGGGGGTGGCAAGAAATGACCGGTCTCATTCTTCTGATCAAGTACGCGCTGCTCTACGGCGCAGTTCTGCTGCTGGTGGCCATGGGCGGCATGTGGTCTGAGCATTCCGGCGTCATCAACATCGCGCTGGAGGGCATTATGACCATCGGCGCAGTGGCCGGCGCTCTGATCCTCTGCCTGATGGCAAACCAGCCGCCCGCTCTGATGGTGATCACCTCCATTTTGGTGGCCTGTGCCGCGGGCGTTGTCTACTCGGCGCTATTGGCCTTTGCCTCCATCAACCTGAAGGCGGACCAAACCATCGGCGGTACAGCCCTGAACCTGATGGGCACTGCTCTGGCCCTGGTTCTGGTCAAGAACTACAATCTGAAGCACGGCGGCGGCCAGTCTCCGAAGCTGACCTACAACAACAGCCCCTTCATCTTCAAGATCGGCTCCATCACGGTGAACGTCTTCGTGATCCTGGCCATCATCCTGCTGGTCATCTCCTTCTACCTGATGTACAAGACCAAGTTCGGTCTGCGGCTCCGGGCCTGCGGCGAGCATCCCCAGGCAGCGGCCTCCGTGGGCATCAACGTGTTCGTGATGCGCTGGGCCGGTGTCCTGATCTCCGGCTTCCTGGGCGGCCTGGGCGGCTTTGCCTTCGTGGTCCCCTCCGTCAGTATCTGGAACTTTGAGCAGGGCGTTGCCGGTATGGGCTTCCTTGCCCTGGCAGTTATGATCTTCGGTCAGTGGCATCCGCTCCGCATCGCCCTGTGCGCCCTGTTCTTTGCGGTGTTCAAGGCCCTGGCGGATATCGCGGACTCCACCTTCCTGGGCTCTCTGAAGCTGGCGAAGGAGATCTACCGTATGATGCCCTTCATCGCGTCTCTGATCGTTCTGGCCTTCACCTCCAAGAACTCCAAGGCGCCCAAGGCGGAAGGCATCCCCTACGACAAGGGCATGCGATAAGCCCTTGACAATTTCGACAATAGCTGATAAAATTTACACCGATGGGAGCTTTCCCATCGGTGTAAATTCATATTGTATACTGCGGTGCGATGGAGGGAACTATGACAGACAATATTTTAGTCATCGGCATTGCCGGCGGCAGCGGCAGCGGAAAAACCACCCTGATGAAGAACCTGACCAAGGGCTTCGGCGACAGCATCACCGTCCTGAGCCACGACAACTACTATCGGGCCCACGACGATCTTCCCTTCGAGCAGAGAAGCAAGCTCAATTATGACCATCCCGACGCCTTCGAGACGGATCTGATGATCGAGCATCTGAAGGAACTGAAGGCCGGCCGCCCCATCGAATGCCCTGTGTACGACTATACCATCCACAACCGCACTTCCGAGACCATCACGATCTGGCCCAAGAACGTGATCATCGTGGAAGGCATCCTGATTTTCGAGAACAAGGCCCTCTGTGATCTGATGGACATCAAGATCTTCGTGGACACCGACGACGACGTCCGTCTGATCCGCCGCATCAAGCGGGACGTGGCCAAGCGTGGCAGAAGCCTCCAGTCCGTTCTGACCCAGTATCTGGAAACCGTCAAGCCCATGCACGAGCAGTTCGTGGAGCCCAGCAAGAAGAACGCCGACGTGGTGGTGCTGGAGGGCGGCAAGAACCTGGTGGCGCTGGAGATGATCATGAGCCAGATCCAGCACCACATCGACCACTGCGACGACGAGCCGAGTCCCCTAACCCTGCCCGCCGAGGACAGCGACGAAGGCTGATCCGATAATATAAACGAAAGAGGAAACCGCTATGAAGATGATGCGACTGGCAGCCCTGCTGCTGTGTCTGCTGCTGGCATTCTCCGCCTGCTCTGCCAACGGCAGCAAATCAGAGGCGTCCGCGCCTGCGCCCGTGACCGGGGAACAGACCGAGCCCGCGCCTGAGAAGACCGAACCCGCCCCTGTGGAAACCGAATCCGCTTCCGTGGAGACCGAACCCGCCCCCGTAGAGACTGAGCCGGCGGAGGCGCTGCAGGCCGGCACTGTGGAAGGCAATGTCTACACCAATGAATATCTGAATCTCCGCTGCGAAGCCCCTTCCGGCTGGGTGTTCTATACAGACGAGCAGATCGCCCTGGTCAACAATCTTTCTTCGGAGATTGTAAAGGACGGGGATGTTGCCGAAGCCGTAAAGAAGGCGGGTCAGTACATGGATATGTACATGAGCAACACCCTGACCAATGAGAACGTGAATCTGAATATCCTCCCCATGTCCCCGCAGATGACCCTTTTCTCTGACGAGGAGCTGTTCACCCTTATGCGGGAGAGCTTTGAAGCCCAGCTGAACGCCGCAGGCTTTGAGGTGTCCGGCGTCGAGCAGATCGACCTGGAGTTCCGGGGCGAAGCCGTCAAGTGCATTAAAATCGAGCTCAACGTTTCGGGTATCGACCTGGAGGAATATCAGATCTGGATCCGCCCCGGCGGAGACTACTATGGGGTCCTGAATCTGACCGTTCGGGCCGGTGGGGATTACCGGGAAATTCTGGACTGCTTCACCAAGCTGAACTGAGTATAATCTGAAATTCCATCGTCCCTGCGGACGATGGAATTTCTTAGGAGCGTATTTATGGCCTATGAGAACCTGGCCGGGTCCTATGACCGGCTGACCAATGACATTCCCTATGAGGAAATCCTGCAATTTTATGACCGCATCCTGGAGGCCTACGGCTGTGTGCCGGAGACAGCCCTGGATCTGGCCTGCGGCACCGGCTCCATGGCCCTGCTGCTGGCCCAAAGGGGCCTGTCGGTGATCGGCGCGGACCAGAGCGAGGAGATGCTGACCCTGGCCGCCCAAAAGGGAATGGAGCTGGAAAATCCTCCCTTTTTCATCCGCCAGAAAATGCAGCGGCTCCGGCTGCCCCAGCCTGTGGATCTGGTGGTCTGCTGCCTGGACGGGGTCAACTATGTGACGGAACCGGCCCAGCTGCAGACGGCCTTTCAGCGGGTGTGCAAGGCCCTGAAGCCCGGAGGCGTCTTCATCTTTGATATCAATTCCGAGACCAAGCTCCGGGGCCTGGACGGGCAAACCTTTGTGGATGAGGACGACGACGTGTTCTGCCTCTGGCGGGCGGACTATGACGAGGCCTCCCGGATCTGCACCTACGGCATGGACATCTTCAACCGGACGGGGAAGCTCTGGGCCCGGAGCCGGGAGGAACACCTGGAATACGCTTACCGGACCGAGGAGCTGATCCAATGGTTGGAAGCAGCCGGTTTTGGGAATATTCGCACCTACGGGGACCGCAGACCGGAAGCCCCGGCCCCGGACGAGCAGCGGATCTTTATTGCTGCGCAGCGTCCGTAGGGAGCGATCCCCAGATCGCTCCGGTCATTGCCGGAGGCAAATATGAAAGAATAGAGGTAGTACAATGTCTGATATGATTTTACGTGCCATGACCACCGACGGTTGGGTCAAGGCCGTTGCCATCAATTCCAAAGCGATTGTGGAGCGGGCCCGCACCATCCACAATACTACCCCCACCGCCACCGCGGCACTGGGCAGAGCCCTGACGGCCTGCTCCATGCTGGGCAATATGCAGAAGATCGAAAACGGCTCTGTCACCCTGCAGATCAAGGGCGGCGGCCCTCTGGGGACGATCCTCACAGTCTCCGACGCCACGGGCAACGTCCGGGGCTATGTCCAGAACCCCCATATCACCCTGCTGGAGAAGTATGCCGGCAAGCTGGACGTGGGGGCTGCCGTGGGCACCGACGGCATGCTGACCGTGATCCGGGACCTGCAGATGAAGGAGCCCTATGTGGGCTCCGTAGAGCTGGTCACCGGTGAGATCGGCGACGACGTCACCGCTTACCTGGTCCAGTCCGAGCAGTGCCCCTCCGCCTGCGGCCTGGGGGTGCTGGTGGACCGGGATCACAGCGTTCGCTGCGCCGGCGGCTTCATCCTGCAGCTGCTGCCCGGGGCCCCGGAGGAGCTGATCGACCGGCTGGAGCAGGGAATCGCCGCGGCGGGCTCCGTCACCGCCATGCTGGACAAGGGCATGAGCCTGGAGGACCTGCTGAAAACCGTCACCGGCGGCATGGAGCTGGAGTTCTTCGAGCCCACCCCGGTGGAATATCGCTGCTACTGCAGCCGGGAGCGGGTGGAGGCCGCCCTGATCAGCCTGGGCAAGGCGGAGCTGAACGAAATTGCCGCCGAGGGCAAGGTTCAGGAGATCGGCTGCCAGTTCTGCGACACGGTTTATAAGTTCACCCCGGAGGACGTCCGGACCCTGCTTGCGGGTCTGTAAATTTAGGCTTGTAATTCCACGGAAACGTGGTATAATCTATCTATCCAATTTTAATTTCGAAGGAGTGTGTATTATGCCTCTGGTAACGACAACCGAAATGTTCAAGAAGGCCTACGACGGCGGCTACGCCATCGGTGCTTTCAACGTCAACAACATGGAAATCGTGCAGGGTATCACCGAAGCCTGCAAGGAAGAGCATGCCCCCGTCATTCTCCAGGTTTCCAAGGGCGCCCGCGCCTATGCCAACCACACCTATCTGGTGAAGCTGGTGGAGGCCGCTGTCATCGAATGCCCCGAGATCCCCATCGCCCTGCACCTGGATCACGGCCCCGACTTTGAGACCTGCAAGTCCTGCATCGACGGCGGCTTTACCTCCGTTATGATCGACGCTTCCTCCAAGCCCTTCGCTGAGAATATCGAGATCACCCGCAAGGTCGTGGAGTATGCCCATGATCACGGCGTGGTAGTCGAGGCCGAGCTGGGCACCCTGGCCGGCATCGAAGACGAGGTGAAGGTTGCTGCCCATGCCGCCTCCTATACCCGTCCCGAGGAGGTCGAGGAATTCGTCTCCAAGACCGGCTGTGACTCTCTGGCCATCGCCATCGGCACCTCCCATGGCGCCTACAAGTTCACCGCTGCCCAGTGCACCCGCAACGAGAAGGGCATCCTGGTGCCGCCTCCCCTGCGCTTCGACGTGCTGGAAGAGATCACCAAGCGCCTGCCCGGCTTCCCCATCGTGCTCCACGGCTCCTCCTCCGTGCCCCAGAACTACGTTGCCATGATCAACGCCAACGGCGGCAAGATGCCTGATGCTGTGGGCATCCCCGAGGAGCAGCTCCGTCAGGCGGCCCGGTCCGCGGTCTGCAAGATCAACATCGACTCCGACCTGCGTCTTGCCATGACCGGCACCATCCGCGCCTACTTCAACGAGCATCCGGATCACTTCGATCCCCGTCAGTACCTGAAGCCCGCCCGTGCCAACATCAAGGAGCTGGTCCGCCACAAGCTGATCGACGTCCTGGGCTGCGCCGGCAAGGCCTGATAACGAATCATCACGAAACGAAAAAAGCGGCTGCCCGCCCGGGCAGCCGCTTTTGCTCTGTAAACATTTTCGGGGTACTTTCAGTTATTGGTTTCCTCCTCCAGCAGCTTGATCAGCTCGCTGCCGGAGAGCGCCTCCGAGACAAATAGCCGGGGCATGTTCAGCAGGCTCTGGGGAAGCCCGCGGATAATCGTCGTGCAGGGGGCCGAGCCTGCCACCGAAGCAAAGGTCCCGGTTTCCCGGAGGGCCAGAAGGCAGAGGGGGTCCACCCGGTTGTCTGGATAGCAGTAGAAGCCCGCGCTCTCGCCGAGAATCTCCCGCATCGCCAGGGCGTCACGGGTAAGGGCCTCCACATAGGCCGCCTCGGTCTCCCCGTCCTTTCGGAGGTTGAGCTGGGGGTCGCCGCCAAGGCTGGCGAGGGTGATGAGGCCGGAGCCTGCCAGCGCCTCTGCCTGCTCCGTGGAGAAATACGAGGCCGTGGAACTGTCGGCATCCCCGCGCAGATTGGACCCGCTGACAAAGCAGGCAGCCTTGAAGCCGAGGTCCCGCAGAATCGGCCAGGCCATGGCGTACTGGCTCTCATACCCGCCGTCAAGGGTGATCAAAACGGGCTTTTCCGGCAAAACGGCGCCGTTTTCCACATAGTCCCGCATCTGCCAGATATCAATCGGCGTATAGCCTGCTTCCGCCAGGGCCTGCATCTGCTGGGTGAAGGCGGAAGCCGAAATCTGGCCTTCTCCCGGCTCGGCTTCAACCAGCTCGCCGTATCGCAGAATGGGCAGCCGGACGGAATAATCCGCCTCCTGTGTCGCAATCGGTTCAGGCGCACCGGGGTTCGAGCCCTGGGTCACATAACGGCCGAAGTGCTCGGGCAGCCAGACGCTTTCATCCCCGAAGATCCGAGCCAGCATCAGCCTTCCCACGGGGTTCCGGGCATGGGACATGTCATAAAAATATCTGGGGTCGTAGCTCAGAGGGGTCAGCGTAAAATCCCAGTAGTCTGTTACCTCCGCGATCCGGTTGAAGAAGACGCTCCGGTCGGCCCAGGAATAGTATGACAGATTCTCATGGTACATGGGCTGGCAGACCACAATCAGCCGGACGCCCTTTTCCTCGCAGCGGGCCTTGATGGCAGCCAGGGCCTCCGCACATTCCTCCAGATGGGGGAGCGTGTAGTAGTGGACGGCATAGTCTCTGAATACGGCGTATGCGTCTCTGCTGAGGTAGTTTTCCAGATCCCGGATGTTCTCCGTGTCCCGGGCTCTGCGATCATACTCGCCGGTCTCCGGGGTGATGGTTTTGTAGCCGTGGGGCATATATCCATCGGATTTTCGATAATTCAGCTTCTGGATCCCCTGCAGGGGGCTGGCAAAGAGGTATCTGGCATAGAACCCCAGGGGGCTGCTGCCATCCACCTGCCAATGCTGGGTTTTCGTAAGGATGTCATCGGTTTCCGGATTGTTTGCAGCCGCGGTGATGGACAGATTCAGCACCAGATTTTTGACGGTATAGTGATCCAGCAAATACTCCGCGATCTCCCGGAAGCCCTGGGCATTGGAGTAGTAGAAGAACGTGTTGTAGAAGCTGGCGTCCAGGTAGCTGTTCAGGGCCTCCACGGAAAGGATGCTGGAGCCGGAGGCCCCGATGATATAGGAGTCGTAGTTGTCGTGATATTTCTCCAGATAGTTGTGCTTGGCGACCCTGGGATTCATGGTCATGTCGTAGCTCCACTACTCCAGAACCGGGTCGCCAAAGGCGCCGTAGGGATCCGTGATGAAGTTGAAAGTCGGAACGACCATGACCAGAAGCAGGGCGGCAACCAGCAACATAACAAGCCACTTACCGGAGGAAAGGTGTTTTTTTCCTTTCATGCAGGGTGCCTCCAAACTGCTTGCAATGACGGGAACAGAGCCTGCTTATGCCTGCTTGCTGTGAATCAGGTCCAGAATGGCGTCCACAGAGTTGAAGTTCTCCGGCAGCAGGTCGTCCACGTTGATCTCCACGTTGAAGTGGTGGCAGATATCGGTGACGATCATCACGATGTCCAGGGATTCCAGCAGGCCGTCGTCGATCAGAGCGGTTTCGTTCTCAAAATCCACGTCGGGGCAGCAGTCGGTCAAAATGGTCAGTAATTCCTCGCGCATGGTAGTATCCTCCCAAAAGTTTGATAGTTTATTGGAGCTATGCAGGCGGCCCTGGGGCCGCCATATTCCTTTTATGAGCAGTCATACAACAGCACCAGGGATTCCCAGCCGTCCTCGGCGTAGCCGAAGCCGTGGTAAACCCGGAGTGCCGGGGCGTTGTCTGCGCCGGTCCAGACCCGGCAGAGCTTGCCGTCCTCCCGGTTCAGGTATGCCGTGACAAGGGCCTTCGCCAGCCCCTTGCCCCGGCAGTCGGGGCTGACGGCCAGGTGGCGGATCTCAGAGGTCTTTCCCTTCTGCCGCCAGCGGATCAATCCGCCCTCCGCCGCCAGAAGACGTCCCTCGGCCAAATCTGCGTTCAGCTCCGCCCGGTCCGGCAGACAGCCGGTCAGGGGTGAAAAGCAAGCATACAGCAGGCCCAGCAGAGCCTCCGGATCGGGGTCCTTCGACGGCTCAAAACCGACGGAAACGGGGGCCGGGGCGGCCTTTCGGGTCAGTCGGACCCGGTTCAGCAACAGCCGCCAGCCGGCGGCCTCCAGCTCGGCGGCCAGGCTGCGAAAGCGTTCGTCTCCCCGGCGGAAGGGCAGCTCCAGGGCTGTGCGCCGGTCCGGCTTCCACCGGCACAGAGCCGTGGGATCCGGCAGTAGGAACCGCAGCCGCTGCAGATCCGGCGTCCGCTGCAGGAGCAGCAGTCCGTCCCCAAGGCGTTCCGTCCAAAGGGCGCCGGCGGCGATCTCCGCCTCCAATGCCTCGCGTTCGGGAACGGAATTGACGCTGGCCCGGCTGAACAGCAGGGCGTTCAGCTCCGGCGCCAGGGCCTCATAGCTTTGGAGCTGTTCCATCATCGGAACTCCTTCCGCACCCGGACCCGGTCGGTCTTGCCGTTGGGCAGATGGGGCATTACGTCGATGGCCCGGAGGACCTCCGGGATCATATACTTGGGCAGGCGGGCCTTCAGCGCTTTCACAAGGCCTGCGTCGTCCAGCTCGCCCACATACACCGCCACGATCCGATCCGCCTCGCTGTCGAAGAAGCAGACCGCCTCCCGGATCTCCGGCAGGGCGTTCAGGGCAGTTTCGATCTCGCCCAGCTCGATCCGATAGCCGTTGTGCTTGATCTGGCTGTCCTTCCGGCCCAGATAGTAGATCAGCCCGTCTTCCTTGACACAGCCGATGTCGCCGGTCCGGTAGATCCGGTCGGGGTAGTTGGGGTTCAGGGGATTCTGCTGGAAGACCGAGGCGGTTTTTTCCGGGTCGCCGAAATAGCCGATGGCCAGGCCGGTGCCTCTGGCGCAGATCTCGCCGGGCTCTCCGGCAGCGCAGAGGGCGCCGTCCTCGTTCAGCAAAAAGACCTCCATGTTCTTGCAGGCCCGGCCGATGGGGATGGATTCGCCCTCGGTGAAGACCCGGTCGATGGGATAATAGGTGCAGTCCACGGTGGTCTCCGTGGGACCGTAAAGGTTAACATAACGCACGTCCGGCAGGGCGCTGCGCCAGATGTTCAGCTGCTTGACCTGCATGGCCTCGCCGCCCATCAGGGCCCGCTTGAGATAAGCGGGCCGGTACTTCTCGAAGACGCCGGAGTTGGCGGTCATGTGGAAGGCGGCGGTGGACCAGGAGAGGGTGGTGATCTTCTGCTCGTCCAGAGCCCGGATCAGCAGCACCGGGAAGGAGAAGCATTTCTTGGGGATGATATAGGTTTCCGCGCCGGTTTTCAGGGTCAGGTAGACGTCCTTGACGGACAGGTCGAAGAAGAACGGGGCCTGGTTGCCCAGATGATCCGTCTCGTCGACACCGGTGATCTCCGCGTACCAGTCTGTAAAGTCGATCACGCTGCGGTGGGCGATCAGAATGCCCTTGGGAACCCCGGTGGAGCCGGAGGAATAGATCATATAGCAGGGATCCGTGTCCAGCGTCTGCCGCCAGGGCTCCGCTTCGGCGCAGGGAGCCTGCTCGCTGTCCTCGGCGCAGATCAAAGGCGCGTATTCGGCCAGGGTTCCGGCAAGCTTCCCGTCGGCGGCTTCATAGAAGATTGCGGCAGGGGAGAGGGCCGACAAAATGCCGGTCAGCCGGTCCGCGGGCATGGCCGCGTCCAAAGGCACGTAATAGCCGCCGGCCCAGAGCGCCCCGAAAAAGCCCTCCAAAGACCGGACGCTGCGCCTTGTCAGCACAGCCACCGGCTGATTGGGGCGGAGACCTGCCTCCAGCAGCAGGCCGGCGATCCGGCGGGCGGAGCAGATCAGCTGGGAAAAGGTCAGGGATCGTTTGTCATCCGCATAGCAGAGGCCTTCCGGCAGCCGCTGGGCGGTGTGCATCAGATATTCCAATACGTTGCGCTGCAAATCAATGTCTCCTTTCGTTGATCTGTACGCAGCCTCTCTGCAAGCGAGAGACAGCGAGGATCAAGCTTGACTATCCTACGGGCAAAATAGAACAAAGTCAATCATGAACAGGACTTCAGGATGACTTTTGTCGAAATTTCTACAGTTCGGGGACGGAGATGTCCATCCGGTAAACCGTGTAGACGTCGTCCATCTGGGCCAGGGCCGCGCCGTGGTGGGCAAAGAAGGACAAGGCTTCCACGTTCACGGTGGGGATGCCGATGTTCAAAACCGAAGCTCCTTCGGCCCGCAGGGCGATCAGGGCCTCGCCGAACAGTTGGTCCCCCATGCGGCGGTGCCGGTATTCGGGCAGCAGGTACAGGGTGGAGATGGTTTCGCCGCTGTAGGCCACGTAGCCCACGGCCTCCTCCTTCAGCATGGCGATCCGGATCCGGTGGCCCTTCTGGGGGAAGAACTCCGGGGCGTAGAAGCGCCGGTCCGCCGGCAGCGGATCCCGGAACCAGAGGTTGAAGCTGCCGCCCTGCTGCCGCCACCAGCGCTGGCGGGCGTGGGTGGAGAGGGATTCACTGAGATGGCTGTTGTCAAAGAGGTATTCCGGAGTAAAGACCCCGTTCTCATAGCGCAGCAGGCTGACCCCGGTGTTGTCGCAGCGGGAGGCGTCGTGGGGGATACCCAGGATCCGGTGCATGCCGCCGGACATGACGCAGCCGTGGGAAAAGACGGCAATGGTTTTGCCGGGATTGGCCTCTGCGACCTCTGTCAGGGCTTCCTGGAACCGGCGGGAATAGTCCTCGTAGGTTTCCGCCCCGGGGGCGATCCAATGCTCCGGGTCCCTGGCAAACCGGAAGAGCTCCTCCGGCTCGCTCCGCTCCAGCTCTCCGAAGGTCCGGTTCTCCCAGGACCCCACAAAGGTCTCCCGGAACCGGGGCTCCTTGATGAGGGGCAGCTGCTTGGGGCCGCAGATCGCCTGGGCGGTCTGGCAGGTGCGGCAGAGGTCGCTGGCGTAGACCCTGTCGATCTGCACCGAAGCGAACCGGTCTGCCAGGGCCTCCACTTGCCGCAGGCCGTTGCTGGTGAGACGGGAATTGTATTGTCCGTGGAGCCGGCGGAAGATGTTTCCCTCCGCCTCCGCGTGCCGAATCAGATAAATCTCAGTCATATTATAATACCGTAACGTAGGTTTCCAGTTGGCGTTTCATTTTTTCCACCGCGGCGACGGCTGCCGCCTGGTGGTTCAGCCCGGCGTATTCCTCCTGCTTCCAGGCCCCAATGACGGAGCGGGAGGCGGAGACGATGGCCCCGTGGCCGAAGCGGTCAAAGGCGTAGCTTGCGTGCTTGGCCACGCCCCCCTGGGCGCCGTAGCCCGGCACCAGGAAGAACAGGGTGTCGTAGCGCTTGCGAAGGTTCTGGATGGCTCTGGGGGCCAGACCGCCCACCACCGCGCCTACCTCGCCGTAGCCGCATTTGCCGAAGAGATCCGTGCTCCAGCGGAGAGTCAGATCCGCCATGGCGGTGTGGATAATCCGGTCGCCGGAGATCAGATCCTGCACCTCGGCGGAGGAACGGTTGGAGGATTTCACCACCACAAACAGGTTTTTGGGATTCTCCCCCTGGAGCCAGGGCAGATAGGGCTTGATGCCGTCGCTGCCCAGATACCCGTTCAAAACGATGCCGTCGCAGGGATAGGGGAGGAAGGACCGGTCGCCCACTTGAACGCCCCCGAAAAGGCTCTGGGCGCTGACCGCGGCAATGTGGCCCACGTCAGTCCGCATGGTCTCCAGCAGCACATAGTATTTGAGCTTGGCCGCGTAGGCCAGCACCTCCTCCATGGCGGCAACGCCGGCATGGCCCAGGGCCTCAAAGCAGGCGGACTGGACCTTGACCGCAGGGACGACCCCCTTCAGCGCGTCCAGGAGATCGGTGCAGAAGCGCAGGTAGGCGTGGGCCAGTCCGTTGAGGTCACAGCCCTTTTCCTGAAAAGACGCCTCCAGCAGAGCCGGGGGGATCAGCTCCGCCACGGGATCCAGTCCCACCATAATGGGAGTCTTCAGCTTGCGAATTTTGGCCTGTAATACATCAATCGACATCCGGGACACCTCTTTCAATTATCTTTATTATAATATTATAACATTTTTTTCATGCGGAAGAAAGCCCCTTGACAGGATTTTCAACGGTTTTTCCGAAAAAAACGGGAAAAATAACAGCGAGAAAGGAGGTAGAACAAATGCAGGTCAAAAGCTTTCTTCTTACCCTCGGACTCGGAATGGTGGGCGGCGCCGTGGCGGCAACCATGCTGCCCAAGCAGCCCCAGGTCAAGCA
The DNA here is from genome assembly GCA_902767915.1 of Oscillospiraceae bacterium. GTDB lineage: Bacteria > Bacillota > Clostridia > Oscillospirales > Oscillospiraceae > JAFRPC01. Next base: position 19,640 of record CACXJE010000007.1, on the reverse strand, counting down.
GGCAGTAACCAAGGCGGCGGACTCCATTGAGAATGCGGTGGAATCCGCAAAGGACAGCCTGGTCGGAAGCGACAGCTGTTCAAGCTCCGGCTGCTCCATGGGCTGAGACCGGCCCCATTCCACCCCGCAGGGGCTTTTTGCCGGCATCCGTAGGGGACGGGTTCCCCGTCCCGCGGTTCGTTTTTCATTGTCGTAACGTGCGGGCCGGGAGACCCGGCCCCTACGGGCGCAGCCCGCCAAACCCCGATTTGTCGAGTCGTGTAGTGCCGGCAATACCCGTGAAGGGCACAATGTTTGCCGGCTATTCCGATAGGTAGCCGCGTGTCGGGCCGGCTGACATTGTGCCCTTCACGGGTACAGCCCTGCTATCCGCGAAAAAGACCGCCTCCCGTTCGGGGGGCGGTCTTCTGTGTGCTTCAACAGTGCCTTTTAGTAGATCGTCACCGTGGTGCCGGGGGTGACGGTCTGCAGGATCTTGATCATGTCCTCCTCGGAGACAGCCACGCAGCCGCCGGTGGGATAATCCGGCTCCTTCCAGCAGTGCAGGAAGATGGCGTTGCCGGCATAGGGCGCGCAGGCGGCGTTGTAGCCCAGATCCAGCAGGTAGGCGTAGCGGATGGGGTAGTCCATCAGATGCTCGTCCTCGGAGTAATCCCAGTCGGGATGCTCACTCTTGTAGAGCAGCTGGTTGTAGTTCAGACCGTTGGAGCCGGTGGCGCACCAGTACATATCATCGGTGATCTTGGTGAAGGGCACCAGGCTGCCGGGATCGTCCTTGATGCCGTAGGCCTCGCCGATGGTCCAGGTGCCGAGGGGCGTCTTGGTGTCGTTCTCAGACTGCTTGCCGGGGCCGTTCTTGCCCACCACAGCGGGGCAGGAGAAGATCTTCTCATACTTGCCGTCCTTGGCCTGATAGATGGACAGCTCCGCGTGGTAATCGCCGTCGATGGCGGTCTTGACGCCCATACGGTATTCGCCGTTGCGCTCGGTGGAGATGGGCTGGCCGAAGAGGATGTGCTCCACCTCGTCCTGGGAAATGACGTTTTTATACAGCTTGTAGCCGGCAAGCTTCTCCTCATACTGCTTGACGGTCTTAGCCCTGCAGACAGCCAGCCATGCGGTGGAGGCTGCCAGAAGGACCGTCAGCACCGCCAGCACGCAGCACAGGATTTTCATACCATTTTTTTTCACGAACAGGACCCCCTAAATTAAAATTGGTACTGAGATTATACCATACCTTCCCGGAAAAAGCAACATTTCTGGAAAGAAACTGTATATTTACACGAAAACAACCCATTCGGTTCTTGCGCGATGCAGCGATTCGTGCTATACTTTTCCTAAGTGGACGCATCTGCTCCATGGCTTCGGAAAAGGGAAAGCCTGAACTTAAGAAAGGAAATGAACATGGAAAACAAATTTGCAAGAATCATGCGAAATACCGGCCCGGCCCGGTTCTTTGTACCCTTCGGCGTGCTGCTGGTCATAGTCGGCATCGTGCTCATGGTCATGACGTCCGGGAATTACGTGGAGACCACGGGCAAGGTCCTCTCGGTTGAGGAGCAGGTGAATTCCGAGAATCAGAAGGAATACGAGGTCACCTTCGAATATACCGTAGAGGGGCAGAGATACGAGGGCACCCTCGGCGGGCTTTCCGACGCGTACAAGGCCGGCGACGACATCAAGATCTTCTATGATGCGGAAAAGCCGGAAAAGACCACCAACTCCAAGGCCGGCAAGATCATTGCCCCGATTATGATCGGCGTGGGCGCGCTGGCAGCGGCCTTCGGCGTCTATAAAACCGTAAAGGCCTTCAAAAAGAGCAAGGAGCTGGACCAGGTGGCGAAGGCCCCGGCCGTGGACTTTGCGGACTTCAAGCAGGCCCCCGGCGTGAAGGAGATCTATTGCCGGCATGACGGCAAAGCCCTGAAGCCCGGCTACATTCTGGAGGACGCGGACCGGAGGGTCCTGTTTGAGGGCAAGATGACCAAGCAGGCGGTGATCGGGGCCCGGACCTTCGAGTTCACCGACCACACCACCGGCGCCGTCCGGGAGCACGAGGTGGGCCACACCATGACCCAGAGCTACAATGACGAGTTCTTCTCCGTCAGCTCCTGGTTCAAATTTGACGGCAGGAACGTCTGGGATCTGCTGCATGAGCGGGGGCTCCGCATGACCACCAATCTGCGCAGCAAATTCCCGAATCTGATCTATGAAGTGAGCAGAAACGGGGCGGCCTTTGCCCGGATCGAGACCAGCGGCAAATACGTCCATGAGGACGAGGCGGCCCAGCATAAGGTCAACGTTCCCGTGGGCAAGTTCTACTACCGGGTCTGGACCAACTCCGACGACATGGAAACCCTGTTTCTGACGATCTTTGCGATTTCCGAAACCGAGCAGACGGTTGTGGAATAATTCCATAAAAAAACCCCCGTGGGGATCCGGCCTGACAGCCGGTTCCTCACGGGGCTTTTCTCATCCAAACAGGGAGAACTTCTTCTTTTCGTAGGGCGCGGAGGAAATGCCCTTCAGGGTGTAGCCGGTCTCGGCAATGGTCTTTCGGAGCAGCTCCTCGTCCAGGGGAGCCTCGGAGAGGATCTCGGTCTCTTTCTTGGTGTGGGAGGAGGTCACCTTTTTGACCTCGAAATTCTTGCGGATGGCGTCGTTCATGTGGGCCTCGCACATGCCGCACATCATGCCTTCAATGTGGAGAACGGTTTTTGTCATGGTATTCGCTTCCTTTCGATCAGATGAACCTATTATACCCCGAAGCGCGGGAAAATGCAACGACTTTGTTCTTCTGCTTTTTTTCGTTTTTCAAAAAATAGGACTATGCAGAAGGCGGGGAATTATGCTATAATAACATATACCGGCTTGCGGCATGCACCGGATGGCCCGCTTCTGCATAGGATGCGGGCAGGAGGCGATTTGATGCTGCAATCCGTGCTGCTTTGCGCAGTGCTGTCCGCAGTCCTTGTGCTGCTGGGCGGCCTGCTGTTTGCCTGGCTGCTGCTGCCTCTGCGCCCCGGAGCCCTGTATTCGGTGCTGCCCGCTAAGGGAGCGGGCGAGGGTCTGGAGCAGCAGTGCAGAGCCTATTTGTTTCTGAAGCATCTGGGGGTGTTCCGGCAGGAGCTGCTGCTGGTGGACCTTGGCCTGGAGGAATCGGGCCGGGACCTGGCGGGCCGTCTGGCGGAGCTGGACCCCGCAATACAGCTTTGTACACCGGAGCAGTTACTGGAAATCATTTCAAATTGACGGAGTCTGATACATGGAAGCGGAATTGGTTCAACTGGAGGGCAGCGTTTCTGCTGTGGTGTTTCAAAACCGGGAAAACGGCTACAGCGTGATCCGCCTGAACACCGGGGCAGGGGATCCTGTCACCGTGGTGGGCATCCTTCCCGACACCAACGTGGGGGAGCGGCTGCGGGTGCAGGGGAGCTGGACCGAGCACAGCACCTACGGCAGGCAGCTGGAGCTGCAGAGCGCAGAGCGGCTGCTGCCGGAAAGCCGGATCGAGATCCTGGCCTACCTGTCCTCCCATGCCATCCGCGGCATCGGACCGAAGATCGCCGCCCGGATCGTGGACCGGTTCGGTGCGGAGACTTTGAATATCATCGAACGGGAACCGCTGCGGCTGGCGGAGATCACCGGGATCTCCCAGGCCAAGGCGGAGGAAATCCATGAGAGCTTCCAGGCCCAGCAGGGGCTGCGGCGGCTGGCGGAATATCTGGGCACCTATCAGCTCCCCTCGGATCTGGCGGTCCGGATCTACCGGACCTATGGGGAGCTCTCCGAAATGGCCATCCGGGACAATCCCTATTTCCTTACCGAGGAGCCCTTCGATGCGGACTTCGGCCGGGTGGACAGCTTTGCCCTGGCCGAGGGTCTGGACGGGGCGGATGAGCGCCGGGTAGACGCGGGGATCCTCTATGAGCTGCGGTTCAACACCACCGGCGGCCATGTGTTCGTCCCCAAAGAGCAGCTTTTGCTGATCACCTCGGAGTTTTTGCGGCTGGACCGCAGCCTGATCGAGGCAGGGATCGACCGCCTTGCGGAGCAGGAGCGGGTCCTGCTGGATTCCATTGCTGGGCTTGAGGCGGTCTATCTGCCGGAATACGGCCGGGCAGAGCGGTATCTGACGGAGCGGTTTCTGGAAATGACGGACCGCTGTCCCACCCTGCCCGCCAACCTGGCCAAGACCGTGGCGGACATCGAGGCGGAGGAGCGGATCTCCTACGCCGAGCTGCAGCGGCAGGCCATCTATGCCGCCGCCTCCGAGCAGCTGCTGCTGGTGACCGGCGGACCCGGCACCGGCAAAACCACCACCCTCCGGGGGATTCTGGACCTCTATGACCGGCTCCATCTGCGGACCCTTCTGGCCGCTCCCACCGGGCGGGCCGCCAAACGGCTGACAGAGCTGACGGGCCGGGACGCCTCCACCATCCACCGGCTTCTGGAGGTGGACGTGTCTCCCGAGGACGGGCAGATGATTTTTGTCCACAACGCCCACAACCCCCTGACCTGTGACGCGGTGATCGTGGACGAGACCTCCATGGTGGACCTGCTTCTGATGTATGACCTGGTGCAGGCCCTGCCGCCGAAAACCAGACTGATTCTTGTGGGTGACCCGGACCAGCTTCCCTCCGTGGGGGCCGGGAACGTGTTCTCCGATCTGATCCGCAGCCAGCGGATCCCCACGGTCCGGCTGACGGAGATCTTCCGCCAGGCCCGGGAAAGCCTCATCGTGATGAACGCCCACCGGGTCAACCGGGGGGAGCTGCCGGAGCTGGGCGCAAGGGATCGGGACTTCTTTTTCCTGCAGCGCAGCAGCGGGGAGGCGGTCTGCAGTACCATCACGGACCTGTGCAGCCGGCGTCTGCCGGAGCGGATGGGCATTCCCGCCGAGGAGATCCAGGTCCTTTCCCCGACCCGGAAAACGGAGACCGGCACCAGACTGCTGAACCGTATGCTGCAGCAGGCCCTGAACCCGCCCGCCCCCGAAAAGCACGAAAAGGCCTTCGGGGACTATATCTACCGGGAGGGCGACCGGGTCATGCAGATCCGGAACAACTACGACATCATCTGGCACAGGCTGGGAGCCAACGGCATGGGCTCCGGGATCTTCAACGGTGACGTGGGGGTCATACAATCCATCGACCCGGCGGCCCAGAACCTGACGATCCATTTCGACGACCGGGAGGCGGTCTATACCTACGATATGCTGCCCCAGCTGGAGCCCGCCTTTGCCATGACCGTCCATAAGAGCCAGGGCAGCGAATACCGGGCCGTGGTGCTCTGTGCCTGGAAGGGCACGCCGCTGCTGCTGAGCCGCAGCATTCTTTACACAGCCATCACCCGGGCCCGGGAGCTGCTGATTGTGGTGGGCGACCAGGGCGTGGTGGAATATATGGTACAAAACAACAAAAAGCAAAAGCGCTTCAGCGGCCTGAAATGGCGGCTGAGAAAGGCGGAGTCTTGAGAACACCGGCTGAGCTCCTGCTGGAGCTGTCCTTTCCCCAAAGATGTGTCCTCTGTCACCGGTTTCTGGGGGGAGAGGAGCATATCCTCTGCCCGGACTGCGTCAAAAACCTGCCGCCGGCGGAAAAGGACCTGAAACGGGGCGAGTTCTTCAAGCGCTGCGTCAGCGTCTGTTCCTACGAGGGCAGGGTCCGGGAGGCCATACACCGCTTCAAATTCAAGGCCTGCAGCTTCTACGCCGAGCCCTTCGGCAGGCTGATGGCCCAGGTGCTGAGCCGGGAGCTGGCGGGACAGTTCGATCTCGTCACCTATGTTCCCGTGGGCCCGCTGCGGTTTCGTCTGCGGGGCTATGACCAGGCCCGGCTGCTGGCGGAGGTCGTGGGACGGGAGCTGGAGGTTCCGATGCTCCGCACCCTGACCAAGATCCGCAATAATGCGCCTCAATCCAGTCTGCTCACCGCGGCCGCAAGGCGCGCCAATGTTCAGAACGTCTACCGTGCCGTGAACCGGGGGCAGTGGGCGGGAAAACGGCTGCTCTTGATCGACGACGTGGTGACCACCGGTGCCACCCTGTCGGAGGCCAGCCGGGTGCTCTTGTCCCATGGGGCAAAGCGCGTTTTCTGCGGCACCTTTGCCGCCACACCAAAACCATAAAGCAGGTGAAATTATGTCATTTCTCTCCAAAGATTTAGGCATCGACTTAGGAACCGCCAACGTGGTCATCTACGCCGAGGGCAAGGGCATCGTGCTGCGGGAGCCCGCGGTGGTGGCCGTCGATAAGAATACCGGCAGAGTGCTGAAGGTCGGGGCAGCGGCCCGGAATATGCTGGGCAGAACCCCCGGCAACGTGGCGGCTCTGCGTCCCATGCGGGACGGGGTGGTTTCCGACTATGAAATGACCCAGAAAATGCTGACAGAGTTCTTCCACCGGATCTCCCGGTTCTCCTTCGTCAAGCCCAGAGTCATCATCTCGGTGCCCAGCGGCGTCACCAGCATCGAGGAGCGGGCCGTGGTGCAGATCGCCCAGGAGGCCGGCGCCCGCCGGGTCTATCTGATCCAGGAGCCCTTGGCAGCGGCCCTGGGGGCAAATCTGAGCTTCTCCGGTCCCGACGGCCACATGGTGGTGGACATCGGCGGCGGCACCACGGATATCGGGGTGCTCACCATGAACGGCCTGGCCAACTCCGCATCCATCAAGGTGGCGGGCGACGCCTTCGACGAGGCCATCATCCGCTACCTGCGGAAGAAATTCGGCCTGCTGGTGGGTCAGACCACGGCGGAGGAGGCAAAGGTCACTGTGGGCTCCGTCTATGAGCGCAGCGAAACTGTGGTCACCAAGATCAAGGGCCGGGATTTCAAGACCGGTCTGGCCCGGGAGGTCGTGATCTCCTCCTCCGACATGGTGGAGGCCCTGCGCCGTCCCGCGCGGCAGATCACCGACGAGGTGCTCTCCGTGCTGGAGCAGACCACGCCGGAGCTGGTGGCGGACATTGCCCGCAACGGCATCGTGCTGACCGGCGGCGGCAGTCAGATCTGGGGCATGGACAAGCTGCTGTCCGAGCGCACCGGCATGAACTGCACCGTGGCCGACGACGCGGATTCCTGCGTGGCCTACGGCTGCGGCAAGAGCCTGAGCTGGATCAACCGCATGATGGAGGGCCCCATCAACTTCGCCAGACGGAAGCTGCTCAGAGAGTAGCATGGTCCGTGAAAAAACGCCCGCCGGGCTCGGCGGGCGTTTTTGCGTGTATCGTTGGAGCTTACAGACCCATTTCCTTTTTGACCTCGCCGAAGCACTTGACCACGAAGTCGATGTCCTCCTTGGTGTGGCCGGCGGAGAGCTGGGTGCGGATGCGGTCCTTGCCCTTGGGCACCACGGGGTAGCAGAAGGCCACCACGTAGACGCCCTTCTCCAGCATGCGGTTGGCAAACTCGTGGGCGACCTTGGGATCGTACAGCATGACGGGAACGATAGGATGCTCGCCGGGCAGCAGCTCGAAGCCCAGCTTCTCCATCTCGGCGCGGAAGTACCGGGCGTTCTCATGGACCTTATCCCGCAGGGCGGTGGAGCTCTCCAGCAGATCCAGAGTGGCCAGGGTGGCGGCGCAGATGGCGGGGGCCACGGTATTGGAGAACAGGTAGGGACGGCTCTTCTGGCGGAGCAGGTCCACGATGGGCTGACGGGCCGCGGTGTAGCCGCCGGAAGCGCCGCCCAGGGCCTTGCCGAAGGTGCCGGTGATGATATCCACCCGGCCCATGACGCCGCAGTATTCTGCGGTGCCCCGGCCGTGCTCACCCATGAAGCCCACGGCGTGGGAGTCGTCCACCATGACCAGGGCGTCGAACTCGTCGGCCAGGTCGCAGATGGCTGGCAGGTTGGCGATGTAGCCGTCCATGGAGAAGACGCCGTCGGTGGCGATCATGATCTTCTTGGCGCCGGCCTCCCGGGCCTCCGTCAGCTTGGCGCGCAGGTCGTCCATGTTGTTGTTCTTGTAGCGATAGCGCATGGCCTTGCAGAGGCGGACGCCGTCGATGATGGAGGCGTGGTTCAGCTCGTCGGAGATGATGGCGTCCTCCTTGCCAAGCAAGGTCTCAAACAGACCGCCGTTGGCGTCAAAACAGGAGGAGTAGAGGATGGCGTCGTCGGTGCCCACGAACTTGGCGATGCGGCTCTCCAGCTCCTTGTGGATCTCCTGGGTGCCGCAGATAAAGCGGACGGAGCTTAGGCCGAAGCCCCAGCGGTCATAGCTCTTCTTGGCGGCCTCGATCAGCTCGGGGCGGGTGGACAGGCCCAGGTAGTTGTTGGCGCAGAAGTTGACCACGCCCTTGGCCTTGGTGGTGTCGATGCGGGAGTACTGGGGGGTGGTGATGATGCGCTCCTCGCGCCAGGTGCCGGCTTCGCGGATGGCGTTCAGTTCCGCTTCAAAAGCAGCGTAAGCAGATTTCATGTTCAAACCTCCGTATATTCAAATTACGTTTGATAATGTCGTAGGGGGCGGCGTCCTCGACGCCCCGTGTGTTCCAAATACTGCGTGCGGGCCGTCGAGGACGCCGGCCCCTACGGGTTATTTCTTGGTCGTCCAGTCCAGAATGACCTTGCCGGACTTGCCGGAGTTCATGGCGGCGAAGCCCTTCTCGAATTCGGTGTAGTGGAACCGGTGGGTGATGACCGGGGTCAGATCCAGGCCGCCCTGGACCATGTAGGACATCTGGTGCCAGTTGTCCATCTTCCGGCCGTAGATGCCCTGGAGGGTCAGACCCTTGCCGATGATGTCGTTCATGTTCAGGGTGAAGGGCTTGTTGCCGATGCCCAGCAGGGAGATCTTGCCGCCGTTGCGCATGCAGGAGATCATCTGCTTGAAGGCGATTTCGGAGCCGGACATTTCCAGACCCACGTCGAAGCCCTCCACGATATTGAGCTGCTTCATGACCTCCCGCAGATCCTCACGCATGGTGTTGACAGCAGCGTCCACGCCCATCTTCCGGGCCAGGACCAGACGGTCGTCGTTGATATCGGTGATGATAACGCGGCGGGCGCCTGCGTACTTGCAGATGCCGGCGGCAATGATACCGATGGGGCCGGCGCCGGTGATCAGCACGTCCTCGCCGATCAAGGGGAACATCAGAGCGGTGTGGGTGGCGTTGCCGAAGGCGTCGAAGAAGGCCACCACGTCCTCAGGCAGGGACTCGTCGATCATAATGACGTTGGTGGCAGGGATGCAGACGTATTCTGCGAAGGCGCCGTCCCGATCCACGCCCACGGAGACGGTGTCCTTGCACCACTGGATGTTGCCGGTGTGGCAGTTGCGGCAGTGGTGGCAGGTGATGTGGCCCTCGCCGGAAACCCGCTGGCCCACGTGCAGGCCGCTGACGCCCTCGCCCAGCTTGGCGATCTCGCCCACGTACTCGTGGCCGATGGTCATCGGGGGGTGCTTGATATGCTCGGCGGCCCAGGGGTCCCAGTTATAAATGTGTACGTCGGTGCCGCAGATGGCGGTCTTGTGGATTTTGATCAGAACCTCGCCGGCCTTGGGAACGGGAACCGGCACCTGGCGCAGCTCCAGACCGGGCCCGGCAGTCGGCTTAACGATGGCGTCCATTAACTGAATCATTGCGGAACTCCTTTCCTTGCGGAACAACAAATTTGACCGGGCCTTCGTCGGAAGCACCAAAAACTCCCGGGAGCCCTTATCAGTCCATTATCAGTATAGCACAAAACTTCCAAAAGTAAAGGAAAAACTGCACCCGCCCGACAAAAACAAGCGCCAGGCATCAGTCACCAGCGCATCGTAGGGAGCGATGCCCACATCGCTCCGGTCATTGCCTCCGGCAATGACGCCGCTTCTGCGAAGCGGCCGGAGGCATCTGGGGATGCCTCCCTACAGCAGCGGTCACCGGGTCTGCGCAAAACCTCCCCTATCGGCCCGTAAGGGACTATAGGGGAGGGGGACCGCTGTAAATATATTTTGCTCGTAAAACAGGTTATATGCGCAAGCAGCGCAAATAGCCTGCTGATACACAGCCTCAGAATTCACTACGCAAGATGAAATGACTCTCGGACCAGTCAACCAGCTTTTTTAACTCGGCAATGTCCAAAGAGGAGTCGTACATATAAGTGAATACCCTGGGGTTATTCTGCACGTAAAGAAGATTCCCGCTTATCTCTGTGCATTCATAGGAGTAGATATAGACAAACTTCTCATCAAAGCGCAGTTGTAAGGCTGTATTCCCATTGCAGCAATTAAATGATAATAGAGTATTACCCCTATCAGTTTGGGCGGCCACTCGATACAACTGCTTGTCTGCCAAATAGTCCTGCCATGCCAGGTTATCGGAATCCTCTGCGAGAACATAGGGGGCATTGGTCTTGTTGAAGAATTCTTCCCCGAAGGTTCCGGCGTCGAAAGCAAAGGTGAAGCTACCGGCTGCCAGGGTAATCAGAAACACAAGGATGCCAGCCAGAGTCGCACCGGATCTACGTGTTTCCGGGTGCAGCACCCGTTGCAGCCGGTAGCGAAGCCCCTTTGCAGAGGCGGAGAGACAGGTGGAGAACCCCGAAGCCGCTCCGGCTGTTTTCAACAGCAAACTGGCATACTGCCGCTTTTGAGGCTCTGACAGCTGTTTCGTTGCTAACTCATCGCAGCCCAGTTCCGCGTCCACTGCGGCCTGGCGCATACCAAGCCATACAGAAGGGAGAAACCAGCATACTGCGCAGAGAAAGACCATATTGAATTTCATTGCGTTATCTCTGCGGAGCAGATGGACGAATTCGTGCCGAAAGATCAGCACCAGCTCCTCTTCGGTGTATTCTCGCTGTGGCAGCACCAACCTGGCTGTGAAGCCGGTAAGTCCCACAGTCAACGGTGTTTTTACTGCAGGTGAGAGAACCGGCTTATGGGTCATGGCCCTGCTGCGAACTTGGCTGCGCTGGCGGATCATGATTCGTTCATAGGCTGCCGGAATCGGTATGGCGTCCTTGAGCAGCTGATGGCGAAAAATCAGGTGAGAAAGGGTTTTCCAGGTGAGCACCCCTATAGCCCCCAACGCCCAGATTATGACAAAGGTTTCCCAACGAAGGTGTTTCAGAGGAATCACTAAACGCGGGAACTCTGAGCTGAGGAGTAGTTTCAAGGTCAACAGAGCACCAGAAAAAGTACTGAACAGGTTCGGGATCAGCCAAAACATCGAACAGGATACAGATAGGTACTTTTTCCGGATACAGGATACACAGGCAAGCAAAAGAAGGTCATAGACCCCAATGAGAATGAACAGATCCAGAAATGAGCTGAATACAACAGTAAGCTGGGACCTGTTAAAGATCATAACAAATGCCAGAACTACAAGTAGGAGGATCGGAAAGCCAAATACATAACGGTACATCGAGTCCGGGTTCCGGATGTCGGCTTCTGAATTCTGCAGAGACAACGGAAGAGGCTGATAGGCCGTTTCAGTTGTAAGGCAAACACGTCGTGCGTAAGCGCCATTCGCCAAGGAAAATAGAAAGGAAAATAGAATAGACCCGACGAAAGGATAGAGAAAAAGCACAGTTCGGATCATAGCTGATCCTCCTCCAGCAGACGCTTCAGCTCCTCCAGCTCCTCTTTGGAGATTCCGGAGGCGGAAAGGGCAGAGGCAAAGGCGGGAATGCTGCCGCCAAACACCCGGTCCAGGAAACGGCGGCTCTGGTGGGCCTGGTAGTCGGCCCGGCTGATCAGGGGGGTATAAACGCTGGAACGGCCATGCTTATCAATCTGAATGAAGTCTTTCTGCGCCAGCCTGGTTAAAAGAGTCAGAATCGTGGTCTGAGCCACCGGGTGGATCTGCGCCATCCGCTCCTCCACTTGGGTACGGGGCACCGGCGGCGTCAGATCCCAAAGCACCTGCATAACCTCCAGTTCAGAATCCGGCAAGGGCTTGATGCGGTTGTCCGACATAGAGAACACTCCTTTTCTCTACAATTGTAGTAAGTATATTTTACAAGCGTAGAGTAAAAATGTCAAGAGGGTATTGCGGCGCCTCTTGACATTTTTTTAACGGGTGTCCGTTAAAGTGAATAGTGAATAATGAATCGTGAATAATTGTGGAGTTTTGCAGATTGCAATCTGCAAAACACAATCAACTCTCAACTCTCAATTCTCAATTTTCAATTGCTTACTTCGCTTCGTACCAGCTGCGGCCGGATTTGGCGTCGGCGGTGAGGGGAACAGCCAGTGCGGCGGCGGATTCCATTTCCCGGGTCACCAGGGCCTTGACCTGCTCTGTCTCGGCATCGGGGCATTCCACGATCAGCTCGTCGTGGACCTGGAGCACCAGCTTCGCCTTCAGACCCGCCTGGGTCAGCGCCCGGTCCACCCGGAGCATGGCCAGCTTGATGATGTCCGCGGCGGTGCCCTGGATGGGGGAATTCATGGCCATTCGCTTGGCCGCCTCCCGGACCATGTACTTGCCGTCCTTGAGCTCGGGAATATAGCGGCGGCGTCCGTAGAGGGTGGCCACGTAGCCCAGCCTTGTGCCCTGCTCCACCACGGCCTGCATGAATTCCCGGACCCCGTGGTATTTTTCCAGGTAGCTGTCGATATAGGCCTTGGCCTCCGCCCGGCTGACTCCCAGATCCTCTGCCAGGGAGAATTCGGAGATCCCGTAGACGATGCCGAAGTTCACGGCCTTGGCGCTGCGTCGCATCTGGGGGGTGACCTCCTCCAATGGGGTCCCGAAGACCTGGGAGGCGGTGACCCGATGGATGTCCTCTCCGGAGTTGAAGGCGGCCTGCATGGCCTTGTCGTCCGCCATGTGGGACAGGACCCGCAGCTCGATCTGGCTGTAGTCCGCGTCCACAAAGACCCAGCCCGGCCGGGGGACAAACATCTTCCGGATCTCCGCACCCAGATCGGTTCGCACCGGGATGTTCTGCAGGTTGGGGTCCGTGGAGGACAGCCGGCCCGTGGCGGTGACGGTGTTCTGGAAGGTGGTGCGGACTCTGCCGTCGGGGCCGATGACCTTCAAAAGACCTTCGGCATAGGTGGCCTGGAGCTTGGTGAGGGTCCGGTATTCCATGATCTGCCCGATGATGGGGTGCTTGTCCCGGAGCTTTTCCAGCACCTCCACGTTGGTGGACCAGCCGGTTTTGGTTTTCTTTCCGGCGGGCAGGCCCAGCCGTTCGAACAGGACCTCGCCCAGCTGCCGGGGGGAGTTGATATTGAAGGTGCCGCCTGCATACCGATAGATCTCCTGCTGGGCGGTCTCGATCCGGGCCTTCAGCATCTCGTCAAAGCCGTGGAGGGCGTCGGCGTCCACCAGGACCCCCGCCACCTCCATCTTGGCCAGGACCCGGCACAGAGGCAGGTCCATTTCGGTGAACAGCTTCTCCGCCTGCTGGGCCTTCAGTCCGGCGGAAAGCGGCTCCCGCAGGGCCCGGACGGCGGCGGCCTGCCGGGTCAGCAGGAGGGCCTTTGCCTCCGCCTCCGGGGTGCCTGCCTCGGTCAGCTCCTTCAGGGTTGGCAGCTGGAGCTGGCAGTGCTCCAGGGCCAGCCGGGACAGCTCGTACTTACCCCGGGCGGCGTCGATCAGGTAGGCCGCCACCTCGGTGTCGAAGACGATGCCCTCACAGGGCAGGCAGCGCTCCAGCAGGGCGCGCAGCAGCTCCTTGGCCCCGTGGACCGTCAGCTCCAGCCTGCCGGAGAACAGCTCCGCCAGGGCAAAATCGTAGGCCAGACCCAGCCTGTCCCGCCGCAGCAGGGCCGGGTGGGCCCCGTCATCCACCGCGACGGCATCCAGATCCCCGGCCGCCGCCAGGGCCACGCAGTCGGCGGCCTTCCAATGGGCAAACAAGGCGTCGAATTCGTCCTTAGAGGAGGGAATCGCCAATGCCTTCCCCATCCCCGTAGGGGCGGCCAGCGGCCGCCCGCCGTCGGGACCGGGTGCGGGTTGCGGGCGGCCAGTGACCGCCCCTACATCGCGCAGCCGGTACTTATCAATCAGCTTCACGAACTCCAGCCGCAAAAACAGGTCGTACAGGGCCTGTCGGTCCGGCTCCCGGACCAGGGCGTCGGTCGGGGCAAACTCGATGGGGGCCTCGCAGCGGATCGTGGCCAGATCAAAGCTCAGATAGGCGTTGTCCTTGCCGTTTTCCAGCTTTTCATAGAGCTTGCCCTTCATGTTCTGGGGGGTCAGATTTTCATAGACCCCGTTCAGGGTGCCGTATTTCAGCAGCAGGTCCGTGGCAGTCTTGGGACCAACGCCGGCCACGCCGGGGATATTGTCGGAGGCGTCCCCCATCAGGGCCTTCAGGTCGATGAGGCGCTCCGGCTCGAAGCCGTATTCTGCCCGGAAGAGGGAGGGGGTGTAGTTGGTGGAGGTGGTCTGGCCGCCCTTGGTGACCACCAGCTTCACGGTGACGTGGTCATCCACCAGCTGCAGGCTGTCCCGATCTCCGGTGACGATCACGCAGTCCCAATTCGCGGCACCGCAGGCCTTGGCCACGGTGCCGATCACGTCGTCGGCCTCCCAGCCCTGGCAGGCGTAGATGGGGATGTTCATGGCCCGCAGCACGTCCTTCATCACGGGCATCTGCTGGGCCAGCTCCTCGGGCATGCCGTGGCGGGTGGCCTTGTAGCCGTCGTATTTCAGGTGGCGGAAGGTGGGGCCGTGGAGGTCGAAGGCCACGCACAGGGCGTCGGGTTTTTCCTCGGCCCGGACCCGATCCAGAATGTTCAGAAAGCCGTAGATGGCGTTGGTGTACTGCCCGTCCCGGGTGGTAAGCAGCCGCACCCCGTAGAAGGCCCGGTTGATGACGGAATTGCCGTCTAAGACCATCAGCTTCATAAAAGGTCCTCCTGCACTGATTTTTTTCTTCATTTTACCACAGTCGGGGCGAAAATTCAACTGCCCGTATCTTGCATTCTTCCCGGAAACATGGTACACTATGAAGGATTTGCGGCCTCCTGCTTCCCAATGGGCAGGAGGACGGATCTCGGGGCGTTCCCAATGCGCCCACGCCCGCGTTTTGCCGTCCGGGTCGTTGCCGGCGGCGGACATTGGAACCGGAAGCGGCGGCCAACCTCACGCCGCTTTGAACGCTGTGCGGAAAGGAGGTTTTTCCGTGCGCAAGCTCTTATCCTTTCTCAAGCCCTACAAGGGCAAAATCGCCCTGGCCACTCTGTTGATGGCCGTCTCAGCGGTCTGCAATCTGCTGCTGCCCACCCTCATGTCCAACGTGCTGGACAAGGGCGTCTACGGTGCGGCGGAGGGGGACACCTTCGGCTATATCCTGAAAACCGCAGCCTGGATGCTGGGGATCTCGGCCCTGAGCCTGGTCTCCGTGGCCGGGGGCTACTGGGTGGTCTACCATGTGATCTCCGGCTACACCTGGAGTCTCCGGTCCGCCCTGTTTCGCAAGGTCCACACCATGACCCTGGCGGAGGTGGGCCGCATCGGCACCTCCAACCTGGTCACCCGTTCCACCCACGACGTGGGCACCCTGAACTGGGTGATCTCCATGCTCTGCGGCAACCTCATCATCATACCGCTGATGTTCCTGGGCGGCGTGTTTCTGTGTATGCGGAAGGACTTCTGGCTGTCGCTGATCATCCTCTGCGTGGTGCCCCTGCTGATCCTGGGGGTGCTCCTTCTGAGCAAAAAGATCGACCACCTTTGGGAGATCTCCGACGAATACTGCGACCGGCAGAACGACCTGGTCCGGGAGCGGCTCCGGGGCATCCGGGTGATCCGGGCCTTTGACCGGGAACGGCAGGCCCATGAGAAGATCACCGACGCCACCCGGGTCATGGCCGACAACATCATCCGGGCCAACGTGACCATGGCCGTGATCGACCCCATGGCGGCCTTTGTGCTGAACACCGCCGCCCTTCTGATCGTCTATCTGGGCGGCGTCCGGATGGAGCGGGGGAGCGGTCTGACCCCCGGCGATATCTTCGCCATGATCCAGTACATCAACATCATCCTGGGGGCCATCGTTTCCGTGTCCTTCGCCATTGTCATGCTGCCCCACGTGCGGGTGGCGGCCCGGCGTTTGAGCCAGGTGACGGAGTCCACGGGCCTGGAGGACGACCGTCCCGCCGAGGGACGGACCTTCTCCGGGGAGATCGCGCTGGACCACGTCAGCTTCACCTATCCCGGCAGCAAGCTGCCTGCGCTGACGGATCTGAACCTTCGGATCAAGGCCGGGGAATGGGTCTCCGTCATCGGCGGCACCGGCTCCGGCAAGTCCACCCTGGCGGAGCTGCTGCTGGCCTTCCGCAGTCCCACCGCCGGCACCCTGCGTTTTGGCGTAGGGGCCGATGCCCACATCGGCCCTTCCGAACAGCTGCGGGATGCCGCGGAGCTCTCCCCCAAGGACGTCCGGGAGAATATCTCCTGCTCTCTGCAGAAATCCATGCTCTATTCCGGCACCGTGGCGGAGAATCTCCGGATGGGCAAGCCCGACGCCACGGACGAGGAGCTTTGGGCCGCCCTGGAGCTGGCCCAGATCGCCGACTTCCTCCGGGAGCAGCCGGAGGGCCTGAACTTCAAGCTGGAGCAGGCCGCCACCAACATCTCCGGCGGCCAGAAGCAGCGCCTGGCCATTGCCCGGGCCCTGCTGAAGGAGGCGCCCATCTACATCTTCGACGATTCCTTCTCCGCCCTGGACTTTCTCACCGAGGCTAAGGTCCGCACGGCCATGAATGAGAAGCTGGCCGGCAGGACCCGAATCGTGATCACCCAGCGGGTGGTCTCCGCCATGCACTGCGACCGGATCTTCGTCCTGGCGGACGGGGCCCTGGTGGGAGCCGGGACCCATGCAGAGCTGCTGGAAAGCTGCTCCATCTACCGGGAGATCTACCTCTCCCAGACGGGAGGTGGCGCGGTATGACCCAGACCAAGCAACCCGAACAGAAGGAAAAGCGCCGGCTCTTTGACGAGACCGGCAAGCGTCTGCTGCGGGAAATCAAGCCCCTGCGGGGCTGGATCCTGCTCTGCGCCTTCCTCTGCCTGATCCTGATCGGCTGTGCCGTGGCGGCCCCGGAGCTTCTGGGCGACCTGGTGAACCGGCTCTACGCCTGGACCCGGAACCGGACCCCGAACCTGGCCAGGAGCCTGCTGCCGGGACTGGGCCTGCTGCTGGGGGTGTATCTCCTCCAGGCCCTGGTGACCTACGGCAACGCCTTCCTGCTGAACAACGTGGTCAGCCGGTTCTTCTGCGCCGGCTTCCGGATCCGCCTGTCCGAGAAGCTGGGACGCCTGCCCGTGTCCTATATGGACAAGACTCCCGCCGGCGACGTGATCGACCGGATGATGGAGGACGTGGGCAACATGGCCGACTCCATCTACGGCATTGTGGAAATCCTGATCTCGGGCTTCCTGCAGATGCTTGTGATTGCGGCCATTCTGTTCTTTACCGACTGGCGCATGGCCATTCCGGTGGTGCTGCTGTCGCCCCTGTCGGTGCTGCTGTCCGCCAAGATGGCGACCCTGGGCGAAAAGCACTGGGACAAGCACTTTGACCTGGGCGGCAAGCTCACAGCCCTGGCCGAGGAGGCCTACACCAACTACCCCACCACCAAGGCCTTCAACCGGGAGGCGGAGCTCCAGACAAGGTATGACGAGTTGTCCCTGCGCCACCAGCGCAACGGCATCTTCGGCAACTTCCTGTCCTCCATCGTCCAGCCGGTGATCATCTTCCTGGACGCCCTGGCCTATATCGCCGTGGCGGTGCTGGGAGGCTGGCTGATCCTGCGGCGGGGCGTGGCCATCGGCACCGTGGTGACGGTGATCTTCTTTGCCCGGCAGCTCTCGGCGCCCCTGGAGCGGATCGCCTTCGGCCTGAGCTACGTGCAGCATGTGAAGTCCGCAGCCAAGCGCGTCTTCACCCTGCTGGATCTGCCGGAGGAAGCTGACCCCGCCGGTATCGTGGAGGCCCCCACCCGGGGCCGGGTGGAGATCTCCCACGTGGACTTCTCCTACGACCCCGAGAAGCCCCTGATCCGGGACCTGTGCATGGACGTGCAGCCGGGCCAGAAGGTGGCCATCGTTGGCCCCACCGGCGCCGGAAAGACCACCATCGTGAACCTGCTGATGCGGTTCTACGACATCCAGTCCGGACAGATCCGGATCGACGGCCGGGACGTGGCCGAGCTTTCCCGGGCGGAAAACCGGAAGCTCTTTGCCATGGTTCTCCAGGATACTTGGCTCTTTAAGGGCACCGTGGCGGAGAACGTGGCCTACGGCAGCCCGGAGGCCACCCGGGAGGAGATCGAAACCGCCTGCCGGTGTGCCTACTGCGACCATTTCATCCGGCAGCTGCCCCAGGGCTACGACACCGTGATCTCCGAGGACAGCACCGTGGTCTCCTCGGGCCAGAAGCAGCTTCTGACCATTGCCCGGGCCCTGCTGGCGGACCGCCCCCTGCTGATCCTGGACGAGGCCACCTCCAACGTGGACACCCGGACCGAGCTGCTGATCCAG
This sequence comes from Oscillospiraceae bacterium, assembly GCA_902767915.1. Lineage (GTDB taxonomy): Bacteria > Bacillota > Clostridia > Oscillospirales > Oscillospiraceae > JAFRPC01. Next base: position 1,205 of record CACXJE010000007.1, on the reverse strand, counting down.
AAGGCCATGGATCATCTGATGGGCGGCCGGACCTGCTTTGTGATCGCCCATCGGCTTTCCACCATTGTGGACGCGGACGTGATCCTGGTGATCCGGGAGGGCCGGATCGTGGAGCAGGGCACCCACCGGGACCTGCTGGCCCAAAAGGGCTTCTATTACGAGCTGTTTACCAGCCAATACAGAATCTAAGGAAAAACGCCTGCGGTTGGCCGCAGGCGTTTTTCCTTATGAAGTATCTTCTGCGAAGATATGAAGTATCGCTTGTGCGATATGAAGTAAGCCTGACGGCATATGAAGTATTGCCTGCGGCAATATTGCGGTATCGTTTTATTCTCCAATAAAACGAGGGAATAAAATATGGCGAAGCCATACTTCATGTGCGTAGCACACTTCATACGCAAAGCCACGCAAGCGGCAAGCGTACTTCATATTTGCTTCAGCAAATACTTCATTCCAAAAGCACCGCTGCTGAGATGGCTGAGACCTCATAGGCGGTGCGCTCGCTGGCTGTGCCGTCGGGCAGCAGCTTGGTGTAGGGCCGGCTCTGGAACCGGCCTGTCAGATGGAGCCGGGCCCCCACCGTGCAGAGGGCGATCTCCCGGGCCGTCCGGCCCCAGAAAATGCAGGGCAGATAGTCCGTCCGGTGATAGGGCCGGTTCACCGCCAGCATCCCGTCGCAGATCTCCCGGCCCAGGGGCGTCCTGCGGTAGATGGGATCCTTGCACAGGGCTCCGGTCAGCTCCACCCGGTTGTCCGGCGCCTCATAGCAGAGCTCCAGGGAGGCGGCATAGACCGACAGGATCAGCCGTCGGCCGGTCTCCGTCATCTGGTTGAAGGACCGAAGCTGGCCCGTCACCAGGACCTCCTCGCCCCAGGCCGCGTCCGTGTTGTCCAAAAGCGACCAGTCCGCCAGCACCGGCAGCCGGTCCACGGTGCCGGAAAGCCGCTCCACCGCCAGCAAAAACCGGTAAAACCGCCGGCCGTGATTTTCGTGGGAAAAGGTCGGCGCGGAGTCCAGGGTCCCGCAGAGCCGCACCTGATTGATGATAGGTTCTTCCATTGATCCACCTCGTTTGATTGTTCTGGAACAGTCTATTCTCCCGAGGGGACCGGTATGAATTGAGAATTGAGAATTGAGCAGCATGTCGTAGGGAGCGATGCCCACATCGCTCCGGTCATTGCCTGGGGCAATGACGCCGCTTCTG
>CACXJE010000006.1 GCA_902767915.1 Oscillospiraceae bacterium | reverse complement strand
TTCCTCTTGCTTTTTTCCGGGAAATCTGCTATCATATAGCCCGATGCTTTTAGGGCGTCAATTTCGGTATCCCACCTATGGATTGGAGGTGCAGCTGATGGCTAAGTGCGATATTTGCGGCAAGGGTGTGACTTTCGGTATCAAGGTCTCCCACTCCCACAGACGTTCCAACAGAATGTGGAAGCCCAATGTCAAGCGCGTCAAGGCGATTGTCGACGGTACTCCGCGCCACGTATACGTTTGTACAAGATGTCTCCGTTCCAACAAGGTTGAACGGGCCATCTGATTGGCGATATACCACACAGAGGACGACAGCACGCAGCAATGCGGGTAGTCGTCCTCTGTGTTTTTCTTTTTGTATCCGGCAAATCGCATCAACAGGCGCTTTGCGCCATGGCCGCAGAGGTCTGCGGCCACTACGGGGCGGCATCGGGTGAAGCTTGGTCTACGGCTCCCTTTGAAGGCAGATCCGGCCGGTGGCGATCCGGTCGCAGAAGCGCGCGTCGTGCTCCACAAACAGGATCGTGGGGCTGCTCTCCAGCAGCAGGTCCTCCACCTGGCCCCGGGAGAGGATATCGATGAAGTTCAGGGGCTCGTCCCAGAGATAGAGATGGGCGGGCTCGCAGAGGCTGCGGGCCAGCAGCACCTTTTTCTTTTGGCCCATGCTGAACTGCTCCATGGGCTTCTCAAACTGGCTGCGCTGAAAGTCCAGCTTCCGCAGGAAGGTCAGAAACATGGTATAGTCCAGCCCGTTCTGCCTGGCATAGTCCGTCAGACTCCCGGACAGGCCGGAAGCGTCCTGGGGCAGATAGGAAACGGTCAGCCCGCCCGCCAGACGGACGGCGCCTCGGGTGGGCGCAGCCTCTCCGGTCAGCAGCTTGAGAAGGCTGGTTTTCCCCGCCCCGTTCCGGCCGATGAGGTTCAGCCGGTCTCCCCTGCGGATCTGAAAGCTGACCGGCCGGAACACGGGCCCGTCGCCGTAATCCACGGTCACGTCCGTCAGCTCCGCCAGCAGCTCGCTGCGATAGGACAGGCAGGGCAGCCGCAGATTGTCGGCCTTTTCAATGTTCTTCAGCAGTCTGCTCTTTTCCTCGATGGCGGCCTCCTGCCGGCCGGCAATGGCCTTGGCCCGCTTGTTGGCCTTTCTGGACTTCTCGCCCAGATAGGGTCTTCGGCCCGCGTTCATCTCATTTCCGTTCGGCCCGGCGCCGATCTTCTCCCGCTCTGACCTGTCCGCCCAGGAGGCCTTTTCCCGGGCGGTCTGCTCCAGACGGGAGATTTCCTTTTTCAGCCGCTGGTTTTGGGCCAGCTCAAAGGCATCCTGCTGCCGCCGGGTCTCCAGCCAGGTGGTGCAGTTTCCCTTTTGAACCTCGATGGTGGCCCGGTTGATGGAGAGCACATGGTCGATGCAGCCGTCCAAAAAGGCCTGGTCGTGGGACACCAGAATAAAGCCGCTTTTCGAGCGCAGATAGCGGCTGAGCACCCGGCGGCCCTGCAGATCCAGATGGTTGGTGGGCTCGTCGATCAGCAGGAACCGGTTTTCCCGCAAAAACAGGGCCGCCAGCAGCAGCTTGGTCCGCTCCCCGTTGGAAAGGGTGGCAAAGGGCCGGTCCAGCACCGACGGATCCAGCTCCAGCTGGCTCAGCTCCCGCTCCAGCCTCCAGCGCTGCAGCTCCGGGCAGCTCCTTCCGGTGATTTCCCCGGCGGTTTCCCATTCGTCCGGCACCGGGAAGGGAAAATAGTCGAAGGCCATGGGGGCCCGGATGCTGCCCCGGTATTCCAGCTCCCCCATCAGCAGCCGCAAAAAGGTTGTTTTCCCCCGGCCGTTCCGGCCCACAAAGCCCAGACGCCAGTCGGAGTCGATTTGAAAGCTGACCTCCTCAAACAGCAGCTCCGGGCTGCCGTCATAACCGAAGGTCAGGTTTTGAACAGAGATCAATGCCATAACGGTTCCTCCTGAATTGATAAAAATGGCTGCAAGAAATCCACTTGCAGCCATAGTACCCCTGTTTCAGGCGGATGCAATGCGTGATTTCCTGCTTACGGCGCACCAAACCGGACGGCAGCTGCCGTCTCGCGCCCTATCATCAAAGCAGGATTCTCAGCGCATTTTATCCCTCCGTTCTTGTATGCAGTATAGCACAGGTTTTTCCAAATTTCAAGGGCTTTATCCCCGGAGCGGCACCACCCGGAGGGATGCTTCCTCCAACAGGCAGACCGCGTGGCAGGCGATGCCCTCCTCCCGGCCGGTAAAGCCCAGATGCTCCTCGGTGGTGGCCTTCACGTTGATCCGGCCCGGCTCCAGGCCCAGCACCTGGGAGAGGTTTTGCTCCATCTGCGCGATATAGGGCGCCAGCTTGGGCTTCTGGGCCAGCACCGTCACGTCGATGTTGGAGATCCGATAGCCCTTGCCATAGATCAGCTCCCGGACCGCCGCCAGCAGCTTCAGGCTGGAGATGCCCTTGTATTGGGGATCCGTGTCCGGGAAATGGCGGCCGATGTCTCCCAGGGCCGCAGCCCCCAGCAGGGCGTCCATCACCGCGTGGGTCAGCACGTCCGCGTCGGAATGGCCGTCCAGCCCCAGGCTGTGGGGCACCCGGACGCCGCCGAGAATCAGATTCCGTCCCTCGGTGAGCCGATGGACGTCATAGCCGTGGCCGATCCTCATGCCTGGTTCCTCGCCGCCAGAATGGCCTCCGCCAGCACCAGATCGGTGGGGGTGGTCACCTTGAGATTCTCGTCGCTGCCCGGGGTGATGACCACGTTGATGCCGTAGGCCTCCGCCGCGGAGCAGTCGTCGGTCAGCTCCTTTTTGCCGCCGATGGCAGTTTCCAGCGCGGCCTTGTAGACCTTCAGATTGAAGACCTGGGGGGTCTGCACGGCGTAGAGGCCGCTGCGGTCCGGGGTGGATTCGATCACGCCCCCATGGACCACCTTGATGGTGTCCTTCACCGGTACAGCCGGCGCCGCCGCCCCGAATTTGGCGGCCTTGCGCACCGCGTCATGGATGACCGTGGGCGTCACAAGGGGCCGGGCTCCGTCGTGGATGGCCACAAAGTCGCAGTTTTTGGAGACCTGGTCCAGACCCAGCTGGACAGACTCCGCCCGGGTCTCGCCGCCCTTGCAGATCTTGGTGACCTTGGTGAGCTTCTTTGCCACGCAGAGCTCGCTGAGGCCCTCCAGCAGGTCCTCCCGGGTGACCAGGATGATCTCCTGAATGTCCTCGCTCTGCTCGAAGGCCCGGATGGTGTGGACGATCAGCGGTTCTCCCGCCAGATCCGCCATAATCTTATCCGTGCCCTGCATGCGGCTGGCCTTTCCGGCCGCCACGATGACCGCGGCGCACTTGGCGCCCCGGGAAGAGATCTTGCGAAGTACGTTGGAAACGCCCATGGTTACTTCCTCCTAAATCAGTGTTGCATTCAACTGAGGGGGCAGAGAACCCCTCCACCGGCCTTGGGGCCGGTTCCCCTCCCCTAAAGCTGCTTCGCAGCGTCAGGGGAGGTTTTCTCGTTCTCCTGCTGCCGGTTATCAGGCCCGGATGGCCTCTGCCAGCAGCCTGGCGCAGTTTTCCGCCACGTCCAGGTCCGCCAGCTCATTGGGGTTGTGGGTATACCGGATGGGGATGGACAGCACGCCGCTGGGCACGCCGCCCCGGGTATTGAAGATGGCGCCGGCGTCGGTGCCGCCGGATCTGGTGACGTAGCGCTGGGTGGCGATGTTCAGCTTCTTTCCCGCCTCCTCCAGCATGGAGACCACGGTGGGATGGCAGATTACGCCGGCATCCATGATCTTGATGACGGGACCGCCTTCCACGGTCAGGCTGTTGGGCTTGTCCTCCCCGGGGAAGTCCGCCAGACCGCAGATATCCACGGCGATGGCCAGGTCCGGGGTGATGGTATAGGCCACGGGCTTGGCGCCCCGGCAGCCCACCTCCTCCTGGACGGTGAAGACGCAGAAGATATCGTTGTCGGTATGCTTCAAAAGCTCCAGTGCCTTCAGGCAGACCGCGCAGCCCAGTCGGTTGTCCAGATAGGGGGAAATCACCTTTCTGCCCGCAAACAGGGGCTCGGCGCAGAAGGCGGCGGTCTCGCCAATCTCCACCTTGGCGCCGGCGGTGTCCACATAGAGCTTGTCCACAGTCAGGTCCCCGGGCTCCGTGCCCCGGTCATAGCAGACGATGCCCACCACACCGCTCTCAAACTTCACCCGCTGGCCGATCATCGGCACCAGGCGCAGGCCGCCGATGGCGGCAAAGCGGACAAAGCCCTTTTCATCCACGTGGGTGACGATGAGGCCGATGGTGTCCATGTGGGCGGCCAGCAGGATCCGGCGGCCGTTGCCGGGCTTATGCACCACCAGGTTCCCAAGATGGTCTCTGGAAATCTGTCCGTAGGGCTTGGCCAGGGTCTCGATCACCCTGGAAATCTCCTCCTCGCGGCCGGATACGGAAACGGGAGGCACGAGCTTTTGCAACAGTTTATCCATGATAATCCTCCATTTTCTCCAGGAAGGCATTCACAAGCACCTTCATGGCTTCAAAATCCTTGATACTGCCCACACAGGAGGGGCTGTGAATATAGCGGACCGGGGCGGAAATGCCCGCGGCCTTGCAGCCCCCCAGGGACTGCTGGAAGGCTCTGGCGTCGGTGGAGCCCACCACACGGGTCTTGATCTGCCAGCCGGTGCCCTTCTCCTCGGCAATGGCCCGCAACAGGTCGAACAGCCCGCGGTCATAGATGGCGCCCTTGTCCATCATGGACAGGACCGGGCCTTCTCCGGTGGCGCAGACCCGCTTGGTCCCCTGGGATTGGGGATGGTCCGCGGCGGAGGTGCCCTCCAGGATCACAGCCACGTCCGGCTTCACCGCAAAGGCCGCCGCAAAGGCGCCCCGGCTGCCGATCTCCTCCTGGACCGTAAAGGCAAACCAGGTATCCACCGGCAGATCCTGCTTCAGGGTCTCCAGCAGGATCGCGCAGCCGATCCGGTCGTCAATGGCCTTGGACCGGACCAGGCCGTTCTGCAGCTCGGTCATGCCGGGCGCAAAGCAGCCGTAATCGCCGGGCTCCACCAGGGCCTCGGCCTCCTCCCTGGAGGAGGCGCCGATGTCGATGTAGAGGTCCTTGACCTTGGGCAGGCTTTTCCGTTCCTCCTGGGTGGTCAGGTGGATCGGCTTCATGCCGATGATGCCGGGGATCCGGTTATCCCCCAGGAAGACCTTCCGGCCCAGGGCCACCCGACGGTCCACGCCCCCCACAAAGGCAAAGCGCAGGAACCCGTCCTCGGTGACGGAGCGAACGATCACGCCCACCTCGTCCATGTGGGCGGCCAGCATAACGGTGTGCTTGATCTGAGTTTTGCCGTGCTTGAGGATCATCAGATCCCCGTGGCGGCTTTCGATGATCTCATCGGCGTAGGGCTCCGCCTCCCGGCGGATATAGGCGCGGACCTCGTCTTCACAGCCGGAGGGTCCGAAGAGGGCGCAAAGCTCCTTGAGTGTATCAAACAGCATCAGGCTTCCTCCTTCAGCGACAGAATATACTTGGCAATCAGCTGGGCGCAGGCTTCCATATCCTCCAGGCTGACCACCTCAATGGGGGTGTGCATATACCGCAGGGGCAGGCTCACACAGCAGACCGCCACGCCCTCCCGGCTGATCTGGACCCCGTCGGCGTTGGTGCCGGTGCGGCCCGCCATGATCTCCTTGGTATAGGAAATGCCGTTCTCCTTTGCCAGGGCGATCAGCTTTTTGGACATGGCCCGGTTCATCACGGGGCCCACGCCGATCATGGCGCCGCTGCCCAGGGGGGCGGTGTCCTCCTTGGGGCTGTCGGGGGTTTCGGCAAAGCTGACGTCCACCACGATGGCCTGATCCGGCACCATATTGTAGGCCCCGGTCATGGCGCCGGCGCCGGTATACTCCTCCTGGACCGAGCCCAGGACACAGACGTCCACGGGCAGGGGCTCGTCCTTCAAAAGCTCCATAACCCGGCAGAGGATCACAAAGCAGGCCCGGTCGTCCAGACTCTTGCCGCAAACCAGATTTTTGCCCATGGAAAAGGGCTCGGTGCCGTAGACGATCCGGGTTCCCACCGGCACCCGCCGCGGGGCTTCCTCGGCGGTCAGGCCGCAGTCGATCCGCAGCTCCTCCATGGGGAAGGGCTTCTCCCGGTCCTCCGGGGCGGACACATGGGGCGGCAGGCAGCTGACCACGCCGTAGATGGGGGGCTCGGTGCAGACCTTGACCTCCAGCCCCGGCAGGATCCGGGGATCAATGCCGATGGCCGCAAACTTCAGAAAGCCCTTGTCGTGGTCGGTCACCAGCATGCCCACCTCGTCCAGATGGGCGTCCAGCAGGATGCAGCGCTGGGAATACTTGGCGGCGGTCCGAATGCCCACCACATTTCCCAGCACGTCCCGGGTGGCGGACCGGACGAAGGGCTTCAGCAGGGCCTTCGCCGTCTCGCTGACCCCCTGCTCGGCCCCGCTGGGACCGGCGCAGGCGGAGAGCTCGAATAAGGCTTGTTTCATATCCATCTTATCACAGCTCCATCACAGTTTTTTTGAATTCTTTTCCGCGAACCATAAAGTTCTTGAATTTATCGAAGGCCGGGCCCGCCGGGGACAGGATCACCACGTCCCCGGGCTGCGCCACCCGGGCCGCCAGCCGGACCGCCTCGTAGAAGTCCTCCTCGTGGAGGATCTCGGGTCTGCCGGGGGCATACTCCGGGGCAGCCAGCACCGCAGCCTCGATCTTGGGAGCGGTAGCCCCGGTCAGCACCAGGGTCTTGACGTGCGCCACGATCTCCGGCCCCAGGGGCTCGAAGGGAACGTGCTTGTCATAGCCGCCGGCAATCAGGATCACCTTCTGGGTAAAGCTCCGCAGGCCCGCCGTGGTGCGGGAGGGAGAGGAGGCGATGGAGTCGTTGTAGAACCTGACTCCGTCCTTGACCCGGACCAGCTCGATCCGGTGCTCCACGCCCCCGAAGGTACGGGCCACCGCCCGGATGTTCTCATCGGAGACCCGGTCCCCCACCGCCAGGATGGCGGCCATGTAGTTTTCAACGTTATGTAAACCCGGAATCAGAATGTCCGACTGAGCCAGCAGGATCTCATCGGGCGTTTCGGTGCGGCGGATGGCCCCGTCCCGGAAAAAGACGCCCTGGGCCGGGATCCCCCGGCGGGAGAATTCCTCCACCCGGGCCCTGGCCTTGGGGGCGAAGGAATGGGTGATGGCGTTGTCCAGGTTCAGGATCAGCCGGTCCTCGGGGCCCTGGTGCCGGTAGAGGTTCTCCTTGGCCTCAATGTACTCCTGCATATCCTTGTGGATATCCAAATGGTTCGGGGCCAGGTTGGTGATCACCGCCACATGGGGGCTGTAGGGGAAGTACATCAGCTGGAAGGAGGAGAGCTCCAGCACCACCTGATCGGTGGGCGCCATTTCATCCGCCTTGTCCAGCAGGGGCGTGCCGATGTTGCCCCCCAGCCAGACCCGATAGCCCTGCTTTTTCAGCAGCTCGGAAATCAGGGTGGAGGTGGTGGTCTTGCCGTCGGAGCCGGTCACCGCGATGATCTCGCAGGGACAGACCTGGAAGAAGGCCTCCATTTCCGAGGTAATCACGGCCCCGGCTTCCCGCAGGGCCTTGATCTGAGGAGTGTCCGGGTGGAGACCCGGGGTGCGGAACACCACGTCCCCTTCCAGATCCTCCAGATAGTTTTCGCCCAGGTGCAGCTTTGCGCCGGCGGCCTCCAGGTCCAGCACCTCGGCGTCCAGCTTTTCCCGGGGGGTCTTGTCGCAGCAGGTCACGTCGATTCCGTAACGCAGCAGCAGCCGCACCAGCGGCCGGTTGCTGACGCCCACGCCCAGGACCAGGACGCGCTTGCCCTTGAGTTGTTCAAAATAGTTGTCCAGTCTTGTCATGATCATTCTCCTGTTGGTGCTCCCCATTCGGGACGCCCCTCATCCGTCACGGCCTTGCGCCCGCGACACCTTCTACCCGTAAAGGGCACAATGCCCGAGGGGTAAGGCTTTTGCGGGCAGCCGATGGCCGCCCCTACGGCGTGTTTGCCGCGTCTTGTATTGTAATTCTCAATTCTCAGTTCTCAATTCTCAATTGAATGTCCCCGTTCCCGCCCTCGCCCGGAAATCAGCGTTGATGGTAGTAACTGTGCGCAAAAACCGTGCGCGTGTCAGTGTGCTGGGCGTTGCTGTGTTACGGCATAAGCCGGGAAGCGCGCCCGTCGCTTTGCAGAGTGTGAGTACCATTCTCGACCCACAAGAGATCCCGCTCGCCTTTCCGGGTTACCAACAATATCAGTTCTCAGTTTTCCAAAAGTTCTGTGGTCCAGTTCAGGGACTGGATCTGCTCGTCCAGCTGCCGGAGCTCCTTGGAGACGTCGTCCACCTGCTTCTGGAGGGTGGAAACCTTCACCGTGGAGAGGATCTTGATCTCCTTCTGGGAATAGCGGTCCACCTTGGCGCTGGCGTTGTCCAGGAAGGAACGCATCATGTTCAGCCGCTTGGACAGGCAGTCCCTGCGGGCCAGAAGCTCGGTCATGGTCTTGCCGCCGGACAGGGTGGCGCTATTGGTCAGGTTGATCTTCGCGATCAGCCACTCCAGACGGACCAAAAGGGCGTCCAGCTCCTTCAGAAGGGCCTTCGGATCCTCGGCGGGCTCCTCGCCCTCCTGGACCTTGGCGTTGTTGTTCAGCCGGGTCTGCAGCTGGGCAAGCCGACGCTGGATGTCGGCCCGTTCGGATAAAGCGGTTGCAAGTTTCATAGGGTTTTCCTCCAATCACAGTTCTATGGCCAGGTGTTTTGGTGGGCAACACCCCTCCACCGGCCTTGCGGCCGGTCCCCCTCCCCTAAAGCCTAACGGCGTTAGGGGCGGTTTGGAGCGCACCTACATTGGTTTACATAATTGATAGAAGGCTACCGCGGAGGCGGCGGCCACGTTCAGCGAATCCACCCCATGGGACATGGGGATCTTTACGGTGTAATCACAGTCGGCAATGGTGGCGTCGGCCAGGCCGTCGCCCTCGGTGCCTAAAATCAGAGCCAGCTTCGGTTCCGCCATCAGGCCGGGATCGTCCACGGAGACGGATTCGTCCCGCAGGGCCATGGCGGCGGTCTTGAAGCCGAGGCTTTTCAGAAACGTCATGCCCGGCTCCGGCCAGTCCCGGTCCAGATAGGTCCAGGGGATCTGGAACACCGTGCCCATGCTGACCCGGACGCAGCGGCGATACAGGGCGTCGGTGCAGGCGGGCGTCAGCAGCACGGCATCCATATTCAGCGCCGCCGCGGACCGGAAGATAGCTCCCAGATTGGTGGGGTTCATGATGTTTTCCAGCACCGCGATCCGGCGGGCATCCCGGAGGATCTCCTCCGGAGCCGGCAGCTTCGGCCGGCGCATGGCGCACAGGACCCCCCGGGTCAGGGGGAAGCCCGTGAGCTGGGTCAGCACCTCCAAAGTGGAGGTATAGATCGGGATCTCACCGCAGCGGGCGATGATCTCCTTCGCCTGGCCCTCGATGTGCTTTCGTTCCAGCAGCATGGACACCGGCACGCAGCCTGCGTCCAGGGCCCGGTGGATCACATTGGGGCTCTCGGCAATAAACAGGGCATTCTCCGGGTCCGCCCGGTTCACCAGCTGGTTTTCGGTGAGCCTGGCATAGACGTCCAGGGCGGGATCGGAAAAGCTTTGGATTTCAATGACATTGGCCATAAAAGGCTCCCTTCGGCGGATCAGTCTGCAGGGGCTTCCTCTGTGGGCTCCCCGGATTCCGGCTCCGAGGCGTCCGGCTCCGGTTCGGGCTCCGGCTCCAGGCTGCGGGGGTATTTGTCGATCTCCCAGATATAGTTGTGGGGCAGATCGGTTTCGTAGCGGAACTGCAGCGGCGCCTCCTCAAGGGCATCCCGCTGGAAATCCATGTGATAGTATTGGCCGTCCGCCTGGACGATGTTCCAGCAGTAGGCTGTGCCGCCCTTCCGTCCCACCACCAGCCAGCTGGGGATATTCGCCTTCTCGCACAGATAGCGGACCACCACTGACATGCTGCGGGAGTTGCTTTTTCCCTGGCAGAGCAGATCGTAGACGCTGGCATTCTCCTCCGGATCGGTATAGTCGAAGCGGCTGGTCAGATAGGAATAGAGCAGCTCCAGCTTCTCCCGGTCCGTCTTGGCATAGCGGATAAAGCTGTAGGCGGAGTTGAGAACGGATTCCGTCTCCACCCGCATGCCACGCAGGGTCTCCCGGTCGTTGTTGTAGACATAGTGGATCTCCACCACCCGGACGTTGCCGCTGTTGGGATAGACTGCCACGGAAATTCTCGGCGGCTCCACGATCTCATTGGGATGCTGCAGGCAGTAATCCTCCATAGCCTCGGCAAAATCCTGCTCCGTATAGCCGGAGATCTGCAGGGTCAGGGCGCTCTGCTGCTGGCTCAGGGCGTCCAGCATCCTCCGGACGGCAGCCTCGTTGCCCCGAACGGGCTCGATGGACGCAATCTCGCCGGTGGATCGGCGGAACACCATATTGAAGGTCACCAGCCAGCCCCGGTCGGACTCATAGCGCTCATAGCTGACAAAGTCCGTGGCATAGGCGCTGACAGGATCCTGCGTGGTCAGAAACCGGGTCACCCGCTTCAGATCCTGCTCCACTTCCCCATCGTAGTCCGTCAGCAGGATCTCGCCGTGCTCCACGCCGCCCGCCACGTAGGACGTCAGAATCGACCGCATACTGTAATAGTTGGATGCGGTGGGCGTGGCGGAATCCGCTGTCTCCTCGGGGGCTTCGGTCTCCCGAAAGGCAAAGGGAGCGTCGTGTTCCGACAAAGAGAGATATTCATTTTTGTACAGCTCCCGGCAGCCTGTGAGCAGCAGGCACAGAGCCAGCAGCGGGATCCAGCATTTTATGATCGTTTTCAAAAAAGCGCTCCTTTCCCGGACTGCGGCCCTTTGTCTGTGGCTTTTCATTTGAGAATTGAGAATTTGATGTGTTTTGCAGATTGCAATCTGCAAAACTCCACACCTGTTCCCTGTTCCCTGTCCCCTAATTCTTGGGCTCCAGGGGCAGCTGGACGGCGCCGGTATCCTCATCCTTTAGGATGGCGCCGGCGGCGGGGATGGTCTTGGTGCGGTAGCGGGCAGCGTTGACGATGCCGGAGTTTTCCAACAGAGCGGCCCGGTGCAGCAGGGCCTTCTTTTTCAGGGTCAGCACCGCCACGCCCTGGGTGGTACGGCTGGTCTTGGGGGCCAGCTGGGCCGTGGAGAAAATCAGAGCCCGGCCCTCGGTGGAGTACAGGGCTATCTGGGTATCCTCCCGCAGGCAGAACACCGCCTTCAGGGGGCTCTTGTCGCAGTAGGCGCCGGTGAGCTTTTTCCGGTTGGACTTGGTGGCGTAGGCAGAAAGCTCCACCTTGGCCGCCTTGCCGTCTTCATAGACGAACAGCATGAAGCCGTTGTAGTCTCCGGGCAGACAGACGCTGACGACGGTCTCGCCTTCGTCCATGCCCAGCTTCTGGGGCAGGTAATCGCCCAGCACCGAGGCCTTGCCGTCAGCAAAGGCCTCGCATCTGGTCTTGTAGACCTGGGCCCGGTTGGTAAACACCAGCAGCTCCGCCTGGTTGGTGGTTTCGCAGCTGAAGGCGGGACCGTCCCCCTCCTTGTACTTCTGCTCCCCGGACATACGCAGGCTCTGGGGGGTGATCTTTTTGAAATAGCCCTCCCGGGAGACGAAGATCGTCACCGGATAGTCCGGCGCGGGCTCCTCAGTCAGGTCCTCCTGGATTTCGTGGTCGTAGATCAGGCCGGTTTTCCGGTCTGTGCCGTATTTTTTGCTGACCTCGTCCAGCTCCTTGACGATGATGGTCTTGACCCGGGCGTCGCTCTTGAGGATCTTTTCCAGATCCGCGATCTCCTTCTCCAACTCCTCGGTCTCGGCGGTGCGCTTGAGAATATATTCCTTGTTGATATTGCGGAGCTTGATCTCCGCCACGAAGTTGGCCTGGATCTCGTCGATGCCGAAGCCGATCATCAGATTGGGGATGACCTCCGCTTCCGCCTCGGTGCCCCGGATGATGGCGATGGCCTTGTCGATGTCCAGCAGGATCTTTTCCAGACCCAGCAGCAGGTGGAGCTTTTCTTTCTTCCGCTGGAGCTGGAAATACGTCCGGCGGCGGATGCCCTCGCTGCGCCAGGCCACCCACTCCTCCAGGATCTCCCGGATCCCCATGACCCGGGGGCTGCCGGCGATCAGAATATTGAAGTTGCAGGGGAAGCTGTCCTCCAATGGGGTGGATCGGAACAGCTTCTGCATCAGCTTGTCGGGATCCACGCCACGCTTGAGGTCGATGGTCAGCTTCAGACCGGACAGGTCGGTTTCGTCCCGCATGTCGTTGATCTCCCGGATCTTGCCGGTTTTGATCAGCTCGGAGACCTTGTCGATGATGGCCTCGGTGGAGGCGGTATAGGGGATCTCATAGATTTCGATGAGATTGCCCTCTTTTTGATAGCGCCAGCGGCCCCTGACCTTGAAGGAGCCTCTGCCCTGCTCATAGATCCGGTGCATTTCCACGGGATCGTAGAGGATGTCGCCGCCGGTGGGGAAATCCGGGGCGGGCAGCGTCTCCAGCAGGTCGCAGTTGGGGTTGCGGATAAAGGCCTTGGTGGTTTCACAGACCTCCCGCAGATTGAAGCCGCAGATGTTGCTGGCCATGCCCACCGCGATGCCGGTATTGTTGGAAACCAGCACGTTGGGGAAGGTGGTGGGCAGCAGGGTGGGCTCCTTCATAGTGCCGTCGTAGTTGTCGGTCATATCCACGGTGTCGGAGTCGATGTCCCGGAAAATCTCCGCGCAGATGGACTCCAGCTTTGCCTCGGTGTAGCGGGAGGCGGCGTAGGCCATGTCCTTGGAATAGACCTTGCCGAAGTTGCCCTTGGAGTCCACAAAGGGATGCAGCAGGGCCCCGTTGCCCCGGGACAGACGGACCATGGTCTCATAGATGGCCGCGTCGCCGTGGGGGTTCAGGCGCATGGTGGCGCCCACGATGTTGGCAGACTTGGTGCGGCCGCCCGTCAGCAGGCCCATTTTATACATGGTATAGAGCAGCTTCCGGTGGGCAGGCTTGAAGCCGTCGATCTCCGGGATGGCCCGGGACACGATGACCGACATGGCATAGGGCATATAGTTCAGCTCCAGCGTGTCGCAGATGGCCTGCTCCATGACCTCACCCCGGAGGCCCTCCACGTTGGGGTCGATTTTCTTATTCAATACTTCTTCTTTTTTCTTCTTCGCCATAATTCAACTCTCACAGCCGGATTTCATTCTTTTCTTTGTTCAGCCAGCCCAGCAGCCTGCGCTCCAGGGCGTCCAGCCCCTTCCGGACCCGCAGCAGCCGGAACAGCTGCAGCCGCAGCCAATCCAGCACGGCGCAGGCCAGAAACAGGCCCAGACCGGCTCCCAGCACCGCCCAGGGCAGAACCCCGGGGGCCAGCTTCAGCAGGGGGCGATAGGCGTTCTCGATCCGGTACCAGCCCACATGCTGGACGTGAATCACATAGACGCCGAAGGTCAGGGGCGCCAGCAGCTTCACCAGCCGGGCCGCAAAGCCTCCCAGCCGGATTCTGGCAAACAGCGCCGTCAAAAACACCGCCAGCCCTGTCATAAAGGGGTTGGTGTAGCGCAGCAGCTGCTTGCGCTGGTCCTTCCAGAATTGGGATACGTTTCTTTGGTACATCAGATCATGGAAGTGGGTCAGCAGAAGGATGCAGAGCACCGCCCCCAGCAGCAGGGCCCACCAGGGGACCCTTTCCAGCAGCTTTCCATGCCGCATACAGGCCCCCGTCACATACAGGGCCAGCAGCCAGAGCACCGAGAAGCCGCCGCCGATGGCATAGGGGTCTCCCTGCCAGGCGTAGCCCAGGGTCGTGCCCACGCTGAACAGCAGCAGCATCAGCCAGAACATCCCGGCGGTCTGCCTGCGGTTCAGAGCCAGGATTCCCCGGTTCACCAGGGGGCTCAGCGCGTAGACCCCCACGTAGGCCGTAAAGTACCAGTAGGCCTTCTGGGTCAGAGGCATCAGATTCCGCCGCCACATATCCGCGTCCATCCAGGCGGGATTGTAGAGGCTGCCCGCGGTGCTGAGCACCAGGTCCAGCACAAAGACCTGCAGCCAGAGCTCCGCCACCCGGGCCGGATGAAACCGGCCGTTGACCCCCACATAGCCGGAGATCAAGGCATAGAGATTGACCCCCGCCGTGGACAGGACCCACAGGGGATACAGCAGCTGCCGCTGCTCTCCCACGGCGGCATAGACGCCGCCCCGGTTGATGATATGCTGGCAGCAGATCATCCACATGGCCACGATCCGAAGCAGATCAATTCCGTAATTGCGCTCGGGTTTTATGCCGCCCATGTTCGGAACACAACCTTTCTCTGTCTCAATCCCGAATCCCGGATTTCAAATTACGAAATATCCGCCAGATCCAGATATTTATAGCCGTTTTCGGCGATATAGTCCTTCCGGGCCTGGAGATTGTCCCCCAGGAGCATATCAAAGTAGACGGACGTGCGCTGGGCGTCCTCCGGCATGACCTTGATCAGGCGCCGGGTTTCCGGGTTCATGGTGGTCATCCACATCATCATGGGCTCGTTTTCGCCCAGGCCCTTGGACCGCATGATGCTGACCTTCTTCCCCTCCAGCTGCCGGAGGATGTCCGTCTTCTCCTGCTCGTTGTAGGCAAACCAGGTTTTTTCCTTGCAGGTGATCTCAAAGAGCGGAGACTCGGCGATATAGACGTAGCCCTCCTGGATCAGAGTGGGCACCAGCCGATAGAGCATGGTGAGGATCAGGGTTCGGATCTGGTAGCCGTCGTAGTCGGCGTCGGTGCAGATCACGATCTTATTCCAGCGCAGATTGCCCAGGTCGAATTCCGGCAGATCCTTGACCTTCTTCTCCCGGACCTCCACCCCGCAGCCGATGACCCGAAGCAGGTCCGTGATGATCTCGCTCTTGAAAATCTTTCCGTAGTCTGCCTTGAGGCAGTTGAGGATCTTGCCCCGGACCGGCATGATGCCCTGGAACTCCGCGTCCCGGCTCAGCTTCACCGCGCCCATGGCGGAGTCGCCCTCCACGATGTAGAGCTCCCGGACGTTGGGATCCTTGGACCGGCAGTCCACAAACTTCTGAACCCGGTTGGCAATGTCCACGCTGCCGGACAGCTTTTTCTTTACGGTCAGCCGGGCCTGCTCGGCGGTTTCGCGGCTGCGCTTGTTCACCAGCACCTGGGCCGCCAGCAGCTCCGCCTCCTGCCGGTTCTCGATGAAATAGACCTGGAGCCGGGACCGGAAGAAGTCCACCATGGCGTCCTGAATGAACTTGTTGGTGATGGCCTTCTTGGTCTGGTTTTCGTAGGAGGTCCGGGTGGAGAAGCAGTTGGTCACCAGGATCAGACAGTCGCAGACGTCCTGCCAGGTGATCTTGCTCTCGTTTTTGGTGTATTTGTTTTCCTGCTTGAGCCAGGCGTCTACCGCGTAGACGAAGGCGTTTCTGGCAGCCTTTTCCGGAGCGCCGCCATATTCCAGCCAGGAGGAGTTGTGGTAGTATTCCACCCGGCCGCCCTGCTTGGCAAAGCAAAGGGCCGCGGTGATCTTCACCTTGTAGTCCTCCATGTCGGCCCGGTCCCGGCCCACCCGCTCGGCCTCCCAATACTGGGTCATGGTGATGGGGCTGCGCTGCTCGGTTTCGGCAATTTCGTTTACATAATCCTGGATGCCGTTCTCATAGCGGTATTCCACGGTCTCGAACTGCTTGCCCACCTGGTTGCGGAACCGGAAGGTCACGCCGGCGTTCACCACGGCCTGCCGTTTGAGCATGTCGGTGTAGTACTCCGCGGGAATGTCGATATCGGTGAAGACCTCCAGATCCGGCTTCCAATGGAACCGGGAGCCGGTCTGCTTCCGGGTGGTGGGGACCCTTTCCATCTCTCCGTCGATGCGGCCCTTCTTAAAATGGAGGGTATACTGGAACCCGTCCCGATGGATCACCGCGTCGAAATACTCCGAGGCATACTGGGTGGCGCAGGTGCCCAGGCCGTTGAGGCCCAGGCTGTATTCATAGTTGCCGGCCTCGTTGTTTTTATACTTGCCGCCGGCGTACATCTCGCAGAACACCAGCTCCCAGTTGTAGCGGCCCACCTTTTCGTTCCAGTCCACGGGGCAGCCACGGCCGAAGTCCTCTACCTCGATGGATTGATCGGCGTAGCGGGTGACGATGATCAGATCGCCGTGCTTTTCCCGGGCCTCGTCGATGGCGTTGGAGACGATCTCGAAGACCGCGTGCTCGCAGCCGTCCAGTCCGTCGGAGCCGAAGATGACCGCAGGGCGCTTTCGGACCCGATCCTCCCCCTCCAGGACCTCGATACTCTCGTTGCCGTATTCCTGTTTTTTCTTGCTCATGGTTCCCTCACACGATTTAGTGTATAACTTGGGCATTCTAACCCACTATATTGTGGTTATTATAGCCGATTTTTCCAGTCTTGTCAACATGGTTTCAACCGTGGGAACGGGGATCTTCTTTCGGAAACAAAGGCAAAAAACGGGGAACAGGGTCGGGCTTCCCCATATCCTGCGATGGGGAGATGCCCGACCCTGTTCATTGACAATCTATTGTGTTTTGCAAATTGCATTTGCAAAACTCCACAATTATTCATTATTCAATATTCACTATTCATTCAGCAGGCTTGCCAAGACCTGCGGCAATTCCCGGAACGACCGGATCACCGCGTCGGCCCGCTCCACGGTGCCGAAGCCGTAGGCGGCATGAATGAAGGGGATCCCGGCCTGTTCGGCGGCCTTCCGGTCGCCGTCGGTGTCGCCCACGTAGACGGCCCGGCGGATGCCGTTCCGCTCCATCACCAGGCGGATGTTTTCTCCCTTGGTCAGGCCGGTGCGGCCGGCGTTTTCGGAATCCGAGAACAGATATCCGGTTTTGTTGCCCCGGAAGAAGGCCTCGATATAGCCCTCCTGGCAGTTGCTGACAACAGCAAGGAAATGGTGCTTTTTCAGCTCCTCCAGCACCGGGATCAGGTCGGGATAGAGGGTCCCGCCCTTCTCCGAAAGGGGCGGGTTTTCTGCCATGCAGCAGCCCAGAAGGAGCTCCTCCCGGCGGGCCTTCTCCAGCTCCGGAAACACCAGGGCGGCGATTTCCTCCAGGGTTTTGCCGCAATAGCTGCGGCATTCGTCCGGCGTAAACCGCCGGCAGATCCCTTGAGCCCCGCACCAGTCGTTCCAGGCCTCCGCCACGGTGTCGCCGGAGTCCCAGAGGGTGCCGTCCAGATCGAAAATGACTGCAGATTGATCCTTGTTCATGTTGTATTCTCCTTGCTCTGCGTTCCCCGTTCCCCCGAACGGGCGGGGTACGGTGGGACGGAAGACCCGTCCCCTACGGGCGGGGTACGGCGGGACGGGAGACCCGTCCCCTACGGGCGTGGTACGGCGGGACGGAAGACCCGTCCCCTACGGGCGGGGTGCGGTGGGACGGGAGACCCGTCCCCTACGGGCGGCTCTGTTCCCTATTCCCGATTCCCTGTTCCCTAAAAAAAGAAAACCGTTGCAATCCGTCAGCGGATGCGCTACAATAGAAGCAGGAATACAGCACCTGAAGGGAGTATCAGGTTATGAAACAGATTCTTGCCATCGGAACCGGCGGCACCATCGCTTCCCAGAAAATGCCGGACGGTCTCACCCCGGAGCTTACAGCGGATCAGCTCTTGGAGCAGGTGCCCCAGATCGGCGGCTTTTGCAGCGTCCACTGCATCCAGCTGTTCTGCATCGACAGCACCAATATGTCCCCGAATCACTGGCTGCAGATTGCCGCCTGCATCAAGGAGCATTTCTGGCAGTACGACGGCTTTGTGATCATCCACGGCACCGACACCATGGCCTACACCGCGGCGGCCCTGTCCTATCTGATTCAGGACAGCCCCAAGCCCATCGTCCTCACCGGCGCCCAGAAGCCCATCGGCTCTGACAGCACCGACTCCAAAATCAACCTGGAGGACGCCTTCCGCTGCGCCTGCTCAGAGCTTTGCGGCGTGATGATCGTCTTCAACGGCCGGGTCATTCTCGGCACCCGGGCCCGGAAGACCCGGACCAAGAGCTTCAAGGCCTTTTCCAGCATCAACTATCCCGAGCTGGCTTATATCCAGAACGGCCATGTGCTCTCCTTCATCCGGCCGGAGCACAGAGGCGTGCCGGTCTTTTATGACAAAATGAACCCCCGGGTCGCTCTCATGAAGATGATTCCGGGAGCTGACAGCCAGCTGCTTGCCTATCTGCTCGATCACAACGACGCAGTCATCATCGAAAGCTTCGGCGTGGGCGGCATGCCCTCCTATCAGGGAACCGAGTTCTATGACATCATGAAACAGGCGATCTCCGAGGGTAAAACCATTGTGATGACCACCCAGGTGGAAAACGAGGGCAGCGATCTTTCGGTCTACAGCGTGGGCAGCCGTCTGAAGTCCCAGCTGGGTGTGCTGGAGGCCTACGACATGACCACCGAGGCTGTGGTGGGCAAGCTTATGTGGATTCTGGGGCAGACCTCGGATCCGGATCAGATCCGCCGTCTGTTCTATCGGCCGGTATCGGGGGATATTCTCTATCCCGCTTCCGAGGCTTAAACACAAAATATCGCTGGCCGATGTAGTTGATCACGCTGTAGGTAAACGTACAGGTCAGCAGAATCAGATCGTCCCGGAAATCCGCCGGGGCGATCTGTTTTTTGGTGATCGCAAAAAACACGCTCTGGACCCAGTCCGCAATGGAGATGAAGAACGGCAGGGTGATCAGATATTCCAGCAGCTTCTTCAGCAGCACCCGGGCAATCACCACACAGCTTGCCACCGAAATCACAAAATACACCGGCCAGTACCGGGAAATCTCCAGACCCCGGAAGGTCACATAGCGGTTCAGGAAGAAGGAGATCGTGGTCTGCAGGAAGAAGGAAATGTACATACAGGGGACGTCCGGCACGCCCAGCTCGTGCTTGAAAAACAGCATGACGGCGCTGCAGAAGCCATAATTGAGAAAGCCCAGGGCAACATAGATCAAAAAAGTCTTGTCAAACAGCTTCTTAAACAAGCGCTTCATTCGGTTTCCTCCTCTTCAAGGTACATCAGATCCCGGTCCACGGGCAGGTCGACCCCGTCCACGGCGCCCTGGCCGGTATACTGCCAGATCTGCACCGCGTAGCTGAAGGACTGGTAGGGGTTATATTCCGCCAGCCAGAAGGCATAGTCCCGCAGCTGCTCCAGCCCCATAATGGAATAGCCGTATTTTTGGTTGAAGTAGACACCGGCGGAATAGCCTCCGGCGGTAATTTCCTCACAGAAGGCCTTGGCGTAATCCCCCACCCGGGAATTGGCAAGGCCCTTGGTTCTCCCCTTCTGGACCTCTTCCCAGTCGTAGAAAACCGGCAGCTGCAGGGCTCTGTCCTCCAAGAGCTCCAGCACGTACCGGGCCTCTTCCCTGGCCTCCTCCACAGAGGTGGCCTGGGAGTAGAAGTAGACGCCGACATCGATGCCGACCGCCTCGGCGCCGCTATAGTATTCGGCAAATCGGACGTCGGAATTCAAGGTGCCGTCGGCGCCGTAGCCCCGGAACCCGATCTGGAGGATCGCAAAGTCGATCCCGGCGGCCCGGACCCGGCTCCAGTCTATATACTGCTGATAGCCGGAGATGTCGATTCCCTGCCGGGCTCCCGGATAGGTGACGGTTCCGTCCTCCAGCTTGGAGAAGGCTGCCATGTCGGTATCGTTTCGGGGCAGATTCAGGTTCTCCCCGGCGTCGTCCTGCAACAGCCGCTTCAGGCCGGCACAGCCGGACAGCAGAAGCAGCAGGCACAGCAGTGCCGCAAGTCCGCAAAGAACGGGTTTTTGTTTCATGCCGTGCCTCCTTTTTTGCATACTAAAAATTATTATAGCATATTTTTCTTCAACTTCCAACAGGAAAACAAAATATTTATTGTGTTTTTGCAAAAAGTGTTGTAAAATACGGGTTACCATCCCGAAATTCATCCATGGAGGCAGATCTATGGCAGACTATCATCGCTCCGACAGCTTGGAAGACGAGCTGAGAGAAATACAGCGGCTGGCGGCCATCCACCGCAGGCGAAAAAGGATCCGTTGGTTGATCCCCCTGTGCCTGCTGGTGATTCTGCTGGCGGCGGGAATCGTCTGGCTGGTCCGTCATTCTGCCCCGAAGCAGGAGCCGGAGCCGGAGACCGTCGTTTCCGACGACGCAGTGGTGCGTCTGGCCTTTCTGGGAGACATTACCCTGAACGACGACATGATCCGGTTCTTCCGCACCCCCGAGGGTTATGACTTCTCCCCCTGCTTCCAGTGGGTCACCGCGGATCTCCAGGCCGCGAACCTCACCATCGGCAACCTGGAAGGAAATATCACCGATCCGGACGCCGTAGGCGACTACAACTATCCCGCCGCCCTGCTGGACGCCCTGTATCTCACCGGCGTGGACGTGCTGCAGACCGCCAACTCCTGCAGCATCCAGAACGGTATCACCGGTCTGGTCCGGACCAGCCAGGAAATCACTGCCGCGGGCATGGCTCCGGTGGGCACCTGCGAATCTCCCGAGCAGTGGAGCGAAACCGGCAGCGTGCTGATCCGGGAGGTCAACGGCATCCGCTTTGCCTTTGTGGCCTTCACAAAGGGCCTCAATAACCTGCGGCTCCCCGAGGGCTCGGAATACTGCGTCAATCTCCTCTACGAGGATTACGACACCAACTACAAATCCATCGCCGAAAACGGCATTGTCCGGGTGCTGGACCGGGCAAAGGCCTCCTCTCCCGACGTGATCGTGGCCCTGGTCCACTGGGGCAGCGAATACACCGAGGAAATCGCCGACTCCCAGCGGCAGATTGCCCAGCTGATGCTGGAAAACGGCGTGAGCCTGATCGTGGGCACCCATTCCCACTGCGTGGGCCCCATAGAGACCGGCGAATCGATCCAGACCGGCAGATACGCGGTGGCCTACGGGCTCGGAGATTTTCTCTCCGTTTCCGAGGGCGATTCCTTCCGAAGCGGCTGCATTCTGAACGTCAGCTTTGAAAAGCACGAGGATCGGGTGACCATGTCCGGGATCAGCTATTCCCCCACCTTCTCCGCCTATCCCTCCGAGGATCTGGAAAGCGACTCCTATGAGGTGCTGGACAGCCTGCAGGCCGTGTCCCACTACCGGGAGAATTACTACATCCGGGTCTCCAAGCCCCTGTACGAAAAGCTGGTGGAGGACCTTGCCCGGATCGATGAATTGACCGGCGCCCCCGAGCTGCGGGAGAGGAAATAATTGACAACTGATAATTGAGAATTGAGAATTTGATATGTTTTGCAGATCGCAATCTGCAAAACTCCGAACCTATTCCCTATTCACTCTTCCCGATTCCCTCAACAGGAACCCCTCCACCATGCTTTGCATGGTCCCCCTCCCCTATAGTCCCTAACGGGCCGATAGGGGAGGTTTGGCGGATCCCTGTTCCCTAGTCCCTAGTCCCTGTTCCCTAGTCCCTAGTCCCTGCACAAAATCCCCGAGCGAAGCTTGGCTTCGCTCGGGGATTTTGTGCCGCAGCTTATTCCGCGGAAATCAGATAGTAGTAGACCGGCTGGCCGCCGTTGATCAGGCTGATCTCGGCGTCGGGGCAGGCCTTCTCAAAGATGCGGCAGGCCTTCTCGGCGGTCTTCTCGTCGATGTCCTGGCCGTAGAAGATCGTGATGATCTCCTTCTCCTCGCTGGCGACCTTCTCCGCCAGGTCCTTCAACAGGCTGTTCACGTCCCGGCTGGTGCCGAACAGAGCGCTGCCGTAGAGGGCCAGGTAGTCGCCCTCGTGGATGGCGTAGCCGTCAAAGTCGGAGTTGCGGGCCGCGTAGGTGATCTGCATGGTGGTCACGTTGTGGCGGGCTACCCGCATGTTCTCCAGGTTTGTATGCACATCCGCCTCCGGGTCGAAGGCCAGCATGGCGCTGATGCCCTGGGGCACGGTCCGGGACCGGACCACCACGACCTCCTTCTCGGTCAGGGGAATGGTCTGCTCTGCGGCCAGGATGATGTTCTTATTATTGGGGAAGACGAACACCGTCTCCGCCGGGGTCCGGTTGATGGCCATCAGAATGTCCTGCGTGGAGGGGTTCATGGTCTGGCCGCCCTGGATGATGGCGTCCGCGCCCAGATCCCGGAACACGGAGCTCAGGCCCTCGCCGGCGCAGACCGCCACCATGCCGTAATGCTTTTCCGGCGGGGCGATCTGATTGTTCTTCTCCGCCTCGGAGAGCACCTTCTCGGTGTGCTGCAGGCGCATGTTCTCGATCTTCACGGTGATGAGGCCGCCGTAGGTCAGAGCCTTTTCGATGACCTCGCCGGGGTGGTTGGTATGTACGTGGACCTTGATGATCTCGTCGTCGTCCACCAGCACCAGGCTGTCGCCCATGCCGTTGAGATAATTCCGCAGGGCCTCGGGGTCCAGATCGTTGTCCCGGGAGACGATGAACTCGGTGCAGTAAGCGAAGGTGATGTCCTCGGTGGCAAAATCGGAGAAGCTGGCCTGCTCCTTGGGAGCGGTCTCAGCGCCGGTATCCTCGGGGGCGATCACGTCCTCTCCCCGCAGGGAGGAGAGCATGGCATTGAGGATGGTGATCCAGCCCACGCCGCCCGCGTCCACCACGCCGGCCTTCTGCAGCACCGGGTTCTGGTTCACGGTGTTTTCCAGGGCGATCTTGCCCTCCGCAATGGCCTGCTCCAGCACGAATTCGGCAGCGTTGTTTTCCTTGGCGGCGTTCTCTGCCCCCTGGGCAGCCAGCCGGGCCACGGTCAGGATCGTGCCCTCGGCGGGCTTCATAACGGCCTTATAGGCGCTGTCCACGCCCACCTGCATGGCGGAGGCCAGGCGGGTGCCGCCGATCTCGGTCTCCCCCTTCAGGCCCTTGGCAATGCCCCGGAACAGCAGGGAGAGGATGACGCCGGAGTTGCCCCGGGCGCCCCGCAGCAGGGCGGAGGCGGTGATGTCCGCAGCCTGGGTCAGGCTGGGATCCTCGGTCCGCTTCAGGTCTGCCACGGCGTTGTTGAGCGTCATGCTCATGTTGGTGCCGGTGTCGCCGTCCGGCACCGGGAACACGTTTAATTCGTTGATCTTCTGTTTGTTGATCTCTACGGCCGCGGCGGCGCTGATGATCATGCGCCGGAACGCGACTCCGTCGATTGTCTGTCTCAAAGCAGTTATCCTCCCGTCTTATCCAACGACCATGGAATCAATGAACACATTGATTTGGCGGACCGGGGTCTCGGTGGTCTTTTCCACCACGTAGCGCACCTCGGAGATGATGGAATCGCCCACGGCCTTCAGGTTGACGCCGTGATCCACAATGATATGCAGGTCGATGGAGATGGCGCCGTCCTCATGGAAGGTGACCAGAACGCCCTTGCTCATGGCTTCCTTGCGGAGCAGATGGACCAGGCCGTCGGTCATGGAGCGGACCGCCATGCCCTTCACGCCGAAGCAGTTGGAGGCAGCCAGGCCCACGATATTGGTAAACACGCCGCTGTTGACAGAGATCTCGCCTTTTTCGTTTTGCACTTTTACCATCTTAAAACCTCCTTGCAGCAGTTGGGTTGCAACACTCAGCCGCAAATCTATTCAGTCTATTGTAACCGATTTCTTCGCAATATACAAGCCCTATTTTTTCAGTCTGCGGAGCCGTTCCTCGCTCTGCGCCAGCTGGGCCAGCAGCTTCCGGTTCTGCTCCAGCTTTTCCCGCTGGGCCTGGATCACGTTGGCCGGGGCCCGGGACACGAATTTCTCGTTGGCCAGCTGGGCCTCCGCCCGGGCGATCTCCTTCTGCGCGTTTTCGGTTTCCTTGGCCACCCGGGCCAGCTCCTTCTCCAGATCCACCAGCTGGGCCAGGGGCAGATAGAGCTTGGCGTCCGGGGTGATGGCCTGGGCCATGTCCTCATGGCCCTCCGGCTCCTGCTCAGACACGAAGACCTGCTCGGCATAGGCCAGACGGGTGATGAAGGGCACGCCCTCGGAGAAGATCTCCGCCTTGTCGGTGACCACATAGAGGTCCGCCTTCCGGGAAGGAGGCACGTTCATCTCGGAGCGGCGGTTGCGGATGGTGCGGATGGCCAGCATAATGGCCTCCATGTGCTGCTCCTCGGTGGGATAGTTCATCTGCTCGGAATATTCCGGCCACTTGGCCAGGATCAGAGCCTCGCCCTCGTGGGGGATGGCCTGCCAGATTTCCTCGGTGACAAAGGGCATGAAGGGATGCATCAGCCGCAGGATCTGATCCAGCACGTACAGCAGCACCTGCTGGGCGGTCCGCTTGCTTTCGGCGTTGTCGCCGTAGAGGCGGGCCTTGGTCAGCTCGATATACCAGTCGCAGTAGTCGTCCCAGATGAAGTCGTAGACCTTCCGGACCGCCATGCCCAGCTCGTACTTTTCCAGGTTCTCGGTGGACTCCCGGATGGTGCGGTTCAGCTTGGAGAGGATCCAGCGGTCGGCGATCTCCAGCTTTTCAGGCGCGGGCAGCTGGTTCTTTTCCAGATCCAGGTTCATCATCACGTACCGGCTGGCGTTCCAGAGCTTGTTGGCAAAGTTCCGCATGGCCTCGCAGTGCTCCACGTAGAAGCGCATGTCGTTGCCGGGGCTGTTGTCGGTGATCATATTCATACGCAGGGCGTCGGAGCCGTAGCGCTCGATCATCTCCAGCGGATCAATGCCGTTGCCCAGGGACTTGGACATCTTGCGGCCCTTGTCGTCCCGGACCAGGCCGTGGATCAGCACGGTGTGGAAGGGCGGCTTGCCGGTGTGCTCGCAGGCGGAGAAGATCATCCGGGAGACCCAGAAGAAGATGATGTCGTAGCCGGTGACCAGCACGTCGGTGGGATAGAAATAGTCCAGATCCGGGGTCTTCTCGGGCCAGCCCAGGATCTCGAAGGGCCACAGGGCCGAGGAGAACCAGGTGTCCAGCACGTCGGGATCCCGCTCGATCCGGGTGCTGCCGCACTTCTCGCAGCAGACCGCGTCCTGGCGGCTGACGGTCACATGGCCGCAGTCGGCGCAGTACCAGGCGGGGATCTGGTGGCCCCACCAGAGCTGGCGGGAGATGCACCAGTCCCGGACGTTCTCCATCCAGTTGGTGTAGGTCTTGGTGAAGCGTTCGGGGACAAATTTGGTCTCCCCTTCTTTCACCACCCGCAGGGCCTCCACGGCCAGGGGCTGCATCTTCACGAACCACTGGGCGGAGATCAGAGGCTCCACGTCGTTGTGGCAGCGGTAGCAGGTGCCCACGCTGTGGGAATAGTCCTCGGTCTTTTCCAGCAGGCCCAGGGCCTCCAGATCCGCCACCACGGCCTTCCGGGCCTCGTAGCGGTCCATGCCGCAGTAGCGGCCGCCGTTCTCGTTGATGGTGCCGTTGTCGGCAATGACCTTGATGGACTCCAGATTGTGCCGCAGGCCCACCTCAAAGTCGTTGGGGTCGTGGGCGGGAGTCATCTTGACGCAGCCGGTGCCGAAGTCCATCTCCACGTAGTCGTCCGCCACGATGGGGATTTCCCGGTTCATCAGAGGCAGGATGCAGGTCTTGCCCACCAGATGCTGATAGCGCGCGTCGTTGGGGTTCACGGCCACGCCGGTGTCGCCCATCATGGTCTCGGGCCGGGTGGTGGCCACCACCAGATAGCCGCTGCCGTCGGAGAGCGGATAGCGCATGTGCCACAGGTGGCCGGGCTTCTCCACGTATTCCACCTCGGCGTCAGACAGGGCGGTAGTGCAGTGGGGGCACCAGTTGATGATGCGGCTGCCCTTGTAGATCAGGCCCTTCTCATACAGGCGCACAAAGACCTCCCGCACGGCCTTGGAGCAGCCCTCGTCCATGGTGAAGCGGGCCCGGTCCCAGTCACAGGAGGCGCCCAGGCGCTTCTGCTGCTCCACGATGCGGTTGCCGTATCTGTTCTTCCAGTCCCAGACCCGCTCCAGGAACTTTTCCCGGCCCAGGTCATAGCGGGTCAGGCCCTCCTTGCGGAGCTCCTCCTCCACCTTGATCTGGGTGGCGATTCCGGCGTGGTCCACACCGGGGACCCAGAGGGCGGCGTAGCCCTGCATCCGCTTGAAGCGGATCAGAATGTCCTGCAGGGCGGCGTCCATGGCATGGCCCATGTGGAGCTGGCCGGTGACGTTGGGGGGCGGCATGACGATGGTGAAGGGCTTCTTTTCCGGGTCGCGCTGGGTCTTGAAGCAGCCCTTGTCCATCCAGAATTGATAAATTCGGTCCTCGACCTGCTTCGGGTCGTAGGTCTTGGGGAGTTCGCGTGCCATATGATTTTCCTCCTTTTATATGGGAAGTTCTTTCTTCAGGCGGGCGGCCATTGGCCGCCCCTACAAAAAAGCCGCCCCGAACGCTTGTTCAGGGCGGCAAAATATACCGCGGTACCACCTGAATTCCCGGCTGGGCCGGGCACTCTGCCTCTGTAACGGGAGGACCCGATCCGACTTACTGGCCTTCGGCCGGACTGCTCAAAAGCGACCTTCCTCCCGGCTCCGCAGGGCTTGCACCAACCGCCCCTTCTCTGCAGCGAAGCGTGGGGAGTACTCCTCTTTATCCACGCATTTTCAGGTAAAATCATACCCAAAGAAAGCCGGTTTGTCAAGGGGAAACTGCCGGATTTCCGGCACTTTCCCTCCTTCGCACAAAATAATTCGTGACAAACCCCCGATCTTAGGGTATAATGCAGGCACAAGCTGATGCAAAGGAGCGTGTCGCACCGATGAAACGACGTATCTTTGCCCTGGGACTGGTCCTGCTTCTGGCCCTGACCCTCACCGCCTGCGCGAAATCCGCCGGCGGCGTTTATACTCTCACCAAGGCGACCTTCAACGGAACCGCCGTCAAGCCCAGCGACCTGGGGATGAGCTTCACCTTCACCCTGCAGTCGGACGGGACCGGCACAGGCCTCCACAACGGCGCGTCCATCAATCTGACCTGGACCGAGACCAAGAACACGGTCACCGTGGAGAGCATCGACGGAACCATGGTTTTCGACAAGGAGGGCAAGAATCTGATTCTGCACGACGAGGGCACCATCCTGATCTTTGAGCGCCAGGGCGACGCCCCGGAGGAGACCAAAGCGAAATAAACCTGTTCCCTCAACTGGAACCCCTCCACCACCGCGCTTTGCGCGGCGGTCCCCCTCCCCTAAAGTCACCTCCGGCGCCGTTGGGGGAGGTTTAGCGGTTCCCCGTTCCCTGTTCCCTTTACCAAGCAGTCCCCGCCGGGATCCCGGCGGGGACTGCTTGTAGGCTATTTGATCTTGTGGAAATTGCCGATGGTCTCGCTGACCGAGGTGATGTAGGTGAAGGAGCCGGGATAGCGCTGGATGATCCGCTGGATGTCCGCGATCTGATGCTTGTTGATGATGCAGACAATCAGGCTCTTCTGCAGGTGGGTATAGGCGCCCTGGGCCGGCAGCAGGGTGACGCCGTGGTGCAGGTGCTCCATCAGATCCGCAGCCAGCTTCTCCGGCTCCTCTGTCACGATCTCAAATTTCAGGGCGGACTGCGCGCCCTTCATGGCGGAATTGCCCACCATGCTCACCACAAAGCAGTAGATGATGCAGCAGATTACCGGCTCAAACTGGAAGCCGTAGACAAAGAAGGACACTATGGCGATGGTGGCGTTCAGCACAAAGCCGATCCAGGTAACATTGTATTCCGGATGATAGTGCTTGATGCAGAAGGACACCACGTCTGTGCCGCCCGTGCATCCATGCTTGCGAAGCGTGATGCCATAGAGGGTGCCGAGCACCGCGGCAGCCGCTACAGGCGCAAGAATGATGCTGTTGCCGTTGGTGGAGGTGTACTGGAAGCGCTGCAGCTTTTCGGGATCCAGGCTCTGAAACGCCATCAGAAAGCCGGAAAAGCTCAAGGTGAACAGGCCGCTTTTCAGCACGAATTCCCGATCCACCAAAAACCAGGCGGCGATCAGAATGGGCACGTTGATCAGCAGGTTCAGATAGCCCGCATTGAACTTGAACACGTATTGCACCATGGTGGCAATGCCGCCGACACCGGCCGGCGCAAAGCCGTTGGGAAAGATCAGCAGCGCGTAGGTCAGCGCCGCAATAAAGCCAAGCACAGGGAAAATCCAGGCGGACTTATAGTCCGGCTTCCGCTGGGTGAAAGCACTCATTATTTATAACCTCCGGATAAAAGTCGGCGGTATTGTAGCACAGGACCCTTCCGATTGCAACTGGAAAAATCACGAAATTTCAACAATTTTTGTTGGTTCCTGTCGTAAAAAACGCCGATAAAAAAATCTTGACAAGCTCCCGGGTTTGGGGTTACAATATAAAAGAGCATTCCCGCCGGCCGCGTGCAAGTAATCTCTCGCCGGGGGATCTTTTATTCTATCCAGGGAGGACTGTACAATGATCGAGATTGAAGAACTTCCAGTCAGAAGAGGAAACGTGCCCCTTCGGATCGCAAGAGGGCATTTCGCCACCAACCACAGCCACATTAACTATTACATCGACATTTCCTATCAGAAAACCCGTCTGAGCGAGGCGAAGGACGTGGCCAAGCAGCTGGCGCCCCACTATAACAACATTCCCGTGGATACCATTCTCTGCCTGGACGGCACCGCGGTCATCGGCACCTGCCTGGCCGAGGAGCTGGTGGGCACCCGCCGCAGCGTCAACTCCAACGGCGCCATCTGCGTGCTGGAGCCCGAGTACAACGCCAACAGCCAGATTATTTTCCGGGATAACGCGCAGCCTCTGATTCGGAACAAGCACGTTCTGATCCTGATGGCCAGCGTCACCACCGGTTTTACCGCCGGCCGCTCCATTGAGGCCGTCGGTTACTACGGCGGCACCGTGGTGGGCGTCACCAGCCTGTACAGCGCCGTCCATGAGGCCGCCGGCATGGTGGTCCACTCGGTTTATGACGTCAACGACCTGCCGGATTACAAGAGCTACGACTACCGGGACTGCCCCTTCTGCAAGCAGGGCCGCCGGCTCGACGCGCTGGTCAACAGCTTCGGCTATTCCGCTCTGTAAGCTTTTTCGGTACACACAAGGCGTGCTGCAATCCGCAGCACGCCTTTTTTCGGTTCACTCCAGGGCGGTGCGGAGCTTTTCCAGGGCTTTTTTCTCGATGCGGGAGACGTAGCTGCGGGAGATCCCCAAAGCCTTCGCCACCTCCTGCTGCTTTTGCGGCCGCGCGTCCCCCAGGCCGTAGCGCAGGCGGATCACCGTCTGTTCCCTGGGCGTCAGCTTCTGCTCGATGGCCCGATAGAGCTTGCCGTTGGCCTCCTTCCGGGCCAGATCCTCAAACAGATCCTCCTCCGAGGCCACCACGTCCTGCACCGACAGGGCAGTTCCGTCCTTGCCGGTCTCCAGATAATCCGAAAGCGAAATATCCCCCGCTGTTTTCTTCTGGCTGCGGAAGTACATCAGGATCTCATTCTCCACGCACCGGGCCGCATAGGTGGCCAGACGAGCCCCCTTTTCCAGATCAAAGGTCTCGATCCCCTTGATCAGGCCGATGGTGCCGATGGAGATCAGATCCTCCTGGTCGGCTGTGGCGGTGTAATACTTCTTCATAATGTGGGCCACCAGCCGCAGATTCCGCTCTACAAGAATGTTCCTGGCCTGGATATCCCCCCGGGCCGCCCGCTCCAGGTAGGCCCGCTCCTCCTTTTGAGACAGAGGCTTGGGAAAGGACCCGGGCTGATCCAGCCGCAGGGAATACAGCATCGACCCAAGCATCATGAGAACTGCCGCAGAGAGCATTCTCTCACCTCCTGCGGACAGTATATTCCGCCGCTGTTTGTCCGAATGTATGGGATCCTTTCCGGATTTTTATTCCGCTGTCGTCCCGATCACTTGGCCCTTGCTTTTTCTGCGGCTTTGTACTATAATGAGCTTGCCCCATGGGCATAAAACGAAATAAGGTGTTCTTGATAACCACCTGAAAAAAACAAGGAGTCGATTACCCATGAAAAAAACCATTCTCTCGTTCGGTAATCTTCTGCGTTCCGTTCCGCCGCTCATCGTTTCGCTGCTGATTCTCTCCGTTGTGGGGATGAACCTGCTGGCCAACAAAAGCATCGACACCGGCGTTGACTGGCTCGCCCTGGATTGCGGCATTTTGTTCTCCTGGCTGACCTTCCTGTGCATGGACGTGCTGACCCACTGCTACGGGCCGAAGGCCGCCACCGCCCTCTCCTTCACCGCTCTGGCGCTGAATCTGTTTATGGCCCTGATTTTCTTCCTGGCCAGCCGGATCCCCGGTGTCTGGGGCGAGAGCTTTGTGGAGGGCAGCGAGGACGTGATCAATTCCGCCCTGGACAACACCTTCGGCGGCACCTGGTTCATCATTCTCGGCAGCTCCGTGGCCTTCCTGGCCTCCGCGGTGCTGAACAACTTCCTCAACTACGGCATCGGCAGGCTGCTGAAGCGGAAGCAGGGCTTCGGGGTCTTCGCGGCCCGGTCCTACATCTCCACCTTCCTGGCTCAGTTTGCCGACAACCTGATCTTCGCCCTGCTGGTAAGCCAGCTGTTCTTCGGCTGGACCCTGGTCCAATGTCTGACCTGCGCCCTCACCGGCGCGGTGCTGGAGCTGCTGTTTGAGGTGTTCTTCTCCCCCATCGGCTATCGGATGTCCAGAGCCATTCTTCGGGACCGCAATCAGCTCCCGGATACAGAAAGGGTATAAACCATGATGCTTGTGCTCAGCGGTTCCGCCAGCGGAATCGGAAAAGCCATCTCCGAAAAATTCCTGGCTGAGGGCTGCCAGGTCTGGGGTTTTGACCGCAGTTCCGCCGCCATCGACCATCCCGCCTACCACCACGTTCTCCACGACGTCCGGGACGGGGCCTTCCCTGCCCTGCCGGATCCGGACTTTCTGGTGAGCTGCGCCGGGACCTTGGAGGAAGCCGAGGCCATCGACGTGAATCTCGCCGGAGCCATGCGGTTTACCGAGCATTTTTTGGAGAGTCCCGGCCTGCGGTCGGTGCTGCTGATCGCCTCCGCCTCCGCCCGCAACGGGGCAGAATTTCCCCGCTACGTGGCCAGCAAGGCAGGCTTGGTGGGTTATATGAAATATCTGGCCGGCGCGGTCGCGCCCCGGGGCATCACCTGCAACAGCATCTCCCCCGGGGGCGTCATCACCCCCGCCAACCGGCACATTCTGGAAAACGACCGGCTCTACCGGGCGGTCAAGGCGGAGACCCTGCTGGGCAAATGGGCCGAGGCCTCCGAGATCGCGGATCTGGCCTGGTATCTGCTGGCCGTCAACCACTCCGTCACCGGGGAGGATATTCTGATTGACAACGGCGAAATGCTGAAATCGAACTTTATTTGGTAACGCATAATAAAGGAGGCTCACCCATGAAAAAGCTTGCTCTACTGCTCTCCCTGCTGCTATTGATCGGCTGTCTCACAGCCTGCAGCACGAAACCCGCGTCTGCCCCGGAAACCACCGGAGCTGCCGCCCCTGTCTCCGAGGCCCCCGACACAGAGCCCGCCGGAACCGACGAACCCTCTGACCTTCCCGCGGAAACCACGGAAGCCCCGGAGGAGACCGCCCAGCCCCTCCCCTCTGACCGGATCACCATGGCGGATTTCACCGTGGAGACCATCGACGGCGGCACCTTCACCCTCTCCCAGGCCCTGCAGGACCATGAGCTGGTGCTGGTGAATCTCTGGGCCACATGGTGCGGCCCCTGTGCCTACGAGTTCCCCTTCCTGCAGACCGCCTGGGAACAGAACCAGGACAAGGTGGCGGTCATCGCCCTGTCTGTGGAGCCCAGTGACAGTCTGGACGTGATCCGAGCCTACGCGGAACAGCGGGGCTTGACCTTCCCCATGGGCAGCGCCGAGGGCACCGATCTGATGGAAACCTTCTCCCCCGGCGGGATGATCCCCACCTCGATCCTGGTGGATCGGTCCGGCGCCGTCACCGCCGTGGAGATCGGCGCCAAGGGCTCCGTGGAGGAGTTTGAGGCGCTGTTCGCGGACTATCTCGGCGACGACTACCAGACTCCCTCGGAATGCACCTACACCCTGATCTGCATGGACATGGACGGCAAGCCCGTGCCCGACTGCGCCTTCAGCTTCTGCAACGACGAGCTCTGCGTCCCGGTTCAAACCGATGACGACGGCACCGCCCTGTTCATCGGCGCTCCCACGGACTACCACCTCCAGGTCGTATCTCTGCCGGAGGGCTGGACGGTTCTGAAGCACTACTCTCAGATGGAGGCCGGTCCCTATTCCTCCACGCTGATCGTGTATCTGACCAAGGAGAATCCATGAGCCGGCGGAATATCCTGCGTCTGGTTCTGCTGACGGTTGCCGTCGCGTTTGTGGCAGCGGGAGCAATCATCGGCGGGGCCTATGACGTGTACGCCAAGGCGGCACGAATCTGCTCGGAGTGTATCGGCCTTGGGTAGCCGAGCCCGTCAGCGGATCCCTGCCACAAGGCGATTCGTACAGCTCTATACCGCCGTCCTCTACAACGCCCACATCCGGGGCTTCGTCGAGGGCGACATCTACACCGGAAAAACCAAGGCGGTCTGCGTCCCGGGACTGAACTGCTATTCCTGTCCCGGCGCCATCGGGGCCTGTCCCCTGGGCTCCCTGCAAAATGCGGTCTCCGCCTCCGCCAACCGCCCTGCCTTCTACGTGGTGGGCCTGCTGCTGCTCTTCGGCCTGACCCTGGGCCGGGTCATCTGCGGATGGCTCTGTCCCTTCGGGCTGATCCAGGAGCTGCTCTACAAAATCCCCGGCAAAAAGGTCAAAAAGGGACGGTGGTCCCGGCGGCTCAGCTGGCTGAAATACGGGGTGCTGGCGGTCTTCGCCCTGGCGATCCCCGCGTATTTTGCCCTGCGCCATGTGCCCCTGCCGGGCTTCTGCAAGTATATCTGCCCCGCCGGCACCCTGGAAGGTGCTGTGGCCCTGGTGCTGCATCCGGCAAACGGAGATCTCCGGGGGCTGCTGGGCAGCCTGTTTTTGCTGAAGCTGTCGGTGCTGATCCTGGTGCTCTCCGCCTGC
The DNA here is from genome assembly GCA_902767915.1 of Oscillospiraceae bacterium. Lineage (GTDB taxonomy): Bacteria > Bacillota > Clostridia > Oscillospirales > Oscillospiraceae > JAFRPC01. The sequence goes on along the minus strand of CACXJE010000006.1, from coordinate 13,281 downwards.
GCGGTGATCCACCGGGCCTTCTGCCGCTTTCTCTGCCCCCTGGGCGCCATCTACAGTCTGTTCGCAAGGCTGGCGCTGCTGGGCGTGAGGGTGGATCCCGCCCGCTGCAGCGACTGCGGGGCCTGTGTGCGGGTCTGCCCCATGGACATCCGCACCGTCGGAGACCGGGAATGCGTCCATTGCGGGAAATGCATCTCTGTCTGCGGGCAGAAGGCCATTTCCTTCCGGGCCGGCAAGCTCGTTCTGATGGGTCCGGAGCTTCCCGAAAGGAGGCTGCAGAAATGAAACAGCGTCGTTCCGCTCTGCTCTGGGCTCTGGCCCTGGTGCTTCTGGCGGCGGTGATTGTGTTTGTCAATCTGCCGGATTCCCGGCAGAAGACCGCGACTGCCGCGGCTCAGGGCTCCGCCGTGGGAGAGGAATTGCCGGATTTCACCGTCACCTGCCTCGACGGCAGCGACTTCACCCTCTCCCAGCACCGGGGAAAGACCGTGGTGATCAACCTTTGGGCCACCTGGTGCGGCCCCTGTGTCAAGGAGCTGGGGAGCTTTGACCGGCTGCAGCGGGAGCACCCCGAAGCGGTTTCGGTGCTGGCCCTCCACTCCGAGATGGTGACCGAGGACGTGGCGGCCTTCCTCTCCGCCTTTGACTATCAGATGCCCTTTGCGGTGGACCGGGAGGGTGACCTGATTGCCCGGCTGGGAGGCTCCACGGTTCTGCCTCAGACCCTGATCGTGGACCCGGACGGGATCGTGATTTATAACAAGGTCGGCTCTCTGAGTGAGGCCGCCCTGAACGCATTGGTGTTTCCCTCCGACGGCGAATCATAAAAAAATCCGACGGAGAAAACGATTGACTTCGCTTCTCCGTCGATTTTTTAAATATTTTATTAATCTCGCAGCACCTGCCAGGCCTCGATGAGCCGTTCCAGGCTCCAGGCCGCATTGGCCGGGCTGGTGGAGGGCAGGCAGATCGCCGGGCGGCCGGTGACCGGCTCGATGTATTTCCGGTACAGCTTTTCGGCGGTCCTGCCGTTGACGAAGATCCGTCGGATCGGCGCTGCCTCCAGGATCGGCCCCAGGTCGTTGGCCTTGACGTCCCGGATGCTGGCGTCTGAGGAGCCGGTGATCTCGCAGGAGGCGATCACGTCCCAGGCCGCGATCCGGTGCCGCAGCAGAAAGGCCCGGCGCTCCGGGATCGTTTGGGGATAATCGTCCCCGAACACCGCGGCGGTCACCCGCCAGAACCGGTTCTGGGGATGGCCGTAAAAGAACATGGCCTCCCGGGATTTCACCGAGGGAAAGCTGCCGAGGATCAGGATCTCGGAATCCCCCCGGTATACCGGCGGGATAGGGTGCTCGATCCGCATCACGCATCCTCCTTTACGCACATAAACTATAATCTGAAAGGAGCCCCGGCACCATGACAAATCACCTGTTCTCCTCTGCTCTGACCGTCGGCGCAGGCTGCGCCTTTTCTCTGGAGCCGCCCCCCTGTCCTGCCGCGGAGGCAGCGCTGCGGCGGTTGACCGCCGGAAACGCTTCCTATCTGGCCCACGAGCACAACACGGCCAAGCTCACAGACCTGATCCGGCTGCAGACGGCCCAGGAGGGCCAGCATCCCTATGCTGTGGTGGTCTGCTGCGCAGATTCCCGGGTGCCGCCGGAGCATATCTTCCAGGCGGGGATCGGCGAGCTTTTCGTGATCCGGAACGCCGGCAACCTGGTCACCGGCTCCGTGCTGGCCAGCGTGGAATACGCGGTCTGCCATCTGCATGTGCCGCTGGTGCTGATTCTGGGGCACCGGGGCTGCGGCGCCGTGGCCTCCGCGCTGACCCATCACGGGGAGGGCGCCCCGGAGGAGGCTGCCCTGAACGAGTGGATCGCCCGGGTGGCCCGGGGCATCGGCAGGGTCCATAGCCCCAGGGAGGCGGAGCTCAAAAATCTGGAGTCCGCCCTGGCGGGTCTGGGAGAAAGCCCCGCCCTCCGCAAGCTTACGGCCGAAGGCAAGCTGGGCGTCGCCGGCGGCATGTATGAGCTGCGCACCGGCTCTGTGACCCTGCTCAGAGAGCAGATATAAGGCCACGTTCAATCGGAACCCGGACGGAAAAGCCGTCCGGGTTCCGATTTTTCAGCCCAGTCGGAGATATCTGATCAGGGCCGCCCAGAGCTTGGCATAGCGCTCCCGCTTCTCCGGGATGGAAAAGTGCTGGGCCCGGTACTGCTCCGGGTTGTTTTCGTAGTTCAGAATCTCATCGCCGAACTGCTCGCTGGTCAGATCGAAGGCGCAGCCGTCGATCACGTTGTAGCAATGGTAGAAGCCACCCTTCAAGGGCACGCCGCAGACCTCTCCGCCGAACAGGTCCTGGACCAGGAAGGCGGTGATGGAGCATTGGCCCAGGGTGGGATTCTCCGGGGTCCAATGGGGCCGCATCCGGGAGGCACAGGTCTCCGCGCTCCAGCAATGGAGCAGGACCCGATACAGATCCCGGGGCGTGTGGATCCCGGGCAGGCCGGTTTCCGCGGTCATGATTGCTTTTTCGCTGCCGTAGAAGCCCAGGGGCTCGGAATCGTTCGTTTCCGGCCTGGATCCGCAGGCCTCCACAAAGGCCTGGAAGATCCTGGGGCTGGCAGGGCTGGTTTCCAGAGACATCTCCGGATGCCACTGGATCCCCCAGAAGAACCGCTTGTCCGGGGCATAGACCGCTTCGATCAGACCGTCCTCAGACCGGGCCATCTCCCGCAGGCAGGGGGCCAGCTCCTTGATGGCCTGGTGGTGATGGCTGTTGACCCCCAGCCGCTCCGTGCCCAGAAGCCGGGCCAGGGGCCCGTCCGGGGTCAGGTTGACCCAATGGCCCACCCGGTCGTAGGGGGGCTCCATTCGATGGGCGGTATCGGTGGGACGCTCCGTGGGCAGATCCTGCCAGAGGGTGCCGCCCAGGGCCCCGTTGAAGAGCTGGATGCCCCGGCAGATGCCCAGAACCGGGAGATCCCGTTCCAGGGCCAGGGGGAGCAGGGCGGTCTCCAGCCGGTCCCGCTCCACGCAGGGACGGCCGCAGCGCTCCGTGGGCTCCTGCTCATAGATGGCGGGGTCCACGTCCTGGCCGCCGGTGAACAGCAGGCCGTCCAGCCGGTCCAGAAGCTCCCGCAAAGCCGCCTTGTCCCCCCGGGGCGGCAGGATCATCGGGATCCCGCCCGCCTCCTCTACGCCCCGCAGATAGCCCGGCAGCATCCAGTAGGAGTCCATCTCCATGTCATACAGCGGCAATATGCCGATCACAGGCCGCTTCATACCGATTCCTCCTCAGAAGCCCAGGACATCGTTCACCAGGATCACATGGATCCGGTCCGCGTGGCGGGAGAACCGGGTGATCAAAAACTGGCAGCAGATGGTATCCGGGGATTTGCAGTTCATACAGGCGCCGGTTTTGGCGCAGGGAGTGGACAGGCCGAAGCGCTGGGCGTTGGTGGGAGCGGCCACGTTCCGGGCCCGCTTCATGGCGGCGTCCACGTCGGGGCAGACCTTGTTCATGCCAACGATCATCACGACCTTTTTCGGGCCCTGGGCAATGGCGGAGACCCGGTTGGCGTTGCCGTCGATGTTTACCAGCACCCCGTCCTCGGTGATGGCGTTGCAGGAGGCCAAAAATACGTCGGCGTCATAGGCAGCCAGCATGGCGGCCCGTTTGTCGGCCACCGCGTCCCGGTCCAGGAACCGGTAGGGTCCGGCCTTCACGGCCTCCACCAGGCCGATCTCGTGGGCGCTCATGGCGCCGCCAATGGTGACGGAGCTGCCCTCGGGGATCAGCTCCAGGGCAATGCGAAGGGCTTCGGCCCGGTTTTCCGCCCAGTAGCCGGACATGTTGCGGGACCGGAGCCCCTTGATGACCTTCTGGGCCAGCAGGGTGTTGCGTTTGGTGATGTTCTCATTCATGGCAATACCTCCGATTGTTTATTCTCCGTTTTTTGAAGCGTTATCAGATATTCTTCCTCTGTGAGAACCGGGATCCCGGCCTCCAGCAGCAGCCCGGCGCAGGCCCCGTTCCCCGGGACTCTGGTTCCGGTAAAGCTGCCGTCGTAGATCTCCCCCTTGCCGCAGGAGGGGCTTCTGGCCTTCAGGATTGCGCAGCTGCAGCCGGTGTTCCGGCAGATCTCCAGCGCCAGGGCAGCGCCCCGGGCAAAGGCGGCGGTCACGTCCTGCCCCAGCCTGTTCACCACCCGGCCGTCGGACTGCCGCTCGCTGGGAGAACGGGGTGTGTCCAGGCCCCCCAGAACCTCCGGGCAGACCAGGACTGCCTTTCCGGCCTTCACAAGGGCCTGGATCTCCGGCACGGGCTTGGCCCTTCCGTCCATCCTGCAGGGCTCCCCGGCGAGACAGGCGCTGATCAGATACATGAATCGTCCCTCCTCGGGTCGGTTTACGGGTTGAATACGTACCGGTCCAGGCGGTCGAAGGCCTCCCGGACCACCCAATTCGGCAGGGCCAGGTTCACCCGGATTCCCCAGGGATCCAGGAACATCCGGCCGTCCTGCCAGGCCACGCCCACGTCGGTGCCCAGCTTCTGCAGCTCGTCCAGAGTTCTGCCGTGGGCTTTGCACCAGTCCTCGCAGTGGAGGAAGAGCATATAGGTGCCCTCGGGCTGCATCAGGGTGACGCCTTCAAAGCGTTCCCGGATAAAGCTCGTCGCAAAGGCGATATTCTCCGTCAGCACCTCCCGGAGCTGGTCCACCCAGGCATGGCCGGCGTCGCTGTAGGCGCCGATCAGGGCGTGCATGGACAGCACGTTCATGGAGTTGTAGTGGCACAGAGAGCTCTCCTTGGCCTGCCGGTCCCGGAGCCAGTCGTTGTAGATGATATGGTAGCTGCCGATGAGGCCAGCCAGGTTGAAGGTCTTGGAGGGAGCGTACATGGCCGCCACATGGTCATGTGCCCAGGGGCTCACGGACTGGGTGGGGATATGCTTGTGATTCCCCAGGATCAGGTCCGACCAGATCTCGTCGGAAACCACCCAGACCTGATGCTTTTCAAAGATGGCCATGGCCTTCTCGATCTCCCAGCGCTCCCAGACCCGGCCGCAGGGGTTGTGGGGGCTGCAGAAGATGGTGGCGTGGATGTGCTTTTCCACGATCCTTTGCTCCAGGTCCGCATAGTCGATGCGCCAGACCCCGGCCTCGTCCCGGTACATGGGGTTGTGGACGATCTCGTAGCCGTTATTCTCCAGCACATGGGTGAAGCCCACATAGGTGGGGCTCTGGACCAGCACCGGGTCGCCCTTGGAGCAGAGCACGTTCAGGGTGGAGATCACCCCGCCCAGCACGCCGTTCTCATAGCCGATGTGCCGCTTTTCCAGACCCTCCACCCCGTTGCGGAGCCGGTGCCAGCGGATGATGCTGTCGTAATAGGCGTCGGAGGGCTCAAAATAGCCGAAGGCCGGATGCTCGGTCCGGCGGATCACCGCCTCCTGGATGGCCGGGCAGGCCAGGAAGTTCATATCCGCCACCCACATGGGGATAACAGAAAAGCCCTCCTTGGGTCCCGCAGGAGCAAAGCCGCCGGGCTGGCCCACCATATCCAGGGCAATGGCGTCCTTTCCCCGCCGGTCCGGCAGGGTGGTAAAATCGTATTTCATTGGCGATCCCCTTTTCTATGTATTCTGCAGGTATTATAACACACAACAGTTCCGGTTGCAAGCACGGAACAATTGACAATCCAGGGCAGCTCTGCTAAGATAAGCGTGTCGAAACAAAGGAGGGATCCTCATGCGAATCATTACCCTCAGCCGCCAGTTCGGCAGCGGCGGCCGGGAGCTGGGAAAGCGGCTGTCGGACCGTCTGGGCTGGGATTATTACGACCGGGAGATCATCGACGCGCTGGCGGAGTCCCACGGCTACGCCCCGGAGTTTATCAAGCGCTCCCTGGCCAACCACGGCTGGCAGAACGTCCAGCTCACCTACCGCAACAGCTTTTCCCATCTGCTCTACAATCCGGGCCAGCACACCGAGCTTCTGGTCCGGGAACGGGAGATTTTGAAGGGCATTGCCGAGCTGGGCAACGACTGCATCATCATCGGCCGGGACGCGGACGTGATCCTGGAGGCCTACCATCCCTTCCGGATCTATGTCTGCGCCGACCTGCAGGCCCGGCTGGACCGCTGTATGCGGCACGAAAAGCGCCGTCCGGAATCGGAACAGCTGACGGAAAAACAGATCCTCCGGAACATCCGCCGGATGGACCGGAACCGGGCCCTCACCCGGGAGATCCTGACCGGAAAGTCCCGGGGCGACAGCAGCGCCTTCGATCTCACCGTGAATACCACCGGCTGGGAGGTCCACCGGCTGACGGAGGCCCTGGCGGATTTCTGCCTGGCCCGATTTGAGGAGTAGCCCATGGAACAGCGCTTATCCAGAAAAAATCTGACCGAGGGCGTGGTTTGGAAGAAGCTGCTTCTGTTTTTCCTGCCCATCGCCGCCGGCACCTGCATCCAGCAGCTTTACAACACCGTGGACGGGCTGATTGTGGGCCGGTTTGTGGGCACCGTGGCCCTGGCCGCCGTGGGCGGCAGCTCCGCCCAGATCATCAATCTGCTGATCGGCTTCTTCGTGGCCATCACCGCCGGAGCCTCGGTGGTCATTGCCCAGGTCTACGGGGCGAACCGGACCAGGGATGTGAAGCTGGCGGCAGGCAACGCCTTCGCGGTCTTCGCCCTGCTGGGGCTGGTGCTGATGGCCTTCGGCCTGATTGCCACCCCTGCCATGCTCCGTCTGCTGCAGACGCCCTCGGAGACCATTGCCGACGCCTCCCTGTATCTGCGGATCTATTTTCTCGGGGTGCCCTTCATTCTGGTGCTGAACATGGAGTCCAATATGCTCCGGTCCGTGGGCGATTCCTTCAGTCCCTTTCTTTACATGGTGGCGGGCTGCGTCACCAACATTCTGCTGGACGTGCTGTTTGTGGTGGTCTTCGGCTGGGGCATTACCGGCGTGGCTGTGGCAACGGTGGTTTCCCAGGTGCTGAACATGGGGCTTCTCACCTGGAAGCTGCTGACCACCAAGGAGTCCTATCGCATGAGCTTCCGGGAGCTGCGACTCAAGGGGGTCTATCTGCGGAATATGCTGCGGCTGGGGATCCCGGCCGGCCTCCAGTCCTCCATGTACGCCGTCAGCAATATGATCATCCAGGTGGGCGTCAACTCCCTGGGCACCGTGGTGGTGGCCTCCTGGGCCATGACCGGCAAGACCGACGGCATCTTCTGGGCTGTGAGCAACTCCCTCGGCGCCGCCATCACCAGCTTTGTGGGGCAGAATCTGGGCGCCGGCAAGCATGACCGGGTGAAGCTCTGCGTCCGGCAGGGCATGATCCTCTCGGCGGTGATCACGGTTTGTCTCAGCGGGCTCATTATGCTGACCGGCAGGCCCCTGCTCTTTGTGCTTACCAAGGACCAGGCGGTGCGGGACACCACCTGGCTTATGATGATCTATTTTGTTCCCTGGTACTTCACCTGGGTGGTGATTGAGGTGCTGTCGGCGGTCCTGCGGGGCTCCGGCGACGCGGTGCGGCCGGTGATCATCACAGGCCTCGGAATCTGTCTGCTGCGGGCCATCTGGATCGCCACCCTGTTCACCCAGATCCACACCCTGTTTGTGCTCTGCCTTTGCTACCCGGTTTCCTGGGTCCTGACCAGCCTCGCCATGTACATCTACTACCGCAGGGGCAGCTGGCGCACCCGGGGCAGCATGATCGTGGATCATTAAAAACCCGTCCCGGAGGAATTGACAATCGGCCCGGATTCTGGTATAATATAACGGTTCCGCTGAAAGAGCGGTGCAGAGATACGGGCCGTTATCCGGCCCGAAGACAGAAGAAGGATTTTTATGAAAAAATCACTATCCGCCGCCTTGAAAAAACTCCCGGAGGATGTCTTTTCCAACGATACTGTTTTCTTTCGTCATATTGAAACCGAGCAGGACCTGGCCTACGCGATTTTTGACTGCAAGCTGCGGGAGGATCAGCGGGATCTGGTGACCGCCGCAAGCTTCTCCATCGGCCGGGCCTATCTCAAGCCCCGGGACAACTACCCCTGTGTGGTCTGCACCCTGGACGGGACTCCCATCGGCTTCATCAACCTGCTGCGCTGGCTGGGACTGGGCGAAGGGGTCACCTGGAGCCTGTATCTGGACGCCGACGCCCAGGGAAAGGGCTACGGCAAGGCCGCCGCAAAGCTGGCTGTCCGGATTCTGAAAACCGCCTTCCCTGACGAAATGCTTAAGCTCTCAGTGGTGGAATCCAACACCAAGGCCCGGGCCCTGTACCTGTCTCTGGGCTTCCGGCTGCTGGATGAGTTGGATATTGACGACCTGGTCTACGGACTGGACTGACGCAAAGAAACGATTCTTATTTTCATAAACGCAAGCAAGACCGTCCGCTGCCGGACGGTCTTGCTTGCGTTTATGTTTTTTTCAGACGACGTGGGCTTCCCGTTGATCCACCAGGCGTCCGTCCCGCATACGGTAAATGACGTCCAGCTCGTCCATTACGTCCACATCGTGGGTCACAATCACCACGCAGTAGCCCTGCTCCCGGGCCAGCCGCTTCAGGATCCCGATGATCTGCGCGCTGTTCTCAAAGTCCAGGTTGCCGGTGGGTTCGTCCGCCAGCAGCAGGCGGCTCTCGGTGCCCAGGGCCCGGGCAATGCCCACCCGCTGCTGCTCGCCGCCGGAAAGGGTGGCCGGAAACCGGCGCCAGGTCTGCTCCGGCAGATCCACCTGCCGCAGATAGTCCCGGGCCAGCCTTTGGGCCTGCTTCCGCTTCATGCCTCGCAGCTCCATGGGATACATGACGTTTTCCTCAACGGTCAGCAGGGGCAGCAGCCGGAAGCTCTGATAGACCACCGCCACCTTTTCCCGGCGGTAGGTTTCCAGGTTCAGTTTCCTGGTATCCGCTCCGTCCAGCAGAACGCTGCCGGTCTGGGGCAGCATGAGCCCTGCCATCAGCGACAGGACCGTACTCTTGCCGCTGCCGGATTTTCCGATGATCCCATAGACCTGTCCCTCCGAAAAGACGCAGTCCACCCCCTTGAGCACCTCTGTGGTCTGATAGCGGGTGCGGTAAGAAAAATGCACGTTCTGTAATTCCAGCTTCATCCCGGTCACTCCTTTTCATGCAGTAGTTCTGAAAGCTTCCCCCGCAGTAGCCGCAGGATTGCCCCGGCGCTGCCCGCCAGATACCCCGCCGGGAAGGCAAGGGCCTGGGGCAGCCGCCAATTCCTCCGCAAAAGCAGACTGACGACCAGGGCAAGCAGCACGCCCCCGAGGCAGAGCAGCAGCTGCTCAGTCCAGAAGACGCCGAAGGTCCGCAGCCGGGACATCCCCAGCTGACGCAGAGTTGTGATTTCCTGCAGCCGTCTGCCCAGGAGCAGCAGGGCTGAGGCAAAGCCTCCCAGCAGGGCCAGAACCGTCAGCACCGGCAGCAGAACCCGCAGATAGGCCACGTTTCGGTCCAGCCGACTGGCGGCGTTGAGATAGTCCCGGTCCTCCAGGATCGGGAAGATCCGGAGTCGGCGGGCCTGGTTGACCAGGCTGAAATTGTTATCCCACAGCCAGTCCTTTGCCTCCTGCAGCCGGGCGGGATCCCGCAGCGTGAAGGCTGCCGCGGAAAAGCGCGAGCGGATCGCCGCCCACTTGCCCACGGTTTTTGGATGGTTGGCGAAGCGGGTATAGAGGTTGCTCCGATCCGAGTCCCCTTCATAGACGCCGATAATTTTGTACTTTACGACCACCGGATTCTGCGCGGCCGCAGCCAGATAGTCCCCGGCATTGGCCATGTATTCCGAGGGTGGCGGGATGGGAACCATCAGCTCCATGGCCAGGGTATCCCCCAGCTCCGCACCCAGCTGGTCCAGAAATCCGGAGGAAGCCACGCAGCAAAGCTCCCGTCTGTCCTCCTGGAAGCTCCAAATACCCTTCTGTCCGTATTCCATCACCAGCCGCAGGCCGGTCAGTCCCTCCGTTCCGGCAAACCAGCCCTCGTCGTAGCCCTCCAGCCATCGGACCGTCGGCATTTTGCCGCCGAATTCCGGCGCCGCGCCCAGGTCACGCAGATAAATCAGCTGATTGCCGTCGGTAAGGCCCGAGGTGCTGAACTGAAACAGCTCCGCCTCGGTTTGGGGCTTTGTCTCCCAGTCGAAGGCTTCTCCCGGCGTTCCGTCCGACTTTTGGGCAAGCGTCGGCCCGCTGCTGATGGCGTCGCCGCAGATCAGCGTCAGATCCTCAAACAGGCCGGAATGCTCCAGCTCCTCCAGCTCGCCCTGAATCAGATTCAGCCGGTAGCGGCTGCGGCCGTTATAGCTGGTCAGATATCCCCGGATCACGGTATCCCGATCCAGGTTTTGCCGCTGTTGCCGGTAGGCCTCCAGGGCCCCGTTCAGCAGCACGACAAAGCAGACCATGACGGCAATCAGGCAGAGGATCAGACTACTGCGCAGCTTGTTCCGGCCGATCGACAGCAGCAGATACTTTCTGCCGGCCCCGGAGATTCGAGCGCTGTCTCTGGGGGCCAGAGCCCTGGCGCTCCGTTCCCGGACGGGCCGTCCCATCCGCCGCAGCCGAAGCAGGCAAAGGACCCAGCCCAGCAGTACCACGGAGCCCGCGCAAACCGCAATCAGCTGCCAGGGCATCTTCACCGCGGCGCTGACCGTCCGGGTGACGCCCAGGCTCAGGTTGCTGTAACGCAGAATGCTCCGATCCAGGCCCGCCACCGAACGCTGCAGCACCCGGTTCGGCAGCTCGGAAAACCGAAGAGCCAGCACGCCGCCGGCTCCGGCGGACAAAAGCAGCAGGACCCCGGTGGAAATCAGAATATAGGCCGCCCGCTTCCGGCCGGGGGTGCCCATCATCCGCATGGTTTCCAGGCTCTCCTCCTGTCGGCCCACAAAGACCCGGGCAAAGACCGTCAGCAGCACCAGACCCGCCAGCAAGCAGACCCCCAACAGGGTGAGGGCCTCCAGCTTCATTTCCTCCATGGCAGATTCCAGGTTGGCGAAGCCCTGGTCATAGACCGTCAGGGTCACCTCCTCCGGCAGCAGGGAACGAAGCCGATCCAGCTCGGCCCGGGTCGTTCCGCTGCGCAGCCGCAGGTTCCCCAGGGTATAGCCCACTGGGCCCGCCGCCTGGAAGCCGGTCGGGAAATTCGACAGATAGATCCGGGGCAGGATCTCGGTGGAGCAGTCGTAAATTCCGGCGACCTTGCAGGTCACCTCAGACGTCTCGCAGCCCGGCCAGTAGTTGGATCCGATGGGCTCCCGGGCGGACAGCAGCTCCAGGCTGATCTCGTCCCCCGCGTGGAGCTCCAGCTGATCGGCATAGCGCTTGGGAAACAGGCAGCAGATCGTCCCGTCGGCCAGATCGGCGGGGTCGTAGAGCTCCCCCTCCACAATTCCGTACTCCCCCTGGGAGAACTCCGGCAGGAAAGCCGGATCCTCTACAGCCAGGGTGTACAGGCAGTGATCCATCTTCTCCGCCGCCTCAATCAGATGGAAAAAGCGCCGAGCGCCGGGAGCATCGGGATCCGGACCCTCCAAGGGGATCTCACAGATCGGATCCTCAATGGTCTCCCCCAGGGCGGCAGCCGCCGGAATCACCAGGTCGTTATAGTCTCCGCCATAGGCCTCCAGCACCCGGAACCTCCGCAGAGAAACCATCCCCTGGCTGACGCCGCCGTCCCGCAGGCAAACCAGGTATCGATGGCCCTTTTCCGGAACCGTGCCGTGGTATTTTACCACGTCGACAATCGCCGGGCCTGATGCGGTATCAACGGTAACCGTCTCCCAGCAGTCCGGAGACAGATTGATCTGTTGTCCTTTCTTCATGGCGTCACCGCAGAGAACCTGGTTGACCTCCGCCCGGACGCTGGGATCCTCTTGCTCCATCCGGATACGCCACATTTCCTGTTCGTCCTCCGACATCTGAGAAAGGTTCCGTTCGTCGAGCCCGATTCCGTAGGTGGCAAACACCGTCACGTCCACCACGGTGATGGCCCCGGTCAGGGACAGCACGCTTGGGATCCGGATTCCGCTGATATATGCGGCCGCGGTTTTCTGCCGGTCCACTTCCCGGACGAAATCCAGCGCTTCGATGGCGTCAAAGTCAATGGATTCATGGAGACTCCGGGCCGTGCCGTCGATCGTCTCGCTGTCCGGATACTTGCCGCCCTGATAATCCAGCACGGCGGTGGTCACGTAGTCCGCCCGGCTCTGGTTCAGCAGCGCCAGGCAGCTGTAGAGCATGGTCCCGCCCAGGGTCACCACCAGGGACAGGATCAGGATCAGACCGGAAAACAGCAGACTCTTCCAGGGCGTCCGGCGCACCGAGGACAGGCTGTGTCGCAAAATCACTTGCGCTCCCTCCCCCTTCGTTCGGTTCTGCCTTTACCATATCACAGGAGCTACTATTTGTCAACAATATTTTGCATTATATAGTATTTACAACTCAAAATAATTTTGATATAATTATTTTATTAAAAGAAAAGAGGAAGCGCTATGACAGAACGCATGCAGCCAAATTTCAAAAAGGGTGTCACCACCCTTTGCATCCTGTCCCTGCTGCAGAGCCGGGAAATGTACGGCTATGAGCTGGTCCAGGCGACGGAGGAGCTCAGCCGCGGGCAGCTGAAGCTGCAGGAGGGTACGCTCTACCCTGTTCTCTACCGTCTTCAGGAGCAGGGCTTCGTATCAGACAGAAAGGTCCTGGTGGGCAAGCGCATGACCCGGGTCTACTACTCCCTCACCCAGGAGGGCAGACAGTTCCTGCAGGAGATCCGGGCGGACTATGAGCAGATCACCCGGGGCGTCTGGAGCATTTTGGAGGCAACCGATGAAAAGCAGGCCCACGAAACCGCTTGAGCGGCGGCAGAAGGCTTTTTGCCGGAAGGTTGCCCGGAGGCTCCCCATCGGCGGAAGACGAAAACGGTCTTTTTTGTCCCAGATCCGCCGCAGCGTGGGAGACTATCTGGCCAACCATCCCTGGGCCGACGAGGCGGAGCTCCGGGAGCAGTTCGGCTCCCCGGAGGAGCTGGCGGTGAGCTTTGTCTCTGAAATGACCTACGGGGAGATCAACCGGGCCTTCCGGATCCGCCGGAAGATCTTTTTGATGACAGCAGCCGTGGCCGTGACTGCCCTGCTGCTGTTGGGGGCTGCCGTCTGGCAGATGATCTCCGAGAATCGGAACGAGGTACAGGGCTATTACGAAATCATCACACCGGAAGGAGCACAAGCGCCATGAAATATCTGAT
>CACXJE010000005.1 GCA_902767915.1 Oscillospiraceae bacterium | reverse complement strand
GGTCTGGAACAACGTCTTCTCCCAGTTTGACAACGACGGCCACGGCAACTACACGGACCTGGTCCAGAAGAACATCGATACCGGCATGGGCCTGGAGCGTCTGGCGGTGGTCTGCCAGGACGTGGACTCCCTGTTCGATGTGGATACTGTGATGAATATCACCAAGCGGGTGACAGAGCTCACCGGCGCCCACTACGGCCAGAGCCATAAGATCGACGTGTCCCTGCGGGTCATCACCGACCATATCCGTTCCGCGGTCTTTATGATTGCCGACGGCGTTCTGCCCTCCAACGAGGGGCGGGGCTACGTGCTGCGCCGGCTGCTGCGGCGGGCTGCCCGTCACGGCAAGCTGCTGGGCGTGGATAAGCCCTTCCTGTTCGACGTGGTGGACACGGTGGTTCACGAAAATGAGGGCCACTATCCCTACCTGCGGGAGCGGCAGAGCTTCCTCACAAAGGTCATCAAGTCTGAGGAGGAAACCTTCCTGAAGACTCTGGACGGCGGTCTGAAAATTTTCTCCGAGATGCTGGAAGCCCATAAGGCTGCCAATGAGACCGTCTTCTCCGGCGAGGACGCCTTCAAGCTTTCCGACACCTACGGCTTCCCCCTGAATCTGACCGTGGATATGGCCGAGGAAGCCGGCATGACGGTGGATCAGGAGGGCTTCCGGAAGCTGCTGCAGGAGCAGAAGGTTCGGGCCCGGGAGGCCCGGAAGAAGCTGGGCGATCTGGCCTGGGAGGGCATCGACCTGGGCCTGGATAACACCCCCACCGAGTTTACCGGCTATGAAAAGAACGAAGATGAAGGCCGTGTCCTGGCCGTGGTGGTGGACGGAGAGGTCTCCGGCGCCATCGCCGGGGGCGAAGACGGCATCCTGGTGCTGGACAAGACGCCCTTCTACGCCGAAATGGGCGGCCAGCTGGCCGACCACGGCACCATCGCTGTTGGCAGCTCTGTCTTTGAGGTCCGCAACGTGCTGAAGGACAAGGGCGGCAAATATCTCCACCACGGCCATCTGGTCTCCGGTGAGATCAAGACCGATGATGCCGCCCATACGGCCATCGACGTAACCCGCCGCCAGGCCATCCGCCGCGCCCACTCTGCGACCCATCTGCTGCAGTATGCGCTGGAATCTGTCCTCGGTGATCACTGCCACCAGGCCGGCTCCTTGGTGGAGCCCGATCATTTGCGGTTTGACTTTACCCACTTCTCCGCCATGACGCCGGAGGAGATCGGAGAGGTCAACCGTAAGGTCATGGACCTGATTCTGGAGGGCTTTGACGTGGAGACTCTGGTCCTGCCCATTGCGGAGGCCCAGAAGCTGGGCGCGACCGCCCTTTTCGGTGAGAAATACGGCGATATCGTCCGTGTCGTAAAGATGGGTCCCTCTCTGGAATTCTGCGGCGGCACTCATTTGGATAATACCGCCAAGGTTGGCCTGTTCCGGATCACCTCCGAGGGATCCGTGGCCTCCGGCGTCCGTCGGATCGAGGCCATCACCGGCCCCGCTGTGCTGGATGAAATCGACCGGTTCCAGAAGACGATCCTTCAGGCGGCCGAGACGCTGAAAACCAGCCCCGGTGAGCTGATCCGCAAGGCGGAAGCCACCATGAGCGAGCTGAAGGACCTGCGGCAGCAGATGGAGTCCATGAAGGACCGGATGCTCTCCGGCGAGGTCAGCCAGTTTATGTTCTCGGCCAAGGACGTGGCCGGGCTGAAGGTGCTCACCGCCATCCGCAACGGCATCAGCGTTCCCGATCTGCGGAAGCTGGGGGATATGCTCCGGGACAAGGAGCCCGGTCTCGTGGCGGTTCTGGCCTCTGAGAACGAGGGGAAAATTTCCATTCTGGCAGTCTGCGGCAAGGACGCCGTGGCCCGGGGTCTCAAGGCCGGTCTGCTGGTGAAGCAGGTCTGCGCCATTTGCGGCGGCTCCGGCGGCGGCAAGCCCGACTCCGCCATGGGCGGCGGCAAGGACGCCTTGAAGCTGGACGACGCTCTGGCCACCGTGGACGACTATGTGCTGAAAAACGCGAAGTGAGAAGGAAACGGATTTTTCGACTCTGCTTCGATTCGCTCAAAATGACTCGATGATGAAGGAGGATATACCATGAACGACTGCCTTTTCTGCAAGATCATTGCGGGGGAAATCCCCTCCAAGAAGGTTTACGAGGACGAGCTTTGCTTTGCCTTCTATGACATCGCGCCCCTGGCGCCCACCCATTTCTTAGTGGTTCCCAAGAAGCATCTGGCCTCCGCGGCCGGGATCACCGAAGAAGACGGCGCCCTGGTGGGCCATATCTACGCCGTGATCGCAAAGCTGGCAAAGGAGCTGGGCTTTGCAGAGGGCTTCCGGGTGGTGACCAACTGCGGCGCCATCGCAGGCCAGACCGTGCATCATCTGCACTTCCATGTCCTGGCCGGTAAGGAGCTGGGCAGCTTCAACTGAGAGTAAGATAAACTTCTACAGCTGAAAACTGTAAAACGGAAGGGGAGAGGTCGTCTATATGCGAAAGCTGCTGCTGTTTTCCTGCGGCTTCACGGCGGCCTGCCTCCTGACCGTTTACTGGCTGCCCCGGAAGCTCTGGCTTGCCGCCGGGGCTCTGTGTCTGCTGCTGTTTGGGCTGCTGCTGTTCTTTCGCAGCATTTGGCCCGGCAGGGCCAGGTGCATCAGCCTTGGCCTGCTGATCGGTCTGCTCTGGTGCTGGGGCTATGACGGACTATATCTGAAGCCCGCCCGGAACCAGGCAGGCCGGCAAGGCCAGATTACGGCGCAGCTTCTGGAATACCCCGAGAAAACCGATTACGGCTTTTCTGTCAAGGCGGAGGTATTGTGCGGAAATTCCACCTATTCCACGCTGCTTTATTACGGCGAAGCGCCGGATGCGCTTCGCCCCGGAGACGTGATCCGAGGGGAATTCACCCTGCGTCCCGCTGCAGACGGAAGCAGCGACGCTGCCGGCCGTTACCGGCTCTCCAAGGGAATTCACCTTGTGGGAAGCGGAAAAATCCAAAGGGTGAGCAGGCCGGAGCATCTGTCGATCCGCGTGCTTCCGCGGCTGGCAGCCCATCGGCTCAGCGAAATCCTGCGCCAGGCCGCCCCGGCGGACGTCAGCCCCTTTCTGCAGGCGATTCTCTGCGGCGATCGATCCGAGCTGGATGCAGGCGCAAGGCACGATCTGACGGCAGCCGGTTTGTCCCACATCATAGCGGTCTCCGGCATGCACGTTGCGATCCTGATGTCTGCCTTGGTCCTGCTGCTTGGCAGAAACAGCAAACTCGGCAGTCTGATCGGGATTGCCGTGCTGCTGTTCTTCGTGTTTCTGACGGGAGCCTCCGCTTCGGTTGTGCGTGCAGCCGTAATGCTGATTCTGATGCTTCTGGCGCCGCTGCTGAAACGGGAAAGCGACACGCCGACAAACCTGGGGCATGCAGCGCTGATGATTCTGGCCTGTAATCCCTGGACTGTGGCAGACGCCGGGTTTCAGCTGTCCTTTTTGGCCATGACGGGGCTCCTCCTGTTTACAAAGCCCCTTTACACCCATCTCAAAGAAAGCCGACCCTGGAAGACCCTGCTGCATTGGAAGCCACGCACCTTCGGACCTGTAAGCTTCCGGAATTGGATCGTTGGCCGCTGGGAAAAGCTGGTATCTGGTGTCCTTAGTACGATCTGCGCCACGATTGCCGCGCTTTCCTTAACCCTGCCGTTGACGGCCGTTATCTACGGCACTGTCAGCACCTATTCGCTGGTTTCCAATGTGCTGGTCGTCTGGGTGGTGTGCATCTGCTTTGTCGGAGGCCTTTTGACCGCGCTTTGCGGACTTGCATATTTGCCCCTTGGGCGGATCATCGGCTGGGTCATTGCCTGGCCGGTGCGATTTATCCTGCTGGTCAGCCGGAAGATTTCCGGTCTGCCCGGCGCAATTCTGCCGGTCAGTTCCGTCTATACGGTGCTGTTTCTGGTGTTTGCCTATCTTGTATTTGCGTTGATTCTGCTCCTGCGGGAAAAGAATTACGGAAAGCCGCTGCTGTGCATCGGCGGCGCGTTGGTGCTGACGGTGATCTTTTTCAGAGCCGGCGGCCGGATGGAGCATTTTTCGGTCACAGCGCTGGACGTGGGGCAGGGGCAGTGTATCTGCCTGCGGACGGAGGAGTTTTCGGCCATAGTAGACTGCGGCGGCTCCAATGCCGGCAAAGCCGGAACGGAGGCAGCGGATTATCTGAACACAGTCGGCGTCGGGAGGCTGGATGCGCTGATTTTGACCCATTATGACGTGGACCACGTCGGCGGTGTATTCAGTCTGCTGGAACGAGTGCCTGTGGATACGATTTATCTGCCGGACGTTTCCTTTGACCCGGATACCCGGTCTGCCATCGAAACAGCAGCTTCCCGTAAGCAGGTGCGGATCGTCTATGTGACGGAGGATCTGCGGCTGCCGCTGGCGGAGGGGGCTCTGACGATCTTTGCGCCGGTGTCCATGGAGAGCGATAACAGCGCTTCTCTGGCGGTATTGTTTACGGTCTTGGATTACGACACCTTGATTACCGGCGACATGGATCAGTATGCGGAGCATTGTCTGCTCCAGACCCATGATTTGCCGGATGTGGAGGCCCTGGTGGCAGGGCATCACGGCGCAGAAACCTCTACGGGCGGAGAGCTGCTGCGGGCAATCCGGCCGGAAACCGTGCTCATCAGCGTCGGCAGGAACAACTACGGACATCCGTCAGACCATGTGCTGAAGCGGCTGGAGAAGCTCGGCGCTGACGTATACACAACGCTGGAATGCGGACAAATTGAAATAAGAAGGTGAAAGCTGTGGCAGGAGATACTCCGCTGGACCGCCTGAAGGCGGATCTGAAAAACAACAAACCGGGCAGATTCTATGTGTTTCACGGTACGGAGGCCTATCTCCGAAGCCATTATCTGAACAGCCTCCATAAGCTTTTGGTGGAGGACTTTGCTGAAACCTTCAACTATCATCGGTTTACCCAGGAGAATATCAGCCTGCAGGCGGTCCACGACAGTCTGGAGGCGATTCCCATGATGAGTCCCACCAGCATGATTCAGATCGACGATGTGAATTTCTTCCAGCTGGGGGAGGACGGGAACGACTACGCCAAGTTTTTCGGAGATATCCCGGATTATTGCACCGTGGTTTTGGTCTATGACTCCGTGGAATTCAAAATCGACAAACGGCGGAAGGCCTTGGCCGAGGCCTTTGAGCAGGCCTTGATCGTGGAATTCTCCCAGCCCTCTGAGCGGGAGCTGGTGGCCTGGATCGGCCGACATTTTAAGAAATATGAAAAACAGATCACGGTGCGGGATGCCCAATATCTGATCCACCGGACCGGCGGAGATATGACCACGCTGCTTTCCGAGATTCAGAAGCTTGGGGCCTATGTGCAGGGCCCGGTGGTCTCCCAGGCGGATATCGATCTGCTGGTGGAGCCGGTTCTGGAGGCCGCCACCTTCACCCTTACCGACGCCATCGCGTCGGAGCGGTACGAGGCCGCCCTGCAATGCCTCCATACGCTGCTGCAGATGCAGGAGGAGCCTCTGATGATTCTGGGCTCAGTGGGCAGCCAGATGCGGCGAATTCTCACGGCCAAGCGGCTCTTGACCAACGGCAAGGGTCAGCAGGAGCTGATGAAGCTCTGCGGCATCAACGGATATCCGGCCCAGAAGGCCATGGAATATGCCCGCAGACTCCCGGAAGCCTTCTGCGCCAGGGCGGTAGAACTGTGCCTGGAGGCGGACCTGCAGATGAAGACCTCCTTCGACGAGCCGGAACGGATTTTGGAGTTGCTGATTCTGAAGCTGGCAGGGGAGGCCCGGCATGCTTAAGATCAAGGAAGCCCTGGTGGTGGAGGGCCGCTACGACCAAAACACCCTTTCTCAGATCATCGACGCTCCCATCTTTGTCACCAACGGCTTCGGAATCTTCAGAAATCCCGATACCCTGTCCCTGCTTCGTCGTGTTGCGGAACAGCGGGGCCTCATCATCCTGACGGACAGCGACGGCGGGGGCCTGGTGATCCGGAATTATCTGAAGGGCGCCATTCCGCCGGAGCTTGTGAAGCACGCCTATATCCCCGACATTCCCGGCAAGGAAAAGCGCAAGGCCGCCCCGGGCAAGGAGGGCAAGTTAGGCGTCGAGGGCATGGACCCCGCCACCCTGCTCACCGCCTTAAAAAACGCCGGCGCGACCTTCCTGGACGACCTCACCGTAGGGGCGGCCATTGGCCGCCCGCGAACTGCAACAGCCAATCAGATCACCAAAACCGACCTGTTTGAACTGGGACTGTCGGGCGGTGCCGACAGCAAAGCACGGCGGAAGTCCCTCCAAAAAAAACTGGGTTTCCCGGAAAATCTCAGCGCGAACGCCCTGCTGACCGCGCTGAACTGTGTGATCACGCGGGAAGCCCTGTTCTCATTGCTGGAAGAAACGAAGCTCGACTCACATACAATGAATCACTATGATTGAATTATCTGTACAGAACCTGAAAAAGTCCTTCGAGGTGGGAGAGATCCTGCTGGACGGACTGACTTTTGAAATACAGACCGGAGAATGCGTCGGAATCATGGGCCGGAACGGCTGTGGAAAAACGACGCTCTTTCGTATGCTCACCGGAGAGCTGGAGCCGGACGACGGCGTGATCGTCTTTGCGCCCGGCCGGAAAATCGGCCTCATTTCCCAGATCCCGGTTTACCCGGAGGGTTATACCGTGGAAAACGTGCTGCGCTCCGCCTACCGGGATTTGTTCGCCATGAAAAAACGGATGGAGGCCCTGGAGCATCAGATGACGGTTTCCTCCGACAAGGCCATTCTGTCGGAGTATGATCGGCTGACCAATGCCTATGAGGTGGGCGGCGGCTACGACATGGACATGAACGTGGACAAAATCTGCAATGGCCTGGGGATCCCGGCCGCCATGCGGGACCGCTTTTTCACCCAGCTCTCCGGCGGAGAGAAGACCCGGGTGAACCTGGCCCGGCTGCTTCTGGAGAACACGGATATTCTGCTGCTGGACGAGCCCACGAACCACCTGGATCTCAAGAGCGTGGAGTGGCTGGAGAGCTACATCAAGCAGTTCAAGGGCACCACCCTGACCATCTCCCACGACCGTTATTTCCTGGATCAGGTGGTGGACCGGATCATAGAGATCCGGGACGGCAGGGCCGAGCACTATAACGGCAACTATTCCTTCTATCTGGAGGAGAAGCAGGCCCGATTCAATCTGCAGCTCAAGCAATATGAGCAGGAGCAGGCCAAAATCAGCCAGCTTTCCTACACCGTAGAGCGTATGAAGGGCTGGGGCATCAACAACCGGGTGCTCTACCGACGGGCGATGGCTATGCAGCACCGGCTGGAGCGGATCCGCAAGACCGAACGGCCAAGAACCGAAAAAACTCTGAAGGCCCGGTTCGGGGAAAAGGAGTTCTTCGGCGACGCTGTATTCTCCGTAAAGGATCTCTCCAAGCGGTTCGGCGAAAAAACGCTGTTTTCCGACGTGGAGCTGCACGTGGAGGGCGGCGAGCGAATCGCGATCCTGGGTGACAACGGCACCGGCAAGACCACCTTCCTGCGCTGCCTTCTGGGGGAGGAGCCGGTGGACGCCGGTCGGATCCGCTTCGGTCCCACGGTGAAGACCGCTTATCTGCCCCAGGTGATGCAGTTTGCCCATCCGGAGCGGACCCTGTACGACACCATGCTCTATGAGCTCAACTGCACCCCCCAGGCAGCCAGAGACCGCCTGGGCGCTTTCCTGTTTTCCGGGGAGGACGTGTTCAAGACCGTGGGGACCCTCTCCGGCGGCGAGCAGTCCCGGCTGCGGCTTTGCATGCTGATGGATGAGAAGATCAATCTGCTGATCCTTGACGAGCCCACAAACCATCTGGACATCGCCTCCCGGGAGTGGGTGGAGTGCGCCATAGAGGAATACGAGGGCACGCTGCTGTTTGTCTCCCATGACCGGTACTTCGTGGACAAATTTGCCACCCGGATCTGGGAGCTGGAGGACGGACAGATCAAGGATTATCCCTGCGGCTACGCCAAATACCGCAGTCTGAAGGAAAATGCGGCGGTTCGGCCCATCCCCCAGACCGCGAAGCCGGAAAAAAAGGAAAAACCGAGGGCAAAGGTGGATTCCAAGGCCTTGGAGAAGGAGGTCCGCCGGCTGGAACGGGAGATCGAAAAGCAGGAGCAGCGGATCTCCGAGCTTGACGAGCAGCTTCAGGCGGCAGCCACCGACTATCAGGAGCTTTTGCGGCTTACCGCCGAACGGGAGGCAGCCGATGCCGATCTGAACGATCTGATGGCGCAGTGGGAATCTGCCGCCGAACAGCTTGTCTGAGGCAAAACGGAACACGCAGAATAATAATATCAGCAAAACCCAGGCTTCGGCAGACTGTTGCCGCAGCCTGGGTTTTGCTGAATGTTAATTCTGCATATTTTTATGATTCTAAACAAAAAAACAAGGATTACCACTTTACTTTTCAGTGATAATCTGATATATTTAATCTGTACGCGAATATATACGCGCGATCACAACAGGAGGTATAAAAGAACCTATGGCTTGTAAAGTAACGACAGTTCCTTTTCGTGGCACGAAGGAACAAGAAGAGAAGCTGATGGCCGTTATCGCCGAACTGAAGGACCAGCCCGGCTCCCTGATGCCCATCATGCAAAAAGCCCAGGACATCTATGGCTATCTGCCCATTGAGGTCCAAACTATGATCTCCGACGCCACCGGAGCTCCCCTGGAAAAGATCTACGGCATCTCAACCTTCTACGCTCAGTTTGCACTGGCGCCCAAGGGTGAGTACCGCATTTCCGTCTGCCTGGGCACAGCCTGCTACGTCAAGGGCTCTCAGGCTGTCCTCGACAAGCTGATCGAGCTGTTGAAGATCAAGGAAGGCGAGTGCACCCCCGACGGTAAGTTCTCTCTGGAAGCCTGCCGCTGCGTCGGCGCCTGCGGCCTCGCTCCCGTCATGATGATCAACGAAGACGTCTACGGCCGTTTGACTCCCGACATGATCGAAGGCATCCTGGCCAAGTATTAATCCGCTTCAAAACGCCAAAAGGGAGGATGCCCATGAAAATTCGTGAAATCGCAGCCCTGCTGGACGCAAAGATCCTGTGCGGCGAGGATATGCTGGACACCGAAGTTCATGACGCCTTTTGCTGCGACATGATGAGCGACGTGCTTGCCTATGCTACCAATCAGTCTGTGCTGATCACGGGGCTCCTGAACCCGCAGGTCGTCCGCACGGCGATGATGCTGGATATGCACTGCATCGTGTTCGTCTGCGGCAAGCGTCCCACCCCCGAGATCGTGTCTCTGTCCAACGCCAACGACATCGTTACCATGGTCACGGAGCACCACATGTTCTCGGCTGCGGGCCGTCTCTATGAGACCGGTCTGCTGAACGGAGCGTGATCCCATGTCGGCGCTGCATTTCCACTTCGAGATTGACGGAATGGACTTCTCCTCCGCGGGAGACGCCTCCGTCGCAGTGAAAAAGAAACTGCGCCAGTTGGGCTTTCCTTCCGATGTGATCCGGCGCTGCTCCATTGCCATGTATGAGGGTGAAATCAACATGGTGATCCATGCCGACGGCGGTACAGCGGACGTCATGGTCTATCCCGACAAGGTCGTCATGGTGCTGGAGGACCACGGTCCCGGCATCCCTGACGTGGAGCTTGCCATGAAGGAAGGCTACTCCACATCCACCGAGCAGATTCGCAACATGGGCTTCGGCGCAGGAATGGGTCTGCCAAACATGAAACGATACACCGACAGCCTTGAGATCGAAACCCAGGTCGGTGTCGGAACCAAGCTCACAATGGTCGTGAGCGTTTAGCACGAGGGGAGTGATTCAATGGCAGAATTCCAGCACTCTGTTTCTCTGGATGCGCAAAAGTGCATCGGATGTACCTCTTGCCTGCGTCAGTGCCCCACGGAGGCCATTCGTGTTCGCGACGGTCATGCTGTGATCCGCTCGGAGCTTTGCATCGACTGCGGCCGCTGCGTGCGGGTCTGTCAGCACAAGGCAAAGCGGGCGGTATTCGATTCACTCAGCGACATTGACCCCAAGTACAAATGGCGCATTGCCCTGCCGGCTCCGGCTCTTTACGGGCAGTTTGACGAGCTTGCCGATATTGGCGAGCTGCTTCAGGGCCTCCTGGAGCTCGGATTTGACGACGTCTACGAAGTTGCCCGCAGCGCGGAAATCATTTCCGAATGCACGCGGCGGTATATGCGTAAACCAAACATTCTCAAACCCGTCATCAGCTCAGCCTGTCCTGCCATCGTGCGGCTGATCCGGATCCGCTTCCCGGAGCTATGCGATCATGTGCTTCCGATTCTGCCCCCGGTGGAATATGCCAGCCGTGCCGCGAAGGCCTCCGCCCTGCAGAAGTATCCGACGCTGATGCCCGAGGAGATCTGCACCGTCTTTATCTCTCCCTGCCCGGCAAAAACCAGCTACGCGAAGAACGGCCTTTCCCAGACCAAGAGCAGCATCGACTACGTGATTTCGATCAGCGACGTCTATAAGCAGCTCTCCGGAAAATTCGGCAAGGGCAGAGAATTCACTATGCGCAGCAAGGCCGGCATTGCCGGCGTCAAGTGGGCCAG
This sequence comes from Oscillospiraceae bacterium, assembly GCA_902767915.1. GTDB lineage: Bacteria > Bacillota > Clostridia > Oscillospirales > Oscillospiraceae > JAFRPC01. The sequence goes on along the minus strand of CACXJE010000005.1, from coordinate 61,258 downwards.
CTCCGGCGGCGAGGTCGAAGGGCTGTATTTAGACCGCTATCTCGCAGCCGACGACATGGACAACGCGATCCAGGTCCTGGACGCCATCGAGAACGGCAAGCTGCCGGCCCTGGAATTCGTGGAGCTGAACGCCTGTCCCGGCGGCTGTGTTGGCGGCGCAGCGACGGTGGAAAACCCCTACATCGCCAGGTCGAGACTGCTGTCCTTCCGCCGCGGGCTTCCGAACTACCGGAACTACCTGCATCTGGAGGACAAGGAGCCCGATTATATCCCGCCCGACGCCATGGTGGATAACCCCATCAAAGACTATGTGCCCCCGGAGCGGTTCAGCGAGGATCGGTTCGAGGCCATGCGGATGATGGCGCAGATGGACGAGATCTATGAGCGGCTGCCTCAGATCGACTGCGGTTCCTGCGGCGCGCCCACCTGCCGTACCTTCGCTGAGGACGTGGTCAAGGGCGAATGCCGGATGGAAGACTGCATCGTCCTGCTCAAACGCCATTTGCAGGCGCAGAAGGAGGGAGCGGAGAAATGACCGTACAGGAAATGGCCGAACGGCTGTCGCTGAAGACGGTCTGTCTCTGCGAGCCCGAGCGGGAGATCGAAGGGGGCTACACCGGCGACCTGCTTTCCTGGGTCATGGGCAACGCCCAATCCGGCGACGTCTGGATCACCATTATGTCGAACAACAACGTGGTGGCTGTGGCGGTTCTGGTGGACGTGGCCTGCGTGATCCTCAGCGAGGATGTGACGCTGGACCCCGGTGTTCAGGAACTGGCAGAAAAAAAAGGCATTAACATTTTTTCAACGGCTGAGTCCTCCTTCTCCATCGGCGCAAAGGTGGCGGCGCTGTTATGAGCCGCTACTTCTATGATCTGCATTTACATTCCTGCCTCTCGCCCTGCGCGGACGACGACATGACCCCCTCGAATATCGCGGGTATGGCGAGCCTCTGCGGGCTTCAGCTGATTGCTCTGACCGACCACAACACCTGCGGCAACTGCGGCGCTCTGCTGCAGGCCTGCCGGCAATACGGGATCGTGGGTGTGCCGGGCATGGAACTGACCACCGCAGAAGAGATCCATCTGGTCTGTCTGTTTCCCGGTCTGGTGCAGGCGGAGGAATTTGAGCGGCAGGTCCGGGAGCACCGGCTGCCGATCCGCAATAAGCCGGAGATTTTCGGCAATCAGCTTTTTGTGGATGTAGACGACAATGTTGTCGGAGAAGAGCCGAATCTTCTGATTCCGGCCACGACGCTCAGCCTGGAAGAGGGCACAGCGCTTGCACTGTCCTGCGGCGGCGCGGCCTTTCCGGCCCATATCGACCGTCCATCCAACGGGATCATCGGCATTCTGGGCGATCTGCCCGAGAGACCGTTCTTTCCTACGGTGGAACTCAACGATCGGGAAAACCGGGAGGAATACCGCGAAAAATACGGTCTGCAGGACCGGCGGATGCTCTGCTCATCGGACGCGCATCACCTGTGGGACATCAGGGATGCGGCCAACTCCATTGAGCTTGACGACGAACCCTACAGCTCACAGCGGGTCCGGGACGTACTGATTCAACTTTTACGGGAGGGAATGGCATGAAGGAATTGTCTCTGAACATTCTGGATGTGGCAAAAAACTCTGTGAAAGCGAAAGCAAGTCTCATCACCATTCAGATCATCGAGGATGAAAAATGGCGGACGCTCACCATCGCGGACGACGGCTGCGGAATGCCTCCCGAAATGGTCGCCACCGTGACGGATCCCTTCACCACGACCCGGAAAACCAGACCGGTCGGAATGGGGCTGCCGCTGCTGAAGCTGGCTGCGGAGCAGACGGGCGGAGAGCTCAAGATCCACTCGTCTCAGGCTGAGGAGGACCACGGCACCGTGGTCACCGCGACCTTTGACAAAACACATCTGGACTGTGTCCCCCTGGGCGACTATGCCGGCACCATGGTCACGTTGATCCAGGGAAGTCCGGATATTGATTTCTCTTTCCTTTACCGGACCCCGTCCGGTGAGATCACATTAGAAACAGCACAAATGCGTGAAATTTTGGGCGACGTTCCGCTCGACACACCCGAGGTCCTTTCCTGGGTGTACGAGAGCTTAAGCGCCCCTGTGGAAAATCCATAATTAGAAACGAAAGGAACTTACTATGAAAACTTTGGCGGAACTCCAAGCCATCCGTGATCGGATGAAGGACAGCGTCACCATGCGCAGCGGTACCGGCAGCATCCGCGCCGTGGTCGGTATGGCCACCTGCGGCATCGCGGCGGGCGCCAGACCCGTGCTCAGCGCCCTGGTGGAAGAGGTCAACAATCTTGGCCTGAATGAGAAGGTCACCGTGACCCAGACCGGCTGCATCGGCCTTTGCCGTTACGAGCCCATCGTTGAGGTCTACGAGGCCGACAAGGAGAAGGTCACCTACGTCAAGATGACCGCAGAGAAGGCGCGCCGGGTTGCCAAGGAGCATCTCCAGGGTGGCAAGGTTGTTACCGAGTACACCATCGGCGCCGTTGAAAAGTAAGGAGGAACAGCGATGTATCGTTCTCATGTATTGATTTGCGGCGGTACCGGTTGTACCTCTTCCGGCAGCCAGCAGGTTCGTGAGCGCCTTGCCGAAGAGCTCAAGGCCAAGGACCTCGACAACGAGATCAAGATCGTTCAGACCGGCTGCTTCGGCCTTTGCGCCCTCGGCCCTGTTATGATCGTCTATCCCGAAGGCACCTTCTACAGCCGTGTGACCCCGGAAGACATCCCCGAGATCGTCGAGGAGCACCTGCTCAAGGGCCGTATCGTGACCCGCCTGGAGTACAAGGAAGGCGCTGAGGTCACCGAGCCCGGCCAGAATGTCTCTCTGAACGACACCAACTTCTACAAGTCTCAGCTCCGTGTTGCTCTGCGGAACTGCGGCGTCATCAACCCCGAGAACATCGACGAGTACATTGCCCGTGACGGCTACATGGCCCTGGGCAAGGTCCTCACCGAGATGAAGCCCGAAGACGTGATCCAGGTCCTGCTCGACGCCGGCCTTCGCGGCCGCGGCGGCGCCGGCTTCCCCACCGGCATGAAGTGGAAGTTCGCCCGGGCCTACCAGAACGATCAGAAGTACGTCTGCTGCAACGCCGACGAAGGCGACCCCGGCGCTTTCATGGACCGTTCCGTCCTGGAAGGCGACCCCCACGTGGTTCTGGAAGCTATGACCATTGCCGGCTATACCATCGGCGCTTCTCAGGGCTATATCTACGTCCGTGCCGAGTACCCCATCGCTGTTAAGCGTCTGCAGATCGCCATCAAGCAGGCCCGTGAGTACGGCCTGCTGGGCGACAACATCATGGGCACCGGCTTCAAGTTCGATATCGAGCTCCGTCTCGGCGCCGGCGCCTTCGTCTGCGGCGAGGAAACCGCTCTGATGACCTCCATCGAGGGCAACCGCGGCGAGCCTCGTCCCCGTCCTCCGTTCCCCGCTGAGAAGGGCCTGTTCCAGAAGCCTTCCATCCTGAACAACGTCGAGACCTGGGCCAACATCCCCCAGATCATCCTCAAGGGCGCCGAGTGGTTCGCTTCCATGGGCACTGAGAAGTCCAAGGGCACCAAAGTCTTTGCTTTGGGCGGCAAGATCAAGCACACCGGCCTGGTGGAGATCCCCATGGGCACTCCGCTGCGTAAGGTCATCGAAGAGATCGGCGGCGGCATCCCCAACGGCAAGAAGTTCAAGGCTGCTCAGACCGGCGGTCCTTCCGGCGGCTGCATCCCGGCCGAGCACTTCGACATTCCCATTGATTACGACAACCTGATTTCCATCGGCTCCATGATGGGCTCCGGCGGTCTGATCGTCATGGACGAAGACAACTGCATGGTCGACATCGCCAAGTTCTTCCTGCAGTTCACCGTGGACGAATCCTGCGGCAAGTGCACGCCCTGCCGGATCGGCACCAAGCGTCTGCTGGAGATGCTGGACAAGATCACGAAGGGCAAGGGCACCCTGGAAGACCTGGACAAGATGGAAGAGCTCTGCTACTACATCAAGGCCAACGCCCTCTGCGGCCTCGGCCAAACTGCTCCGAACCCCGTTCTGTCTACGCTCCGTTACTTCCGCGACGAGTATATCGCTCACGTGGTTGACAAGCGCTGCCCCGCCGGCGTCTGCAAGGATCTGCTGAAGTTCCAGGTCGATCCCGAGAAGTGCATCGGCTGCGGTCTCTGCATGCGCAACTGCCCGGCCAACGCCATCAGCAGAACGGATTACATCGCCCCGGGCCATAAGCTGGCTTCTGTTGCCATCGATCCCGACAAGTGCGTCAAGTGCGGCGTCTGCATGGGCAACTGTAAGTTCAAGGCCATCAGCAAGAAGTAAGGAGGAACAGAACGTGGAATTATTACATGTTAAAATCAACGGCATTGAAGTGACCGTTCCCAAGGGTACTACCATTCTGGAAGCAGCCAGAATGGCCGGCGTCACCATCCCCACCCTCTGCTACCTCAAGGACATCAATGCGATCGGCGCCTGCCGTATCTGCGTCGTTGAAGTCAAGGGCGCCCGCGGCCTCTGCGCTGCCTGTGTGTATCCCATTGATCGGGACAACACCGAAGTTTTCACCCACACGCCCAAGGTCATTGCCTACCGGAAGAAGACCCTGGAGCTGCTGCTCTCCGATCATAACTGCTCCTGCCTGTCCTGCGTCCGTTCCGGCAACTGCGAGCTGCAGGCTCTGTGCCGTGAGTACGGTGTCGAGAACGAGAACCTCTACGCCGGCGACAAGAACCCCTCCGAGATCGACGAGTCCGCTGCCCACATGGTCCGCGACAACTCCAAGTGCATCCTGTGCCGTCGCTGTGTCGCTGCCTGTGAGAAGTATCAGGGCATCGGCGTCATCGGCGCCAACAACCGCGGCTTCAAGACCAATATCGGCTCCGCCTTCGAGATGGATCTGGCTGATACCTCCTGCGTCTGCTGCGGTCAGTGTATCGCTGTCTGCCCCGTGGGCGCTCTGTATGAGAAGTCCTGCATCGACGATGTGGCCAAGGCCATTGCCGATCCCAGCAAGTATGTGGTCGTGCAGACCGCTCCCGCTGTCCGTGCCGCTCTGGCCGAAGAATTCGGCAAGCCCATCGGCACCAATGCCCAGGGCAAGATGGTTGCTGCGCTGCGCCGTCTCGGCTTCGACAAGGTCTTCGACACCAACTTCGGTGCCGACCTGACCATCATGGAAGAAGCCAACGAGTTCCTGGATCGAGTGAAGAACGGCGGCAAGCTGCCGATGATCACCTCCTGCTCTCCCGGCTGGGTCAAGTTCTGCGAGCACTACTATCCCGAGTTCACCGACAACATGTCTTCCTGCAAGTCTCCTCAGCAGATGCAGGGTGCCATCACCAAGAGCTACTTCGCCGAGAAGATGGGCATCGACCCGAAGGACATCGTCTCCGTCTCCGTTATGCCCTGCACCGCGAAGAAGTTCGAGATCGGCCGTGACAATCAGTCCGGTGCCGGCCTGCCCGACATGGACTACACCATGACCACCCGTGAGCTGGCCCGCATGATCAAGCGCTCCGGCATCCGCTGGGACGATCTGCCTGAGGAAGACTTTGATCATCCTCTGGGCGAAGGCACCGGCGCGGCTGTCATCTTCGGTGCCACCGGCGGCGTTATGGAAGCTGCTCTGCGTACCGCTGTGGAATGGCTCACCGGCGAGACTCTGCCCCGTCCCGACTTCGTGGACGTCCGCGGTGTCGAAGGCATCAAGGAAGCCACCTACCACGTTGCCGGTATGGATGTGAACATCTGCGTGGCCTCCGGCCTGGCAAATGTCCGCAAGGTCCTGGATATGGTCAAGTCCGGCGAGAAGAACTACCACTTCATCGAGTTCATGGCCTGCCCCGGCGGCTGTGTCAACGGCGGCGGTCAGCCCCAGGTTCATGCCTCTGTCCGCAACTTCGTGGACATCCGCGCCGAGCGCGCCAAGGTCCTGTACAGCCTGGACGAGGCCAACACCATCCGCAAGTCTCATGAGAACCCCGAGATCATCGAGCTCTACGACAAGTACCTCGGTAAGCCCGGCTCTCACAAGGCCCACGAGCTGCTGCACACCTCTTATGTGAAGCGCACCGTGAATAAGGTGTTCTAATTACAACAAAAAAAGCTGCTTCCGCTGGTCGGAAGCAGCTTTTTTTGTGATCAGCCTGGCCTGCGAAGACTGCGCAGCAGGGCTTTTTGCGTGTCCGTAATTCGATAGCTCTCCACAGCCTTCTGGATCGTCTTGTTATGGACCCACCGGTCCAAACGCGCATCCATGAGGAAGGGAAGGGCCGCATCCCATTGTTTTGCCAGGGCCGTGGCAAAATACCAGGCGATCATCATGTTAACATAATACTCCTCAGATGTTACCGCCGCAACGGTTTCCAGACAGCTCGAACGGAAATCGGCGTCCAGGAAGTGGTCCATCAGCATCTTGATCCCAAAGCGAATTGTGTAGGTGTGGTCAGACCCGAGCCAGCCGGGTACGGTCTCAAGAAGGTCCTGACGATGCTTTTTGAAGCAGGGCAGGGAGAGCCCGTCGCAGACCGCCCAGTTATCCACAAAGGGCAGGAAATTTGTCAAAAGGGTCATCGCGCGGCCAAAGTCTTTTTCATAGGCTAAAAGATAGGCGTGAAGCAGATTTTCCTCCTGATACAAATGTGGGAGGCTGTTCAGAAAAGACTCGGCCGCGGCTGTGCCGCGCAGCTCCCGGGCATAGGCCCGCAATGCGGGCGTGCGCACACCCAGAATCCACTCCGTTGGGATCGTCGGAATCAGCTTCGCCGCGAATGCTTGCAGCGCAGGCTCTGCCATTGTTTTGAGCCGTTCCCGGATCGTGGCTTCGGTATCAAAGGCTGTCTGTATGGTTGCGCTGTCCATAGCTGTCCTCCTTATGAAAAAAGCAGTGATTTGTTCTCCAAATCACTGCTTTCATGCTGGCACGCCGGAAGGGACTCGAACCCCCAACCCTCAGAACCGGAATCTGATGCTCTATCCATTGAGCCACCGGCGCATCTGCCCAAGTATTATATCAAATACATTCCGAAAAGTAAAGAAGAATTTTGCAATTTCAGAGATTTTTTTTGAAAAATAAAAGCCTCACCGGAGAGTCGGTGAGGCTTTTGCATAAATGGATTCAGCAATCAGTTTCCGTCCAGCTCAAACTCATCCTCGGGAAGCGGGCCTCGGGTAATTCCCTTGGATTTATAGTTTTTCAGCAGATCGGCGACAACGGCTTCAAACTTTCCCACACAATTCGAGGAGATAAACTTGTCATGACTCGTAATCCAGGAGGGAAGCTCTAACAGACAGCTGTCGTAGCCCACGTTGAAGGCCGCCCAGGAGGAGAAATACCCGCTGCCATTGGCAAGATTGGCGTAGGTGCTGTATGGGAACTGCTTCAGCAGTGCGTTGTAGATCGTACCCTTGCCGGAGCTGGGAATGATCTGGCTGAGCCAGCCGTGGGTATCGATCAGAATATTGTGGCCGCTGCCCTTGATTTTTTGGATATACTGGGCCAGGGCTCTGGCTTCAACGCATTGCAGAGGTGCTGTCCCGTTGAAATTCCGTGCATCGGTGCGGGAGGAATATTTGTAGGGGAAACAGCGGTTCATATCAATCCCCTTGCCGGAGCCGCTCACAAGGACGCCGTTAGCGTTGTAATAGGTGGTGGTGCAGCGTCCGGGACCGTTGCAGGTTGTACCGTCGTACAAGCCGTCGGGATTCAGACAGCGAAGGATGTATACCGACCAGTTGCCGTTCTCCACCAGGTCGTAATGATTCAGAAGATACTGCCGGGTCTGGTCTGCCAGATAAACCAGCTCCTGACCGTCTTTGGCCCAGTTGTCCTCCCACCCGTGGATTGCGAAGGTGAGCACCATCACATTTTTACCGTTGCCGATCCGATAGGCGTTGAGGGCGTATTTGCCGCTTCCGCTGGTGCCGTACCGGTAGGTTTCGTTGATCTTCATATGCAGATTGAATTCCAACCGTTCCGCCGGAAGGACCAGCCTGGTCAGAAGCTGGGCCAGCTCACCGCGAGTCAGGCTTTCGGCAGGTTTCCCGTTATAGCTTGCGTCCACACCCTTTGTGATGCCGGCCAGATACAGCGTCATCATGGCGTTGTAATAGGAGCTGTAGGTCTGCACGTCGGGGATCCCGTTTACGTCATTGATCTCGTCCAGCTCCCGGCCGTGCATTGCTTTGCTGAGATAGGCCGCTGCATCTCCCCGCGTCGCGGCGGCGGAGTAATCAGAAATAGCCCTGTCAAGGATGCCGTATTCCAGAGCCTTGCCTGCGTAATACTGATCCGTCTCTGCGTGGGGCATGGGTTCCACGTCGAAATAAAATTCATACACCTTCACAGCTGCCTTCAGGGCCTGGCCGTAGGTGACGGCTGCATTGGGCTGAAAATGGGTGTTGTCGGTCCCTGCCAGAATACCCAGAGCCGTCTGAACCGCTACGGCATGGTAGCAGGCTGCGGAAGCGGGAACGTCCGTAAAGCTGCAGTCCACATCGGAGGGGAGGGCTTTTTGGAAGCAGGAAATGTCCACATCCGGGAGATACAGCAGATTCCAATTGGGGGTGGTGCAGCGGCCGCTTGCGCCTTCACAGGAATAGGAAACCCCGTCATAGTTGCCGTTACCTGCAGTGTTGCGAATTTTCCCGTTCAATACCACGTACAGGTGACCGGCCTTCACATGGAAGCCGTTACGGTACTGTCCGGGGGCGGCAATCGGCGTGCCGGACCGGAGGAAGATCAGCTCGCCGTTGTACAGCTGCAGCACCTCCGTCTGCGCGGTACAGACGCCCTCCGGGCCGGAGCAGCGGAAGCTGACGCCATTGAGGGAAGCAGAGACTTCGCTGTTAACCACATAGCCCTTCATCACTGCATACAGGGTGTTTTCCAAAAGATAGAACCCGTTCTGATATTGCCCGGGGGTTCCGATGGGATTCCCGCTGCTGCCGATCATCACCAGCGATCCGTTGAAGTCCTGTACGATCGGAACGGAAACCGTGCAGATCCCGGTTTCTCCCTGGCAATGATAGGAAACCTCTCCAACAGCGCCGTCACCTTCTGTGCGGACAAAGACCCCGTTTTCCACAACATAGAGCTTGTTGTTCACACAGTGGAACCCGTCCTGCAGATGGGGGCCCTCCGGGGTATACTCCAGCCAGGCTTCCGGAGCCTCGGGGGATGCAAAGCTGGCGTCATGGGGGACTGCGGCCTCCATGACCTGGTAATAGAACCAGTTTGATCTCTGAACGTCCGGGAAATAGAGGAGATCAGAGACCTGATCAATCACGTCTCGATCCGGGGTTCGGCCCAAAAACTGATTCAGACTCGTGACAGCCTCCGCCCGGGTAACGGGCTTGTTGGGGCGGAACGTCCCGTCGCTGTAGCCAGAAACCCAGCCCTTGCTCTGGGCAAGGGAAACCGCGACGTAACTCCAATGGGATTCCGGAACGTCAGAGAAGGTGGAGTTGGTTTCAGGCGCTTCGGGCCGGATTTTGGACAATACGACAACGAGCTGGGCGCGGGTAACCGGGTTCCGGGGCCGGAAGGTTCCGTCCGGGAACCCGTTCATATAGCCGGAGGCAGCCAGTGCCCGAACGGCCGCGGTATACCACTTGTTATCCGGAATATCGGAGAAGGGACAGTCCTCCGAATCCGGGAGGTCGGTCAGTCGATAAATGATTTGCGCGAATTCAGACCTGGTCAAGGAAGCCCGCGGGCGAAAGAACCCGTCACTGCTTCCACTGACATAAATGGGATGCTGTTCCGTTTTCGGATAGAGGGGCTCCGGAGTGGGATCCTCCGGTTCCGTAGGTTCTGTAGGATCCTCCGGTTCCGTAGGTTCTGTAGGGTCCTCCGGTTCCGTGGGCTCCGAAGGCTCCGCAGGCTCCTCCGTTTCCGATGGATCGGAGGACAGGGTTGATTCTGTTGCATCCTGCAGCGGGCTGACAGAAAGCCCCTGCGCAGAGAAGACAGCCGTGGAAAGCAGGGAAAGAACAAGAATCAACGCAAGAAAAAATGACAATCGTTTCATGAAATACTCCTGCAGTTTCTCAAAGATCAGTTGCTAATTCGGATTCTTGAAGAGGATACTGGACTGCAACACCGTTGAGCTCCACGCCCTCCTCTACCTGGATCATCAGGTATTTTACACCGCCGATTTCCCGGAACCGGATCAGGTCCTGCCGGTCCGGGTCTACTTTCACAAGCACCTCCGGCGTCTTATATTCCAGCTGGGCGGTGCCCAGCAGATTCTGCGGCGGAACTTCACTGTCGACGCCGAAGGCCTGCTCAAATTTGACCCGGAAGCTGGCCATTTTCGGCTCGGTGACGCCGGCGCTCTCCAGGATCTCGCCGACCTCCCGGCAGCTGACCCGCAGGGGCTCGGGAGAACGGGCCTCCTTGTGGACCTGCGTCATTTCCCGCAGTTGGGCATGGACGTTTTGGACCACGTCCACCCGGCACTCCTCCTCCAAAGCGTCCACCAGGACCTCCCGGAAGGTGTCCTTCTGGATGCCGATGGCCATGGGGGGCTGGGTGTGGAAGATCGCGTCTACGAACCCGTCATAGCTGTTGTCCTTGCTGCGGTTGTACAGCAGAGCGCCGTACAGGTTGGCCGCCCGGTCGTCAAAGGCAGGGAAGAGGAAGCCCAGCTCCGGATTGCCCACAACCCAATCCGTCCCATGGTTGCGGAAGGCCTTTTCCGCAGCGTCATACCGCAGCACGGGGGAGGTCTCCTTCACCGGGCAGATGGAGCAGACAACGTAGGTGAATTGCAGATCGCCGCTGTCGGCCTGGAGGCTGCCGTCCTTTGCCCGGAAGGGAACGTCGTAGACGTCGCAGGCCAGCAGCACTAGAATGCTGTGGTCTCCCAGCTTCAGGGATCCGGCGATTTTTTGATAGAGGGCGTCACGGGCCTCCTGGTCTGCCAGCTTGGAATCCCGCAGTCTGGAAAGGAGTCTGTGCTCGTCGCTGTCCAACACCTGGGATGTGGAGAAGCTGATGTCGGAGAGCGTTCGTCCGATGGTGCCGGATAGGCCCTTCTTCAGCAGCTCCAGGTATTTCTCCTGCTCCTCCATGGGGAGCATGGTGAGAGACTCGTCAAAGGTGGTGACGATCTCCGCAAACTGGTTAATATAACAGCCGTAGATCCGCGTAATCGCGGTCCGGTCCTGTCTGAATCTTCGCCGCAGCTCTGCGACCTCTTTATCGATCATTTATTAGCACCTCATTCAGGAATACGATTCAAACAATTAAAATGTTGCAGGCAGGGAATGCGCTGCAGGCAAAAAAACGCCGCGCAATATTATAGCATATTCCGCGGCGTTTTTCTATAGTAAAATCTTAGAATTCAGTTTATTTCCAAAATTCAATCCAGCAGCCCGGCCATCGTAATATTGGTTGTGAGATGCTCCTCCGGGCGGCTTTCAAAATGGTATCTTACGGTCAGAACCGGCCCGACCTCTCCGTAGCCGAAATAGACGCTGTATTGCTCCACGCCGGCGGCTTCCAGGACAAAGGTGTCGTTTTCCGCAAAGGAGGTCGTAAAGCTTAGGATCCGGTCCATGTCGGATTCGTCCGGCATCCGGATCGTTCCATCGGCGACGATCCGGGCACGGGTAATGTAGTTATTACCCCGCACAACCGTTCCGTCGGGCCACACGGTCACCGCAAACGTATGATCGGTCAGGTCGTCGAGGCTGCTGTCACCGCAGGAAACCGGAAGTTCCAGACCGTCCTGGGCAGCCAGACGGATCCGGCTGTTCTCCTCAGAGCGGAAATAATAAATCACAGTGGGGACAACCACGTCCCGCAAACCGGTGAACCGCACGTCGTGATAGTGGAGGTCATCGTCCGTGGAACCCACAAGGACCAGCTCGCCTGTAATTCCGGTGAACTTTTCCACATAGTCCCGGGCAGCCTGCTCCATGGCGGCCCGATCGGTCACGGTGCGCTGGGACTGCGCCAAAATCCGATCAAAGGCCGGTGAAAGCTCATAGGTGAAGCGTCCGGTGATACTGGAACCGGAGACGGAGGATCCACCCTGCGGGGTCTCCATAAACCAGTTTGCGTATCCGTCGTGAGGGGAGTCGATCGCGTAAGCCGCGTCGGGGCTGTTCAGGGCTTCCCGGGCGATCCCGGTCAGAATGTCCATGTAGCCCTCGGCCTCAGGCAGCTGCTCATAGCGATACAGGTTAATTTCTCCGCTCTGCAGGAAGCCTTTGCCCTCGATCCGAAATTCTGTGACCGGGTACTCCTGGGGGAACTCTTCTTCCCAGCCCTCGGGCTCCACCCAGGTCCGCTCATAATCCAGTACGGTGCCGCCGCCGACCAGACTGATGTATGCCGTGCCCTTTTCCGTCAGATAGAAGACCTTCTGTGCGGCCAGAGCCTCCGCCTCCTGGGCGGTCAGCTGACAGTATTCGGCAGCCTTGCCGGTTTCAAAGTCCTCCAGCGTGGTCTCATAGACGTTGAATTCCACGGCAATGCAAGCGAGATCCACGGAGACGTCTCCGTCCTCATAGCCGTATTCTGTTCTTTCTGCCTTCGTGCAAATCGCAAAGCAGGGATAGGTATAGCCACTGCCGACGGGGAACCAGACGGTGCCGTCCTCAAGAAAGCCCTTGGCTTCGTTGTCGTTGTAAATCGGAGAGGGGAATTCCGCGCCTGCTTCCGGATGCACTTCCGCGCCGAAGAGCTGCCGAAGAATCCCATTGACGTGCGCAAGGGCCATGGTGTCATATTCCGCGCCGTTCCGGCTCTGCTTCGTGATCGGGAAGCCAGCGTCCGTGTGAAGCTTCGCCAGATTGTGGGCAAAGGTCATCAGAGCGGATTCATCCTGCTTCAGCTCGATCAGGCTGGCCACGTCCTGCTCCGCCAGACGGCTGAGCAGCTGGTTGCAGCTGCGGAGCTCCTCCGCAGACAGCTGCTCGTCCGTGCCTTCGGAAGGATCCACCGGATCCTCAAACTGATCCGTATAGGCGGCATTCAGAGACAGCAGGAACCAGCCGTTATCTCTATGGTCGTCCAGCTGCACAAGCGCAGCGCCGGACATAACAGCGATATAGGTGTCATCCTGCTCTGCCTGCTGGGAGGTCAGATCGGCGAGGGCTTCCTTCTCCTCCCGGCTCAGGTCCATGGGCCCCATGAAATCATAGACCTTATAGTCAAATCTGCGGCCGCCGGAGGCATTGTCCTGGACCCTCTGGCAGACAGCGAACTGGGAATGCATATCACCGTCGGCTGCGGGGAACCAGAAGCAGCCATCCCGGAACATTTCATGCACAGCGTAGTTGTCGCCCCGCTGCTCAGTGAAATCGGTGTCTTCTTCCACCTGGACCGTCCGATTCATCAGTCGCATCAGCAGATCGTTGACCTGCGTTTCCGTCAGCGTTTCGTAGCTTTCCTCGTTCAGGCTCTGATAGACAATGGCCTCCGGTTCATGGATCTTGTAGTACAGATGGGCGAAGCTGACCAGCTCATAGTCGTCCGCAGCTTCCGGATTCAGCTTCGTGACGCCCTGCTCGGCGAAATAGGTCAGAAAGCGGTTGGCCTGCCGCTGCAGCTCCGGCGTCAATTCCACGTCGGTCCAGACCTCAGGCTGCTCAGGCACATAATCGTCTGAAGTATCGTCCGTGACAATCGGCTCGGAATGCACGGTGCTTTCTCCGGATTCATAGACAACGGGGGATTCCTGCGCGGGACCCTTTTTCAGCAGCTTGCTGATGCCGAAGCCGCCCAGCACGAAAACCGCGGCGGCAGCGGCGACGGCAAGGCCTTCCTTCCAGCCGAACCGATGCTTGCTTTGTTTGATTTCAACTGTCTCTTTCATGGTATTATCAACCTCCGTCTGCTGCGCTTCCGAAGACGTCAGCATGACGGATTCGTCGTGATATTGATCCAGTAAATCGGTGATTCGAATCTTCATGGCCAGTCCTCCTTACACAGCGTATTTTTTAATTGCTCCCTGCCTCTGGCCAGTCTGGAGCGGACCGTGGCGGCGGGGATGTCCATCCTTGCCGCGATGGTGTCGGTGTTCTCCAGGTAATAATAATAGCGCAGGAAGATTTCCCGGTCCTTGGGCCGCATTGCGTCAATGGCCTGTCGGAGCCGTTTTGCCAGCTCGGCCTGAATCGCTTTTTCCTCCAGGGGAAGGGATCCGTCCGGAATCTCGATCTCATCGAGATCCATGGGAAGCTCCCGCCGGGTGCGCAGCCAGCTCTTTGCCTTATTCCGGGCTGTAGTGCCCAGATAGGCCTTCAGCTTGCCGGCCTCAATGGTGTCCGCGTTCTGCCAAACCGCCAGGAAGGCGTCGTCACAGAGCTCTTCTACGTCGCTGTAGGTTCCGGTGCCGGTGATCATATTGGAAATGATGGTACAGACATAGGAACGGTATTTGTTCGTCAGAGCTTCCAGCGCATCCTGATCCCGGTGCTGCAGACGCCGGAGCAGGGAAGAATCCAGCATGACCTCGCCCTCCTTTCGTAAATAATAACGCTGTTCGGATCGGAATTGTTGCATCCGATTATAAAATATTTTCTATGGGATTGCAACTTCTTTTCATAGGGAGAGAAGCAGGTTTATCTGAAAAATACTTGCAGTTCTTGACAGGACATGATATAATAACAAAAAACCAGGAACAGGAGGCTGTGCCATGGGAAGAATCGATAAGACGAACTATTATCTGGATATCGCAGAGACGGTTCTGGAGCGATCCACTTGCGGTCGGTCACACTACGGCGCGATCATTGTTCGCAACGATGAGATCGTATCCACCGGTTACAACGGCGCCCCCAGAGGCCGGGATAACTGTATTGACTTGGGCTATTGCCTGCGGGAGAAGCTGAACATTCCCCACGGCCAGCGGTATGAGCTCTGCCGGAGCGTCCATGCGGAGATGAACGCGATTATTTCCGCATCCCGCAGCGAGTGCCTGGGCGGCACCCTTTTCCTGGCAGGAAAGGATGCCAAGACCGGGGAGTACCTGGAAACGGTGCAGCCCTGCTCCATGTGCCGTCGGGTAATTATCAATGCCGGCATCAAAAAGGTCGTCATGCGCACCGGCAAGGATCAGTACGAGACCGTCAACGTTCAGGAATGGGTCTTTAACGACGAATCCATTATGGACCGTGTCCCGGAGGGCTTCAGCTTTGAGCAGAAGCCGGAAGCGCAATAAACATAGAACGTAAAAAAGCAGCGGGCAAATGAGCCCGCTGCTTTTGTGTGTTTCTATAAGATATTTTCCGGCACCGGCAGATCCATGTGCCGGATTCTTTCCAGGTTATCGATCAGCCGGATGCAGGTTTTCTCAAACTCCTCCGGGTGCCCCAGGGAGAGAAGCCTCAGATCCTCCGAAACCTGGGCGGTTTTTTCATGGCTCAGCAGAGAAGCGAAAAAAGCCTCGTTCCGCGCCCATTGGGCATTGGTTTCCGCCACAAAGCGGGTTCCGGCCGTTACGTCCCCTGCCCGAAAGGCCTGCAGAGCCTGGTGAAGGGGAAGAAGCATCGCCTCCGTGCGATGATCGATCTGCCGGGTGGAAAGATAACAGGCGCACAGCAGCAGGCAGAGAATTAAAAGACCGATATACAAATATTTCATGGCTTCTCCTTTCTGACGAACGCCTGGGTCTTCACCTGATCTGTTGTCATAAGAAACACGTCCCGGACCCGGCAGCCTCTGGACTGCAGCTCCTTTTTCAACTGCTCCAAAGAATAACCGGCCTCCTTCAGATTATGCCGAAGTATCACGCCGTCGGAGATCAGCGTATAGGGCAGCTTGGCGTCCTTTGCCTCAAATCCGCAGTCCTGCACCGTAACCGGTTTATGCGCGCCGCAGAGCATCACGGAAAGCTCGCCGTCCGTTTCCAGGATGGCGTATTTTACAGCGCGAAGATCAAATACGTCCTTTTCCCGAAGCTTTTGGGTCAGCTCATCCAGGCTGACCCGGCTCTGGCCCAGGGCCCTCTGATCGATTTCTCCGTCCCGGATCAAAACGGCCGGCAGGCCGCAGAGCAGTCTGCGAACCGGCAGAAAGCGCATGGACAGCACCGCCAGAATCAGCTCCAGGCTGAGTACCGTAAAAATCGGCACCAGCCCGGAGATCAATGGCAGTCCGTTATCCTGCATGGGAACCGAGGCCAGATTGGCCAGCAGCATCGTGACCACGAATTCGGCGGGCTCCATCTCGGCCACCTGGCGCTTGCCCATCATACGCACGGTGAAAATCAACAGACTGTAAAGCAAAACAGTTCGAATCAGCGTAATGTTCATTGCGACACCTCTTGCTTTTTTTGCCCATTCTCAGGATGAATATACATAAAAAATTGTCTGAATTCATAAATTTTTGGGTGTAAATCAGATATTCCCAATTCTTTCTTGCATTTCAATCCAAAATGCGGTATAGTTGTACAGACATTTTCCCGAAGGGAGAAACGACAAATGGGCATTTCCGAAATCTTTGGTTCCAACGTGTTCAGCGAAAGCGTCATGCGCCAGCGGCTTCCCGAGATGGCATTCCGGGAGGTCAAGCAGGTGCTGGATCACGGCGGACAGATTTCTTTACAGACCGCGGACGTGGTGGCAAAATCCATGATGGAATGGGCGGTGGAGAAGGGTGCCACCCACTTTACCCACTGGTTCCAGCCGCTGACGGGCATTACCGCGGAAAAGCACGATTCCTTTATCACCTATCCCCGGGAGGGAAAGACCATCCTCCGTCTGACCGGAAGACAGCTGATCATGGGGGAGCCGGACGCTTCCTCCTTCCCCACAGGCGGCCTGCGGGCCACTCATTATGCCCGGGGCTACACCGCCTGGGACATCACCTCTCCCGCCTTCATCAAGGAGATGTCTGCGGGCAAAATCCTCTGCATTCCCACGGTGTTCGTCTCCTACAACGGCGAATCCCTGGATAATAAAACACCGCTGCTGCACTCCATGGAGGCGCTGTCCAAGCAGGCCATCCGGATTGTCCGCCTGTTCGGCAATCGGGACGCGATCCGGGTCATCCCGTCTGTGGGCCCGGAGCAGGAGTATTTTATCGTCGACAAGGAGATGTATCTCAAGCGCAGAGATCTGATCTATACAGGCCGGACCCTGTTCGGCGCTCCGGCGCCCAAGGGGCAGGAGCTGGAGGATCAGTATTTTGGCGTAATCCGGGAGCGGATCGGCGATTTTATGCGGGATCTGAACCTGGAGCTGTGGAAGCTGGGCATTCCAGCTACCACCCAGCACAACGAGGTGGCTCCCGCGCAGCATGAGCTGGCCCCCATCTACACCACCTGCAACGTGGCGGTGGACCAGAACCAGCTGACGATGGAGACCATGAAGCGGGTAGCCACCCAGCACGGGCTGGTCTGCCTGCTGCACGAAAAGCCCTTTGCGGGCGTGAACGGCTCCGGCAAGCATAACAACTGGTCCATCTCCACCGACCGGGGTGAGAATCTGCTGGATCCGGGGGATACCCCCAATGAGAATCTGCAGTTTCTGCTGGTGCTCTCCTGCATCATGAAGGCGGTGGACGAGCACGCGGCCCTGTTGCGCCAGTCCGCAGCAAACGTAGGCAATGACGAACGCCTGGGCGCGGATGAGGCGCCGCCGGCCATTATCTCCATCTTCCTGGGCAGTCAGCTGGAGGACGTGGTGAATCAGATCTATGAGCACGGCTCTGCCGAAGCCTGCATTGCGGGCGGCCAGTTGATCACCGGCGTTTCGACCCTTCCTGTGCTGGACAAGGATGCCACCGACCGGAACCGGACCTCGCCCTTTGCCTTCACCGGCAATAAGTTTGAATTCCGCTCCGTAGGCTCTTCTGATTCCATCGCCAACGCCAACACGGTCCTGAACACCATCGTAGCCGATGCGTTTTCCCAGGCGGCGGACGTTTTGGAGCAGGCAGAGGACTTCTCCAAGGCTTTGAATGATGTGATCGCGCAAAACATCCGGGATCACATCCGGATCATTTTCAACGGCGACGGCTACAGCCAGGCCTGGGTCGAGGAGGCTGCCCGCCGGGGACTGCCGAATCACAGCTGCATGGTGGACGCTGTGCCCGCTTTGACTTCTGAAAAGACCGTTGCGCTCTTCGACAAATATAAGATCTTCACCCGGACGGAGCTGGAATCCCGGGCGGAGGTCATGTATGAGACCTACACCAAGATCAAATCCATCGAGGCCAGGACCATGGTCCACATGGCCGGAAAGCATTACGTCCCTGCAGTCGTCCGGTTTATCGCCCGGATGTCCGACTCGGTGAACAAGGCCAGAATGGCCTGCCCGGACGCGGATACCGGCGTGCAGCAGGACCTGATCCGCCGGTCAAGCGCCCTCCTGACCGAGGCCTACGGGGAACTCAATGCGCTGAACCGGGCTGTGGAGCAGCTGGGAACCATGTCCGACGTGCCGGAGATGGCCCACTTCTGCCGGGATGCGGTCGTACCTCACATGAAGCGCCTCCGTGCCGCTGTGGACAGCCTGGAGCTGATCGTGGATAAGGATCTCTGGCCTGTGCCCACCTACGGGGATCTGATGTTCGAGGTGTAATTCCATAAAAATGGGTCTGATCCGGATGGATCAGACCCGTTTTTTGGATTCTGGCAGGTTACTGAATGTCGTTTTCGTCGAAGCGGTCGCCGCACTCGGGGCAGAACTTCGGGGGATGGGCGGGATCCTCGGGCTCCCAGCCGCACTTGTCGCAGCGGTACAGGGGAGCGCCCGCGGGCTTCTTCGCGCCGCATTCCATGCAGAACTTGCCCTTGTTCACGGTGCCGCAGCTGGGGCAGGTCCAGCCCTCGGGAGCAGCGGGCTTTGCCGCACCGCATTCCATGCAGAACTTGCCGGTGTTCTCCGCGCCGCAGGTACACTTCCAGGTGTCCGCGCTGGGAGCGGGAGCCGGAGCGGGCTGCTGGACGGCCTGCTGCTGACCCATGGCGAACAGGTTCCCGGCGTTGACGCCGCCGGCCTGCTGGGCCATGCCGTAGCCCATAAAGCCGGTCATGGCGCCGCCGGAATTCTTGGCAGCGTCCTTCATGGCCTGGCTCTGAGCCTCCACGAGCGTGGCGGCAGCCATGGTGGGATCCCGCATGATGGCGGCGTGCTGGGCCTTCTTGATGAGCTCCTGATCCTCCTCGGAGAGGGTGATGGGGTTCATGGCGATGGAGACGACCTCCAGGCCTCTGAGCTCGCCCCATTTCTTGGACAGGGCGACGTTCATAGCCTCGCTCAGCTCTTCGGCGTGGCCGGGGAGGGCGCTGGGCCGCACCTGCAGATCAGAGATCCGGGCAAAGGCCGGCTGCAGGGCGGAGATGAATTCGGTTTTCAGCTGGGCGTCGATTTCGCTGCGGGAGTAATCCCGTTCCACATTGCCGCAGACGTTTGCGTAGAACAGCAGGGGATCCGCGATGCGATAGGAGTACAGGCCGCTGCACCGGACGGAAACGTCGATATCCAGGTTGATATTCTTGTCAACCACACGGAAGGGGATGGGGGTCGGCGTGCCGAACTTGTTCTCCACGATTTCCTTGGTGTTGAAATAGTAGATGCGCTGATCCTTGCCGGGGTCACCGCCGAAGGTGAAGCGCTTGCCGATCAGCTTGAAGGTGTTCTTGATGCTGGTGCTGAGCTTTCCGGTGAAGATGCTGGGCTCGGTGGAGGCGTCCCAGATGAATTCGCCGGGCTCGGCGCAGACCTCAACAATCTTGCCCTGCTCCACGATGATCATACACTGACCGTCGGCCACGGCGATCACGGAGCCGCTGGAGATGATGTTGTCATTGCCCTTGGTGTTGCTGGAGCGGCCGGTGACACGGTGTTTACCCTTCACGGCAAGGATGTCCTTGTCAATGGCGTCGCAATAGAAAAATTCCTTCCACTGATCTGCCAGCACGCCGCCGACAGCGCCTAATCCTGCTGCAATAAGTCCCATATTTTTTGCTCCTTTCATGTGTACGGTTTTTGCGTTCTGTGATTATTATATAACAATCTTTTTCATTTCGCAACGGAAAAGGAAAATATTTTTCAAAACGCAAATAAAGCTTGCAGAAACCGGACAATGTGGTATGATATAGGATAGAAAAAAGCGCGAAGGCGATATGCCGTGAGCCGCCATTTCTGTCAGAAAAACATAAAGGAGAATCCATTATGAAGTTCGCACCTATCGTACAATCCCTGCTGGATACCGATCTGTACAAATTCAACATGGACCAGGTCATCTTCCACAAGCATACGGATCTGAGCGGCGAATACTATTTTCGCTGCCGGAACGAGGGCGTAACCTTTACCCGGAAGATGTTCAACGAGATCAACCAGCAGATCGACCACCTCTGCGGCCTGACCTTCAAACCCGAGGAGCTGAACTACCTCCGCTCCATCCGATTTATCAAGGACGACTATGTGGAGTTCCTCCGCCTCTGGCATCCGATCCGCGACTACGTGGAGACCAAGCTGAGCCCCAAGGGCGAGCTGTCCGTGGTGGTGCGGGGTCCGCTGTTCTCCGCCATGCAGTTTGAGATTTACCTGCTGGAGATCATCAACGAGGTCTACTTCCGGATGAAATACGACTATGACGTGCTGCTGGAATCCGCGGAGGAGCGGCTGGATCAGAAGATCGCTGACTTCAACTCCGGCAAATACACCTTCTCTCTGGCAGAATTCGGCTGCCGCAGAAGGCTCTCCCGGGATTGGGAGGAGGTCGTGGTTCGCCGTCTGGCCCAGGAGACCAACAACCTGGTGGGCACCTCCAACGTCTGGCTTGCCATGAAATACAATCTGACCCCCATCGGCACCTATGCCCATGAATTTGTCCAGATGTATCAGGGCATCGGCTCCATCCCTCTGGGCTATACCAACCACTATGCCCTGGAGGACTGGTACGACGAGTACCGGGGCGACAACGGCACCGCCCTCACCGACACGCTGACCACCGACCTGTTCCTGCTGGACTTCAACCGGGCCATGGTCAACAACTTCACCGGCGTCCGCCACGACAGCGGCGATCCCTATGAGTGGGGCGAAAAGATGATCAAGCACTACGAAAAATACGGTGCGGATCCCAAGACCAAGCTGCTGCTGTTCTCCGACAGCCTGAATTTCGACCGGGCCCAGGCCCTTTACGATCACTTCAAGGATCGCACGAAGGTGAGCTTCGGCATCGGTACCTTCTGCTCCAACGATACCTGCGTAGAGCCGCTGAATATCGTGATCAAGCTCCAGTACGTCAACGGCCGTCCCGTGGCGAAGCTCTCCGACAGCCCTGGTAAGGCCATGTGCCGGGACGACGATTATCTGGACTATCTCCAGCGCTCCGTCGCCTTCCGCCTGGGCCGGGAGAAGAACTGAGCCCCATTGACGAAACATTTTTTTTCCTGTACAATACTACCATCAAAACTTCGAAAGGAAGGGTCAACAACATGGCAGAAACCAAGAAAATCTTAGAACGCAGTGAAATCGCCGAGAAGGATCGCTGGGCAGTGGAGGATATGTACCCCACCGATGAAGCCTGGATGGAGGATCTGGAAAAGCTGAAGAAGCTCTCCGAGGAGCTGGCCGGATTTGCCGGCAAGCTGGGTAAGGACGCCAAAACCCTCCTGGCCTATGCCGAGAAAATGGAGCAGGGCAACGTCCTTCTGAGCAACCTGCTGAACTACTCCTCCCGCCGGAATGACGAGGATACCCGGGTCGCCAAGTACCAGGAGATGAACGGCATGGCCATGTCCGCCTATGTGGCGTTCTCCTCTGCCACCTCCTTTGAGACCCCTGAGATCATGGGGATTTCCGACGCCGATATGGAACGCTTCTACGCCGAAGAGCCCGGCCTGGAGCGCTATCGCCGGTATATCTTCAACATCCGCCGGCATGCCGCCCATGTGCTCACGCCCAACGAGGAGAAACTGCTGGCCATGGCAGGCGAGATGATGCAGTCTCCCGACGACGTCTATTCCAAGTTCGCCGACGCCGATCTGACCTTCCCCGACGCCGTGGACAAGGACGGCAACAAGCACCCCCTGTCCCAGGGCACCTACATCTCCTACATGGAGTCCGACGACCGAGAGCTCCGCAAGTCCGCCTTCCAGAACACCTACAACACCTGGGCTGCCTACAAAAACACCGTGGCTGCCGCGCTGAACGCCCAGGTCAAGGGCCTGCAGTTCTTTGCCGACGCCCGGAAGTACGCTTCTCCGCTGGAGGCCTCTCTCGACAATACCAACGTCCCCGTTTCCGTCTATCACAATCTGATTGAGGCGGTCCATCAGAACTTCGACAAGATGTATCGATATGTCCGCCTGCGCAAGAAGCTGCTGGGTGTGGACGAGCTCCACTTCTACGATCTGTATACGCCGCTGGTTCCCGGCGCCGACGCCAAGATCCCCTTCGAGCAGGCCAAGCAGACCGTCTATGAATCCCTGGCTCCCATGGGCGAGGAATACCGCAAGATCCTGAAGGAAGGCTTCGACAACCGCTGGATCGACGTGTATCAGAACGTGGGCAAGCGCAGCGGCGCCTATTCTGCCGGTGCCTTTGTCCATCCCTATGTGCTGCTGAACTACTCCGGCACCCTGGACAGCCAGTTTACCCTGGCCCATGAGATGGGTCACGCCCTGCACTCCTGGCACTCCAACAAGTACCAGAACCCTGTGGACGCCGACTACGTGATCTTCGTGGCCGAGGTGGCCTCCACCTGCAACGAAGCCCTTCTGATGGAGCATCTGCTGGCCAAGACCACCGACAAGAAGGAGCGGGCCTACCTGATCAATCACTTCCTGGAGCAGTTCCGCACCACCCTGTACCGCCAGACCATGTTTGCCGAATTTGAGATGATCATCGGCCGGCTGAATCAGCAGGGCGTGGCGCTGACCGCAGAGCGGATGTGCGAGGAGTACAAGAAGCTGAACCATCTGTACTTCGGCGACGACATCGTTCTCGACGACGAAATTGCCTACGAATGGGAGCGGATCCCCCATTTCTACTACAACTACTACGTCTTCCAGTATGCCACCGGCTATTCTGCGGCCATTGCCCTGTCCCGCCGGATCCTGAAGGAAGGCGAGCCCGCCGTCAAGGATTACATCGGCTTCCTCTCCGGCGGCTGCAGCAAGGATCCCATCGACCTGCTGAAGGGCGCCGGCGTGGATATGTCCAGCCCCGAACCCGTCAACCAGGCTCTGGCCCTCTTCGGCGAGCTGCTTGACGAGATGGAAGCGCTGATGGCGGAATGAGCGCAGTGTTCCTGCCGGTTTTCCACCACTTTGAAAACGGCAACGTTTTTACCGGTTCTGCCGGCCTCTTCCGCTACAAGATCACGCCAAACGTGGTGATGGCCACCCCCAAGGAGGTGGACCATGCCGCCAGCTCCATCAAGGCGGAGTACTGGCACGGCCTTCTGAGCTATGAGTGCAGCGACATCGAGGGGGAGAAGACCTTCCCCATGTCGCCGGAGGGCCGGACAGAAATGCAGTCCTGGCTGGAGCAATGCCTGTAGGGGCGGCCATTGGCCGCCCGCCCGAGGCGGAAACCCTCGACAACGGAAAACCTCCCCTGACTGCAGGGGAGGGGGACCGGCCTCAAGGCCGGTGGAGGGGTGCATTTCGACGCGCGGCCCCCTTCGAACAAACAGGAGACTGCCCATGCTCTGGATTCTGGAACACGTTGATCAATTGAATACGGAAGCCGTTCTCTCCCTTCTGCCGCAGATTTCCGAAGGCAGGCGCGCCCGGGTCCTCTCCATAACCCACGCACCGTCCAAGGTTCGTTCCGTCCTGGCGGAGCTTCTGCTGCGGTACGCCCTCCGGAAAGAGTACGGTCTGACCGAGCTGCCGAGCATCGATATCGGGAAGAAGGGAAAACCCTTCTTCCCGGATCATCCGGGCGTCCATTTCAACCTGTCCCATTGCAAAACCGCGGTTGCCTGCGCCCTGGACAGCGCCCCGGTCGGTGTGGACGTCCAGGAAATCCGTCCCCTCCGGGACAGGCTTAGTTCGCCCGTCCCCTCCGTTTACCGTGTCCTTTCCGAAAAAGAGAGGACCTGGGTGGAAGCCGGAAAAACCTCCGCTGAACAGGATCGCCGCTTTACTGCCGTCTGGACCTGCAAGGAGGCATACGGGAAGGCGGTCGGCGAGGGCTTCCTCTATGATCTGCGTTCCACCGAATTCCTTCCCCGGAAAAAGCCCTGGCAGCAATCGGGGTATCTCTTCCGGTATTGCGATCTGGGCGACACCGCGTTGACCCTCTGTGCGGAGCATCCTCTGCGCCTGCGGCGCGTGGAGCTCCGGCACCTGATTTCCAAACTTTTGGAGGAACAGCCATGAAACACTTTCTTGTAGTAGTTGACATGCAAAAGGATTTTATCAACGGCTCCCTGGGGACGGCGGAAGCGGTTTCCATCCGTTCGGCTGCCGTGGAAAAAATCAAAACCTTTGAAGGAGAGATCCTTGCGACCCTGGATACCCACGGCCCCGCTTATCTGAATACTGCCGAGGGCAAAAAACTCCCGGTGGAGCACTGCATCAAGGGCACGCCCGGCTGGCAGCTGGACCCTGAGATCCGGACAGCCCTGGAGTCCCGGGGCTATCTCGCGGTGGAAAAGCCCACCTTCGGCTCTCTGCTTTTGCCCCAGCTGATCGAGGATGCGGCGGCGGGGGAGGACTTTGACGTGACCCTGATCGGCCTCTGCACCGATATCTGCGTGATTTCCAACGCCCTGCTGCTGAAGGCCCGGTTCCATGAAAAAGAAATCTATGCGGACGCCTCCTGCTGCGCCGGCGTCACCCCGGAAAAACACAGGGCGGCCCTGGAAGTGATGCGTTCCTGCCAAATCAACATTCTGTAGAGACAAGCCCTGCTTGTCCGCCGAATTCCATAGGAGGTACAAAAATGTTTGACGTACAAAAAGTAACTGCCGCCTGCGTCCAATGGATCCGGGATTTCTTTGAGGAAAACGGCCCGGGCTGCAATGCGGTTCTCGGCATTTCCGGCGGCAAGGACAGCTCCGTCGCCGCCGCCCTTTGCGTGGAGGCCCTGGGCAAGGACCGGGTCGTCGGTGTGCTGATGCCCAATGGGGTCCAGCATGATATCGACATGGCCTATCTGCTCTGCGACCATCTGGGGATCCGCCGCTATGAGGTGAATATTCACGATGCGGTGGAAGGCGTCAAGAACGCGATTCCCGAAGGCCTGGAGCTCTCCAATCAGAGCATCGTGAATCTGCCGCCCCGGATCCGCATGGCCACGGTCTATGCCGTCAGCCAGAGCTGCAACGGCCGGGTGGTGAACACCTGCAACCTGTCTGAGGACTGGGTGGGCTATTCCACCCGCTACGGCGATGCCGCCGGCGATTTCAGCCCCATGTCCCACCTGACCGTGGACGAGGTCAAGCAGGTGGGCAGGTATCTGGGCCTGCCGGACGTGCTGGTGGACAAGGTCCCCATCGACGGCCTCTGCGGCAAAACCGACGAGGACAACCTGGGCTTCACCTATGCCGTGCTGGACCGGTATATCCGTACCGGTGAAATCGACGATCCCGTTGCCAAGGAGCGGATCGACACCCTGCACAAGCGCAATTTGTTCAAGCTGCAGCTGATGCCCAGCTTTGTACCGGAGCTGTGATCCATGGTAGGAACGGTACCATTTGACGACAGCCAGCGGATCCTTGCCAAGCAAAAGCAGGACGCCTACACCGTTCTGATGCTGGGAGCCAGCACAACGGTGATGATGTTCCTCACAACGATGCTGCTGATGCAGTTTCTCCCGAATCTTTCCAGACAGATCCAGATCGTCCTTGTGGTGATCACCCTGGCCGGCTCGAGCGCCTTCTGGTTTCTCGGGAAGAAGGACGACAGGTGGTCGGTGCTCTGCACGCTGATCAACCATGTGGGGCTCGGCATCGGGTTCTTCATGCTGTTGAAGCTCCTGAAGCTGACTGCCGCGCCGCTGGATTTTGCCTTCGGCGCCCTTCCCGGGATTGCCCTGCTGGCGATTTTCTGCCTGCTGTTCGGCGGCGCGGATGCGATGGCCAAGGGGAAGGTCAGAGTGATCGGGATCCTGCTGTTCGCGGCTGCGTTCCTCGCTGCCTGCCTGATTGCGAGCAAACTTGGCAGTATGATCTATAAGCTCTCGGTGATGTCGATCCTCGTGTGCTTCGCGTCCTTCCTGGCGCTGATCTTCACTGCGATGGATCCCACCCGCTCTGTGCACCGCACCATGGCGCTTCTGAGCTTCATCGTCTATCTCCTGGTGATCGCGGCCCTGGTGATCGCATTCATTGTTTATTCCAAAAAGGATTCCGACAGCGATTCCAATGGCCATTCCTCCGGGCACGCCTCCAACCATTCCACCGGGCATACCGGCTACGGAAACCATTTTTATTTCCGGCGAAGCAGCTTCCTGGACTATTGGCTTTTCAGCAGTCTGTATCTGTCCCCGGCGGATCAGAGAGGCTATTATGACCCGGCGACAATCCAAAGACGCCGCAGAACCAGCCGTTTTCTGGCAATTGCCATGGGCATTCTGCTGATCGCCTTTGTGGCGGTTGTGCTTGCCGTGGTGCTGGCCTGAGCCTTGTTTGATAAAAAACCGATAAGACGCCCCTGTTGTCCAAAATGCTTTGCGCAGCCGGCAGCAGGGGCCTTTCCAAAGACAGAGAGGTATCCAATGAACACCTTTTCTTATGAAAAAACGCTGCGCCCGGATTTTTTCCGGGAAAATCGACTGCCGGATCATTCCGACCATCTGTGGCAGCTCCCGAAGGGAGAGGACCCTGTTCAGAGTCTGAACGGCAGCTGGCAGTTTTCCTATGCCGCTTGTCCGGCGGAGGCCCCGGCGGATTTCTTTGCCGAGGATTATGACAGCTCCGGCTGGGACCGGATCCCGGTTCCTTCCCATTGGCAGCTCCAGGGCTACGGCCACCCCGCCTATAACAACGTCCAATACCCCTGGGACGGCCATGAGTCCGTGGCCCCCGGCCAGGCCCCGCAGCGCTATAACCCTGTGGGCAGCTACCTGCGCCGGTTTACCCCTGCTGAAATCTTCCGGGGCCGCCGGGCGATTCTCCGCTTTGAAGGCTATGAAAGCGGCCTTGCGGTCTGGCTCAACGGAGCGTATGTGGGCTACTCTGAGGATGGCTATACCACCACAGAGTTTGATGTCACCAACCTGCTGCGAGATGGGGAGAATCTGCTTGCTGTGCGGGTTTTTCAGTTTACCACCGCCTCCTGGATGGAGGATCAGGATTTCTTCCGTTTCGGCGGCTTATTCCGTCCGGTGTCTTTGGTGGCAGTGCCGATGACCCACGTGGAGGACCTGCGGATCTCCACAGAGCTTTCCGAAGATTTTGAAACTGCCTGTCTCCGGCTGCAGGTGAAGATGACTGCCCCGGCAACGATCCGGGCGTACCTGTTCGATCCCGCCGATTCCTCCTGTAGGGACAAGCTTTGCTTGTCCGCCGAGACGTCCGGCGTTTGTACCATTCCGATGAATCATCCCCGGCTGTGGAGCGCGGAGGATCCCTTCCTGTATGAACTCTGCCTGGAAGTCCGGGACACGGAAGGCCGCCTCACCGAAAGCATACGGGAGAAAGTGGGCTTCCGCCGCATCGAAATCAAGGACGGCCTGATGCTGCTCAACGGCAGGCGTCTGCTGCTGCGCGGCGTGAACCGGCACGAATTTTCCGCGGAGCACGGCAGAGCCGTCACGGAAGAAGAGACCGAGCTGGATCTGCGCACCATGAAGCGGAACAATATCAACGCGGTCCGCACCTCCCACTATCCCAACCGCTCCTTCTTCTACCGGCTGTGCGACAAATACGGCCTATATGTGCTGGACGAGATGAACGTGGAATCCCACGGCTCCTGGCTGATGACCCAGCTGGGCGTGATCCCGCCGGAGCAGCACGTGCCGGGCAGCCGGGAGGACTATCACGAGGCGGTGCTTGCCCGGGCGGAGGCTATGTATGAGCGGGACAAAAACCATCCCTCCGTTCTGATCTGGTCCTGCGGCAACGAATCCTATTCCGGCGACAATCTGCTGGCGGCCTCCCGGTATTTCCGGAAGGTGGATTCCCGACCGGTCCACTATGAGAGCGTCATCCATGATCCCGCCTATCGGGAGACCTCCGACCTCATGAGTAATATGTACTGGCCTGCGGAGCAGATCCGGACCGAGCTGGAGAAGGACAGCTCCCGGCCTGCCATCTCCTGCGAGTACGGTCACGCCATGGGCAACTCCTTCGGCAATATGGAGCGCTATATCGCCCTGTCCGAGGAGGTTCCCGCCTACCAGGGCGGCTTTATCTGGGACTATATTGACCAGGCCCTTTGGCAGACTCTGCCGGACGGACGCCGGGTCCTGGGCTATGGCGGCGACTTTGACGACCGGCCCCATGACGGCAATTTCAGCGGCGACGGCATCGTCTACGCCGACGACCGTTCTCCTTCGCCGAAGATGGCGGAGGTGAAGGCCCTCTATCAGGGCCTGCGTCTGCGCCTGGAAGACGGGATTCTCCATATCCGGAACCGGAACCTGTTCACAAATTCCTCCCACTACCGCTGCACGGTGCGGATGCTGCGGGAGGGCGTGCTGGCCGCCCAGGCGGAGCTGGAAACCGACGTGCCGCCGGAAGGGGAGAAGTCCTACGTCCTGCCCTTCTGGCCCAAGGATCCGGAAACGGTTTACGCGGTGACGGCCTGCTTCACCCTGCGTGAGAAAACCGACTGGGCCGAGGCCGGACACGAGGTGGCTTTTGCCTTCTGCGAGTGCGGCAGCCTGCCGGACCGGAAGCCGGAGGGCTTCCCGGCCTTTGTCCGGGGCGGCATGAATGCCGGCATCCCCTTTGACGGGGGAGAATATCTGTTTTCCGGCATCCAATGTGCGCTGGTGTCCTGTGCGCTGCAGGGAAAGGAGCTGTTGAAGGCCCCTGTCCGGCCCAGCTTCTGGCGGGCGCCCACGGACAATGACCGGGGCGCGAATCTCCCCGCAGAGCTGGGACAGTGGAAGCTGGCGGACCTGTATCAAAAGGGAGAGCCGGTCTCCATCACCCCCTTCCCGGACCATCTGGAGGTCCTGTTCCGCTATCACCTGGGCACAAAACCCGCCTCCGCCTGCGAGCTGCTGTATCGGATTTATGCAGGCGGCCTGCTGGAGCTGGAGCTGTCCATGGACGCCTCCTCCGTCGGCGCTTCCTTGCCTGAATTCGGTCTGTCCTTCCGGCTGAACCCGAGCTGTAACCGGCTGAAATGGTACGGCCTGGGCCCGGAGGAGAGCCATTGCGACCGGCATGCCGGCGTTCGTCTCGGGGTCTGGGAGACCACCGCAGCGGACTCCCTGTCCCGCTATCTGAAGCCCCAGGAATGCGGCAACCACTTCGGCGTCCATTGGGCGGAGATCACCGACGAAGCCGGCCTGGGTCTCCGGCTGGAGGGCGATCCCTTTGAGCTGTCTGTGCTGCCCTGGACTTCCCATGAACTGGAAGCGGCGGACCATGTCTATGAACTGCCGCCGGTCACCGCCACCGTGGTTCGCGCCTGCCTCAAGCAGATGGGCGTGGCGGGTGACGACAGCTGGGGTGCCAGACCCGCCCCGGAACACATGCTTCCCGCAGGACAGCTCCGGTTCCGGCTGCGTCTGCGTCCGATCCTCCGCTGAAAGGAGCTGCCATGCGCGCCAATTACCACACCCATACGCCCCGTTGTCACCATGCGGAGGGAGAGGAGCGGGCCTACGTCATGCGGGCCATTGAGGCAGGCTTTTCGGAACTGGGCTTCTCGGACCATTCCCCCTATCTGTTCGACGGGGACTATCGCTCCCGGATCCGCATGGATCCGGAGGATCTGGCGGACTATGTTTCCGTCCTGGAAGCGCTGCGGCTGGAATATCGGGACAGGATCAGCCTGCGGATCGGTCTGGAAACAGAGTACTATCCCAAGCTGTTTCCCCGCCTGATGTCCTTCCTCCGGGACTATCCCATCGAGTATATGATCCTCGGGCAGCATGCCCTGAATAACGAGCAGGACGGGGATTGGACAGGCAGGCCCGCCACCGAGGAGCGCAAGCTGGATCAGTATTGCGGCCAGACCATGGAGGCCCTGGAAACCGGCCTGTTTACCTACTTTGCCCACCCGGATCTCTTCAACTTCGTGGGGGAAGCGGCCCTGTATGACCGGTATATGCGCCGCCTTTGCAGAAAGGCGAAGGACTGCGGCGTGCCGCTGGAGATCAATCTGCTGGGTCTGCAGGAGGAAAAGCAGTATCCGAATCCGATCTTCTGGCGGATTGCCGCCGAGGAGGGCTGCACCGCCGTCCTGGGCTCCGACGCCCATGCCCCGGAGGACGTCTGGGTCCCGGATCTGATTGCCCGGGGAGAAGCCCTTGCCCGGGAAGCCGGGATCCGGCTGCAGGAGGTGGAAACCCTCCGCCCGATCCGTTAAAGATACCATGACAAATTGCCGCGACCAGAAACAGCTCCGGCCGCGGCATATTATTATCAAGAGAGGAATATGATTTCTCGGAAAAGGAGGTCATGCACCATGAAAACACCCCTCTTTCGAGGAACCTGTACGGCCCTTGTTACGCCGTTTTCCGACGCCGGGATCGACTATGCGGCCCTGGATCGGCTGCTGGACAAACAACTGGAGGCCGGCATTGAGGCGCTGGTAATCTGCGGCACCACCGGGGAGGCGGCCACCCTGGAGCCGGAGGAGACCCTGGCGGTCATCGCCCACTGCGTTCGGTACTGCGGCGGGAAAACGAAGCTAATCGCCGGTATCGGCGGCAATCACACGAAAAAAACGGTCCACATGGCAAAAGCCGCCGCTGCCCTGGGGGTAGACGGCCTGCTCAGCGTCACGCCCTACTACAACAAATGCACCCAGGCCGGACTGATCGCCCATTATTCGGAAATCGCAGCCGCCACGGAGCTGCCGCTGATCCTCTACAATGTGCCGTCCAGGACAACCGTGGATATTACCCCGGAAACCTGCGCCCAGCTGGCAAAGCTCCCGACTGTGAACGGAATCAAGGAGGCAAACCCGGACGTGGGCCGGGTGTTGAAGCTGCGGCAGCTCTGCGGCGAGGATTTCCCCATCTATTGCGGAAACGACGATCGGATCCTGCCCTTTATGGTCTGCGGCGCATTGGGTGTGATCTCTGTGCTGAGCAACCTGCGGCCCAAGGCCGTCAAGGAGCTGACGGACGCCTGCCTGCGGGGAGAGTATGCCCGGGCCCTGGCCTTGCAGCAGGACCAGCAGCCGCTGATCGAGGCGCTGTTCTCCCAGGTCAATCCGATCCCCATCAAAGCCGCCCTGCGGCTGTCCGGGCTGGATGCCGGCGATTGCCGCCTTCCCCTGACGCCTCCCACAGAAGACCTGCTTGAAAGACTCCGGCCCCTGCTGTGACCGGCTGCAAGCAAAAAACGCTCCAAGATCGGAGCGTTTTTTGCTTGCGGAACTCAGCCCGCGTCAGCTGCCATTTTCTGTTCTTTGGCCAGCTCGTCCAGCAGGGCCTTTTCCCGTTTTTGACAGGTAAAGAGCAGGATCTGCCGATTTTTCCCCAGCTGCTTCAATACGGAAAGGGCGACTTTCGTCCGTTCGTCATCGAAGAAGACCAGGGCGTCGTCCAGAACGATCGGCGCATCCGGCAGCAGCAGATCGCAGATCGCCAGCCGCAGGGCCAGATAAAGCTGGTCCGCGGTGCCGCCGCTGAGATAGGACAAGGAACGATAGACCGTGCTGTTGACGGGATGTACCGTGACGTGCAGTTCCCGGTCCAGCTGAATGGCGTCGTATTTGCCCTCGGTCAGCGCATGGAACAGGGCGCTTGCCCGTTTGCAAAGCAGCGGCGCGAACCGGGAGCGGACCTCGGAATCCGCCTGCTGCAGGGCGTTGCGTGCCAGCTCCAGTGCGGCATAGCGGGTCTCCAACCTGTGGATCTCCTGCTCCAAAGCCTCCTTTTCCGCATTCAGAACCAGCGGGTCTCCCTTCTGCCCGAGGGCGCCGGAAAGCCGATCCGCCTCGGACCGATCAGCGGAAAGCGCCTTTCCGCATTGGCTGAGCTGGGCGCGGATGTCCGCGGCGTCATAGGCCTCGTAGCCGGAAAGATTCGTCGTCATGTCCGGGGGCTGGGGAAGCGTTTCCGAGAGCCGGGTCAGCTCCTGCCTGCGCAGCAGCACGTCCCGCCTGGCCTGTTCCAGTCTTGCCCGGGATTGCTCAGCGTCCACGATCCACATCTCCGCCTGATCCAGACCGGCGCAGGCTGCGCCCTTGTCTGCAAGCTTCTCCAAAAAAGCGGTCTGCCGTTCCCAGAGCTGTCGGGACTGTTCGTTTCTCTGGGCAAGCTTCTGACCCGCCAGGGCGCGGGCCGTTCTGGCTGCTTCCAGACGCCGCACATAATCGGCGCCCTGCTGTACGATCTCGTAGGCGTTGCTGCTCCCATAGAAGGTGAGCAGGGACTCCGCCCTGGTTTGGATCTCCCGATTTGCAGAGCGAAGCCGATGATAACGGGCCAGAGCATAGATTGTCCAGACCACGCCGATTCCCAGTAGAGCCCAGGCCGCAATACGGGAATAGGGGAAGGACAGCAGGAAATAGACCGCAAAGAACAGGCCAAAGCAAAGAAGCGACGGCAGCAGCCATTTGACCAGTCCCAATACTTCCTTGGATTTGGAGGGCAGCTCCAGGGCTTTCCGAACCTCCGTCGCGTCAGACTGGGTTTTCTCCCGGACCTGCTGCCCGGAGAGCCCGGTGAACCGCAGATCCTCCGGAAGCTCCGGCATCGTGATCGGATTCCTGCTTGCTTCCTCCGCTGCCGCAACGGAGGCTGTCCGCAGCTCCCGCAGCTCTCCCTTCAGCGTACCCAGCACGTCCGGCTTTGGAAGGGCATCACAGACAGCCTCCCATTCCGCGCAGTCCCCTTCGGCCTGGGCCAGGGAAGCACGGGCGTCCTCCACGGCTGCGTAAACCCTTCGCTGCTGCAAAAGCTCCAGCCCGTTCAGGATCCGGTTCAGCCTGGCCTGCTCTGTCTGCTCGGCCTGGATCTTCCCATAAATTTCATTCCGTTTTTTCTGCAGCTCTGTGAACTTTTCCAGGGCCGCTTCTTTTTCCCGTAATGCCGCCCGAGCCTTCGGCAGGGCGCCGGATTGGTTATACCAGACAGCCGTCTGCAGCTTTTTCAGCTTTTCGTCGATTTCTCCGTAGGCGTAGTCCTCCACGCCCGTGGTCACGAGTCCGGTCAGCCGTTTTTCCAGCATGGGATCCGCGGTCACGGCGGGACGCCTCTGCCGCAAAAAAGCGCTGCGCTGGTAAACGCCGGCCTCCACCCCTGTCAGGGCTGTGCCGCAATGCTTGGCGGTCAATTCCTCTATGGGACAGCCGGTATCAGCGTCTTTGGCTGAAAAGGACGTCATGGGTCCGGTTTCGGAGGTCCGCTCCAGGATCAGCCGGCGGCCCTTGTGCTCCAGCTCCATTCTGCCGGCCATGGGCTTTCCGCTCCAGGGGGCGTATTTTGTCTTGATGGGCAGCTCCTGGCCTCTCTGGCGGACCCAGGTATCCACGCCGTAGAGCATGGCCATCAGGAACTCCGCCCAGGTGGATTTGCCGGCTTCGTTGCTGCCGCTGATCACGTTCAGTCCCGGCTGCAGCTCCAGAGCTTGATTGTCCAGGTGGCCGAAGGTGGCCTTCATGTTCCGGATGATCATTCCGTCGGCACCTCCCTTCCTTCCATCAGGGCGAGGCCGATGCGAACCGCCAGGGAGACGGTCTGCCGGTCCTCTCCGGCGGCCTGTTCAAAGACCGGCTGCAGCCGCCGCAGAAAGGCGCCCTTCAGGTTGTCCTCTCCGACGGAAGCCCAGAGATCGGCCGGGGGCTCCGTCTGATCCACCAGCTCCAGCGCAGCGCATTTTTGTGCCAACGCCTGCCGCAGCTGTTCCAAATCCGGCTTCGGGCAGGTGCCCTTCAGGACGATCCGGTAGATATGGTCAGCCGAATCCGTCGGAAGCGTGTCAAGGATGCTCTGCAGAGGGTCCTCCTTCACCGGAACGGTGCAGATCCGGTATTGCGTCGCCCCCAGGGGCACCGGGCTCACCCGGCAGCCCTCGGCATCCAGCTCCACATAAAAGGCGCCTTTTTCATCGGTTTCATCGAAGCCTCTGCCCATGGCACAGCCCGGGATCCCCACGGAGGTGCTGCCGACCCGGCGCAGACTGTCCTCGTGGATGTGGCCCAGGGCCAGATAATTCAGCCCGGATCCGGCCACGTCGGCAACGGAGATGGGATTGTATTTTCCGCTGCGGTCGGAGAGCTCGCCGTGGACCACCATAACAGCCGGGCCTTGGGCTGCCCGGAAGCCGTGCAGCAGAGGTCCGCAGCAGGGACCGGTGAAGGCCGCGCCATACACCGTCACGTTGGGATTTTCCAGCTTGACCGCTTCGATCTGCTCCGAGCGGAAGATGTGTACGTTTTTGGGCCAGGGAATCGTAGCGTAGAGGGAAGCCGGGGACCAGTAATCGTGATTGCCGGGGGAAATAAAGACCTTTGCGTGGCAGTTTTTCAGAAGCTGACACAGAAGCTCCGCCGTTTCCCGATAGACCTGCTCGGAATCGAACAGATCTCCGGCCAGCAGCAGCAGATGACAGCTTCTGCGGTTGCATTCCTCCACCAGACGGACCAAAACCTGCCGCTGCTCGGCCCGGCGCAGCTTCGCCCGTTCCGGCGTCATGGCGGCAAAGGGACTGTCCAGGTGCAGGTCAGCCGCGTGTAGAATCCGTATCATGGCAAACGATCCTTTCTGTCTGCAGGCAGCGCCCGGTCACGCTGTCCACGGTAAACAGCACGGCCTCGATTTTGCAGGGACCGGGAGCCGTTTCGTAACGGGAGTTGAGTCCGCCCCGGAAGGTGGCGATGGATTGCTCCGGACGGACGCCCAGGACGGAATAGATCGGCCCGGACATGCCGAGATCGGTCACAAATCCGGTGCCCCTGGGGAGAATCTGGTTGTCGGCGGTGGGAACATGGGTGTGGGTGCCCCAGACAGCGGAAACCTTACCGTCCAGATGCCAGGCCATTGCCAGCTTCTCTGAGGTGGCCTCCGCGTGAAAATCCACAAGAACAACGGCTGTTTTGATCTCTTTGAGCAGCCGCTCCATCAGCAGGAAGGGGTTGTCCGGGCCGAAGGGCATATTGCACCGTCCGATCAGATTGATTACAGTGATGGGACCGGCCTTTGTGTCGAAGGTCCCGAGCCCTTTCCCGGGGAACAGGGGAGAGTCGTTGGCGGGCCGCAGAATATACCGGCTGTCGTCCAGGTAATCGGCGATTTCCTTTCTGTTGTAGCTGTGATTCCCCAGGGTAATCACATCGGCGCCGGCATCCAGCAGGGCCTCCGCCTGCTTTGGGGTGATGCCCACCACAGAGCTGTTTTCCCCGTTGACCACACAGAAATCCACCCGATGCTCCCGCTTGAGGGAGCGGAGCCTGCGCTGCATAAACTGCAGCCCGGAGGAGCCGCAAACGTCCCCCACGGCCAAAACCCGTAATTCCATATCGCCACCTCCTGATTCTGGTTTCATTATACCCGGAAGTGGACAAAAAAGCAACTCCCGCAATTTCTTTCTGAACTTTTACAAAAAATTCACCGATTTGAGAAAAGCTGCGCTATAATGAGATAAAATAAAAGAACTGAAGAAAAGAAGGAGGAGCGAACCATGGCTCTGAAAATACTGATCGTCGAAGACGACAACAACATTGCCGATCTGCTGCGGCTGTATCTGGAAAAGGAAAACTACGAGGTGTCCATTGCCTCCGACGGCGGAAAGGGCGTGGAGCAGTTCCGGCGCTTCCGGCCGGATCTGGTGCTGCTGGATCTGATGCTGCCGGTGCTGGACGGCTGGGGTGTCTGCCGGACCATCCGTGCGGAATCCCAGACGCCGGTGATCATGCTGACCGCAAAGAGCGAGCTGGACGACAAGGTCGCCGGCCTCAAATACGGCGCCGACGACTATATCACCAAGCCCTTTGAGATGAAGGAGGTCCTGGCCCGGATCGAAGCGGTCCTGCGCCGCAGCGGCAACGCGCCAGAAAAAGATAGCAAGCGCCTTGTGTTTGATAAGCTGATCATCGACATGGACTCCTTTGAGCTGACTGTGGACGGCAAGAAAATCCCCACCCCGCCCAAGGAAATGGAGCTGCTGTATCATCTGGCCTCCACGCCGAATCGTGTCTATCAGCGCAACAAGCTGCTGGACGAGGTCTGGGGCTTCGATTATTTCGGCGATACCCGCACCGTGGATGTTCACATCAAGCGCCTGCGGGAAAAGCTGGAGGGGGTTTCCGACCAGTGGTCTCTGAAGACGGTCTGGGGCGTGGGCTACAAGTTTGAGGTGGTCAACCCGTGAAACGGACCTTTTCCGCCCAGATGACAGTCATTATCCTGCTGATTTTTCTGACGTTGATTGTCTTGAGCAGCGCGACTCAGCTGATTTACTACCGCTCCAATGTGCATCAGACCCAGACTGAGCTGACCGACACGGTGACGGCGGAATCGGGGATGGTGCGGATCCTCACCCCGGATACCGTCCAGAGCCGGCAGCAGCTTTGTACGCAGCTGAATTACACAGCCCGTGCCACCGGCCGGGATACTGTGGTCTGNCAGAGCTGTCGGCATCTGGGCTATCAGTTTCCCCACAGCTTTTTGGATCTTTCCGGGGAGGACAGCACCGGCTTTGATTCCGGCGCGAATTTTGCCTGCTATTCCGGAAAGCGGATGGCGGCCGTGCAGCTGGTGACAGCCAGAACCGGCGGCGTTTATTACGTTGTGGCCTCCGTGCCCACAGCCCGCATTACCCGTAAATCGTTGGACAGCTTCAAAATCAATCTGATCGTGGCGCTTTCGGTGCTGGTGCTGGCCATGCCCCTGGTCTGGTGGATCGTAAACCGGCAGACAAAGCCCATCAAGCTGATGACAGCTGCCGCCCGGAGGATGGCCCACGGCCAGATGGACGTGCGGGTCAGTGCCGGCGATGCGGACACGGCGGAGCTCAACGACCTGGCGGTGGCCTTTAACAACATGGCCCAGGCCTTGGCAAAATCCGAGCAGAAGCGGCAGGAATTTGTTGCCAACGTGAGCCACGAGCTGAAAACGCCGATGACAACCATTTCCGGTTATATGGACGGCATGCTGGACGGCACCATTCCGGAGGATCAGCATCCGAAATACATGGAAATGATCTCCGGCGAGGTCAAGCGGCTGTCCCGTCTGGTGCGGAGCATGCTGGAGATCTCCAGAATTCAGGACCAGGGCATTCCCGCCGAGCGCAGACGGACCTTTGATCTCTGCCAGACAGTGGGCGAGGTGCTGCTGAGCTTCGAGCAAAAGATCAACGGAAAGAAGATAGAGGTCGAGACAGACCTGCCGGACCAGGGGGCGAAAACAATCGCCGATCCGGACTCCATCACCCAGGTGGTCTATAACCTCATCGACAACGCGGTGAAATTCTGCCCGGAGCAGGGGACGCTATCCCTCCGGATCCGGGAGACAAAGGGGAATAAGTACCTGGTTTCCATTCGGAACACCGGCCCAACCATTCCCGCGGACGAGCTGCCTCTGGTGTTCGACCGGTTCCATAAAACGGACAAGAGCAGATCCATGGACCGGGACGGGGTCGGCTTGGGCCTGTACATCGTGAAAACGATCATTCTGAGTCACGAAGAGGACATCTATGTGACCAGCCGGGACGGCGTTACAGAATTTTCCTTTACCCTGCCGAAGGCGGCAAATGTCTGATTCGCATCGGGCTTTCCGATGGGAGCTGAAAGAGAAAGGTGGTGAATCTGCATGGTTGATAAGCTGACGCCCATCGAGGCGGAGGTGCTGGAGCTTCCCTCCAAGCCGGAACAAGCCGAAGAACGGGAGGACAGCTACGGCACTGCCCCCATGCCGAAACCGAAAAAGAATTATGTCGGCCTGTGGATCTGCTTCGGCCTTGCAGTGATCGCCCTTTGCACCTTCAGCGTGTTTGCCACGGTGTTCAATGTGCGGCTTTCCCGGAACGCGGACGGCAAATGGAGCCTTCAGTCCCGGAATCCGGTCACAGATGCGGTTGAGCAGGATCCGATCCGGGAGCTTCCGGCGCCGGAGGCCGGCGGAAACAGCCAGGAAACCGAGGTGCTGCCCTCAGACGCCGCCCAGGTGGATCTGGAGCAGAATCAAAGCCTGCAGGAGCCGGTCGATCCCGCGGAGCTCTACCGGGCCGTAAGTCCCAGCGTGGTCCGCTTAAAGATGGCTTCCTATGCAAGCGTCTATTACGACACCGGCATTGTGATCACAGAGGACGGCTTCTTGCTCAGCGCTGTAAACGAACAGTATATGCCCCGCAGCATTGAGGCGGAATTTTCCGACGGCAGCACCAAAAGCGCGGAGATTGTGGCGATGGATCGGACCACGGGCATCTGCCTTCTGAAGGTGGAGGCCGCTGACTTGACCCCGGCGCAGTTCGATTTTGAAGCTCCGCTGCAGGTGGGGGAGAAGGTATACTGCATCAGCAACCCCTACGAAACTGCGATGATGAATGTACTGACAGAGGGAATGCTCTCCGCCTCCCGGGAGCTTGTCCTGGAGGGGCTCCGGGTCCGGCTGCTGCAGACCTCTGTGGACCTGCAAAGCTCCGGGTACGGGATCCCGATTCTCGATGAAAAAGGCGCCATCGTGGGGATGACCACCGCCCTGGGACAACGGCTGCTGGATTCCGGTGAGGATCCCTGCTTCGGCGTATCCGCGGCGGATCTGAAACAGATTTTGAACCGGATGATTTCCAAGGCTGCAAGGGAAGAGGAATCCTTTGGCATCACAGTAGAGGAGATCCCGGACTATTATCAGATCATGTTCGGCTTCCCCGGAACCCTCTGGGTCAAGGAGGTTTCGGAGGATTCTCCCATGTATCAGCGGCTGGATCCCTTCGACGTGATCACTGCCGTGAACAACGTCCCCGTGACGACCGTGGAGGAATACCAGAACGCCGTTCAGACGGCCTGTCAGGGCGGCACAGTCTGCCTCACGGTATTCCGGAACGGATCCTACTACTACGCTACAATACCGGTGAAAGTAAGCTGACCGAGGCAGTAATGAACCACGCACGGGAACCGCGCCTTCTGCGCAGCTTCCGTGCGTGTTCTTTCGTTCAGCCCTTACACCGAGGGACCCGCTGCCGCATATACTGGAACGAAAGGTGGTGCGGTATGGTGGATCGTGAAACAGAACAGGAGATCTGGCGCCGGGTGCGGCAGCCGGGATCCATGACGGCGGAGGAAGCACTTCTGCCGGAGAAGCTCGAACGGATGATCCTGGAACAGAAGCTGAATGCGGAGGGCCTGAAAGCGCTGTCTGCCAGATTGAGCGGGCCGGAACGACAGGTGTTTCTGCGTATGGCTGCGGAAAATGACAATCGGGCAAGGGAGCTGACGACGCTGCATTATCTCCTGACCGGCAGACGGCTGCGGTTGAAGCAGGAATCGGTCCCGATTCCCAAGCTGCTGCCGGAGGCCCTGCGGGAGGCCTATTTCCGGCAGCAGCAGGCGATGCGGGATTTCCGGAACCTGTCCAGAGAGTTTTCCGGGTATTCGGAGCTCTTTGATCGGCTGGGCGGAGAAGCGGTCAGACAGAGCAGATTCATTTTGCAGACCCTCCAGGGAAAGCTTGGGTAGGCGCCGGAAGAAAACGGAAAAAACTGAAAAAGAGACTTTGTTTTCTGTTAAAAGTATGATATAATAAATTAGATAACGTGTACCAACGCATGCAACAGGGAGCTGGTCTCCCTGTTCGGAAAGGACAAGCTATGGGACTGATTAGGAAATTATTTGGCAGCACCTCCGAGCGAGAGGTCAAGAAGCTGCGACCCATTGTAGATAAGATCGAGGCCTTGAACGAGCCCTATCAGGCGCTCACCGACGAGGAGCTGCGAGGGAAGACCGAGACCTTCAAGGCGCGGCTTGCCGGGGGCGAGACCCTGGACGACATTCTCCCGGAGGCCTTCGCGGCGGTTCGAGAGGCCGCCTGGCGTGTGCTGGGGATGCGGCCCTATCGGGTCCAGCTGATCGGCGGCATCATTCTGCACCAGGGCCGTATTGCGGAGATGAAGACCGGCGAAGGCAAAACCCTGGTTGCAATTCTGCCGGCATATTTGAATGCGCTCAAGGGCGAGGGCGTCCACATCGTCACCGTCAACGACTATCTGGCCAAGCGTGACTCTGAGTGGATGGGCAAGGTCTATCGGTTTATGGGGCTGAGCGTGGGTCTCATCATTCACGATATGTCCCCGGACGATCGGCGGAAGGCCTACGCCTCCGATATTACATACTGCACCAACAACGAGCTGGGCTTCGATTATCTGCGGGACAATATGGCCCTGTACAAAAAGGATCAGGTGCAAAGAGGCCACAGCTTCGCCATCGTGGACGAGGTGGACTCCATTCTGATCGATGAAGCCAGAACCCCGCTGATCATCTCCGGCAGGGGAGACGAGAGCTCCAAGCTCTATGAGATGGCGGATTTCTTTGTGTCCCGTCTGAAGAAAAAGGTCTACGCCACCACCGACGACAAGCAGGCCCATGATGACGACGACTGCGACTACTACGTGGACGAAAAGGATCGTTCCGTCCAGCTGACCGCAGCAGGCATCAAGAAGGCGGAGCAATACTTCAACGTAGAGAATCTGGCGGACATTGAAAACTCCACCCTTTCCCATCATATCAACCAGGCCATGAAGGCCCGGGGCATCATGAAGCGGGACGTGGATTACGTGGTGAAGGACGGTCAGGTCATTATCGTTGACGAGGCAACGGGCCGCCTGATGTACGGCCGCCGCTATAACGAGGGCCTGCATCAGGCCATCGAGGCAAAGGAAGGCGTGGAGGTGGCCAGCGAGAGCAAGACCCTTGCCACCATCACCTTCCAGAACTTCTTCCGCCTCTATAAGAAGCTCTCCGGCATGACCGGTACCGCCATGACCGAGCAGGAGGAATTCAACGGGATCTATGCCC
This sequence comes from Oscillospiraceae bacterium, assembly GCA_902767915.1. Lineage (GTDB taxonomy): Bacteria > Bacillota > Clostridia > Oscillospirales > Oscillospiraceae > JAFRPC01. Next base: position 20,226 of record CACXJE010000005.1, on the reverse strand, counting down.
TGGACGTGGTGGAGATCCCCACCAACAAGCCTGTGGTCCGGACGGACTATCCGGACGTGGTCTATAAGACCGAGGCCGGCAAGTTCCGGGCCGTCATCCGGCAGATCAAGGAATGTCACGAAAAAGGCCAGCCGGTGCTGGTGGGCACCATCTCCATCGAGAAATCCGAGCTGCTGTCCCGGATGCTGAAAAAAGAGGGCATTGCCCATGTGGTTTTGAACGCCAAATACCACGAGAAGGAAGCGGAGATCGTAGCCCAGGCCGGCAAGTACGGCGCAGTCACCATTTCCACCAACATGGCCGGCCGTGGTACCGATATTGTGCTGGGCGGCAACCCCGAGTATATGGCGCTGGCGGATCTGCGGAAGCGGGAGGATATGACAGAGGAGCTTCTGATGGAGGCAAACGCCTACTCAGAAACCACCGATCCGGAGATTCTGGCGGTTCGGGCGGATTACGACGCGCTGTATCAGAAGTATAAAAAGATCACCGACGAGGAGGGCGACCGGGTCCGGGCTGTGGGCGGCCTGTTCATCGTGGGCACAGAGCGCCACGAGTCCCGACGGATCGACAATCAGCTGCGCGGCCGGTCCGGCCGTCAGGGAGATCCCGGCGCCAGCCGGTTCTACCTGTCCATGGAGGACGATGTCATGCGTCTGTTCGGATCCGAGCGGATTCTGAACATGATGAACTCCCTCGGCATCGACGAGGACACCCCCATCGACGCCAAGATCCTTTCCGGCGCCATCGAAAACGCCCAGAAGACCGTGGAAAGCCGGAACTACCAGGCCCGTAAGAACGTGCTGGAATATGACGACGTCATGAATACCCAGCGGAAGGTGATCTATGAACAGCGTCTGCAGGTGCTCAACGGCGAAGACCTGCAAAAGAATATCGACGCCATGATGGCCTATGTGGTGGACTCCGAGGTGGAGACCAGCTTCGGCCAGAGCAGTTATGTGGAGGACGCCTCCCAGATCAAGGAGCTGATCTCCCATTTCGAGGGGAAGTATTTTGCCCAGGGCGCCTGGATCCCCACCAGAGACGAGATCAACAAGATGGAGAAGGAGGACGTCAAGGAAAAGCTGCTGGGCCTGATGAAGGAAGCCTATGCCCAGAAGGAGGCCATCTACACCAGCCCGGTGATGCGGGAGATGGAGCGGGTGATCACCCTGCGGGTGGTGGACGAGTACTGGATGGACAACATCGACGCCATGACGGACCTGCGGCAGGGCATTTCCCTCCGTTCCTACGGCCAGGTGGACCCGGTGGTGGAATACAAGCGGGAAGGCTATGCCATGTTTGAGGGCATGATCAATGCCATCAAGGAGGAGACCGTTCGCCGCCTGTTTGCCTTCCGCCTCCGCAGCGACAAGGATATGGAGCGGAAGAAGGTGGCCACCGTCACCGGCACCGGCGGCGGAGACAAGACCGTCAAGCGCCAGCCTGTGGTGAAGAAGGTCAAGGTCGGCCCCAACGATCCCTGCCCCTGCGGCTCCGGCAAGAAGTACAAGAAGTGCTGCCGGGATAAGGATCTGGGCCGGGTTTCCGGGGGCTGAGTCCACGCCTGTAGGGACAAGCCTTGCTTGTCCGCATTCCCCGGACGGGAACAATTGAGAATTGAGAATTGTGGTATTATGCAGATTGTCATCTGCATAATCAAAAACGATTGGGTGTCCGCCCCTGATCCCGCCGTAGGGGGCGGCGTCCCCGACGCCCCGCGTCGACGGAAAGAAAAGAGTCGATTATTCAAAATGCCATTCGAAAAATCGCAATAAAAGCGCATGGAGGTCCCGCCTTATGGAAATCGCGTTACTGGTCCTGCTTCCTGTCTGTACGTTGGCCGTCTGGATTGCCTTGGGGATTTCCGTCTTCAAAATGAAAAACAGTTCTTCGGCGTCCATGCGTCAACTCCGGCGACAGCGGCAAAAAACCGTCCTGATAATCGCAATTGTGCTGACTGCGCTTACAATCAGCTATACGCTTGCGTTTTTCATTGTCATGTCGGAGCCTCCTCCGACGCCGATCCCGTAGAGCATCCGTACTATTTGCGCTTTGTATTCCAAATCCGGAGGTATTATGCGCTTTCGTGAAATTGACATGACCGCCGATCCCCGCAAGGCCCATTTTGACCACTTTCGTCATGCGCCGAATCCCCACGTCGGCCTGACGGTGGACGTGGACGTGACGGAATTCGTCCAGCTCTGCAAGGAAAAGGGTTGGCCCTTCTACCTGGCCTTCATCCGGATCGCGGATCAGGCTGCCAACGCCGTGCCGGAGCTGCGCCGCAGGATCCGGGGCGAACAGGTGATCGAGTATGCAAGCTGCGACACCTCTCACATTGAACTGCTGGAAAACGGCGCCTACTGCTATTGCACCCTGCGCCATGATCCGGCGCAAAGCTGGGAGGACTATATGCTCTATGTCGCCGCCCAGAGGGCGCTGGCCAAGGCCGGCGCGTCCATCGAAGAGGAAGCGGACGCGGAGAGCATGTATTTCATCTCCACGGTCCCCTGGCTGCATTACCGGGATATTTCCCAGCCCAATTTCGGCCCGGAGGCCAGCAACCCTGCAATTACCTGGGGAAAGTATGAGCCCGATTATCGGGGCAGGCTGATGATGCCGGTCTCTCTGCTGGTGCATCACAGCCTGGTGGACGGCCTGCAGATTGCGGCCTTCTACCGGGAGATTGAAACGCAGTTGAAAGGAACAGTAACAGCTAATAAGTAATATGGAATAGGTAAGAAGTATTGTGAAACGAAATGATCGAATAGAATCGCAATAGACACGCTTCCTTATTACCAGTTACTTCTTACTTCACATAAACAGGAGCAGCCATGTTTCATACACATACCTATCCTGAATATTTGACCAGCGATCTCATAAGCGGCGCTGTGGTCCATTGCTTTTCCACCCGCAGGGGCGGCGTTTCGACCGGGCATCTTTCCTCGCTGAACCTTGGCGTCCACCGGGGAGACGACTGGAACAACGTCTATGAAAACTACCGCCGTCTGGGAGCCGCTGTGGGCTTTACCCCGGAGCAGACCGTTTTCACCCACCAGACCCATACGGACCGTGTCGCCCGGGTGGGTGCGGAGGACCGGGGCTGGGGCCTGTTTCGGGAGGTGGAGCCGGAGCGGGACGGCATCTATACCAATGAGCCCGGGGTTGCGCTGGTCTGCTTCTCGGCGGACTGCACGCCGATTTTGCTCCACGATCCGGTTCGTCATGCGGTGGCTGCCGTGCATTCCGGATGGCGGGGAACCGCGTTGGGCATTGCCGCCCGGTGTGTGGAGGCTATGACCCGGGAATTCGGCACGGATCCCGCCGATCTGCAGGCTGCTATCGGCCCCTGCATCGGCCCCTGCTGCTTTGAAACCGACGCCAACGTGCCGGAGGCCATGGAAAAGGCCTTGGGTCCCGCGGCGGACCAATATATCCGCCGGGCAGGGGAGAAGTATTATCCCGATTTGAAGGGGCTTAACGCCCTGTGGCTTCGTCTGGCCGGCGTGTGTCAGATTGACAGCTCCTGCGACTGTACCCGCTGCCAACCGGATCGGTTCTGGTCTCACAGACTGACCGGCTTCGACAGAGGCTCCCAGGCCGCGATCATTATGCTGAAGGGGAAGGAGGCTTCCGATTGAAGAAATGGCTTTGCGTTCTGCTGGCCTGCTCGCTGCTGCTGTGCGGCTGCAGCAAGGACCGGTCCGCGGAATCTGCTGAAACATACGCCGAAACGGAGGCTGAAATTCTTCCGGAGCATACCGAAGCACCGGGGGAACCTGCAGCCGAAAGCTTCGGTCTGGCATACGTGGAAAAATACGGGTTTAACCCATATAATTGCATCTGTATCACAAACCGGCCGGTATTCTCTCTGGTGTACGAAAGCCTGTTTGTCCTGAGTAACCGGTTCGAGCCGGAGCCGGTCCTCTGCGAACAGTTCGCGGTTTCCGAATCCGGGAAAAACTATGTCTTCACTCTTTGTGAGGGGATCACCTTTTCCGACGGGGATCCGCTGACCGCCGCGGACGTGGTAGCCTCCCTGGAGGCGGCCCGGGACAGCGACTATTACGGCACCCGGTTTTCCAAGGTCGCGAGCTTTTCTGCCAAGGATTCCCGCACGGTACAGATCGATCTCTATTATCCCTACGAAAATCTGCCGCTGCTGCTGGACGTTCCGATCGTCAAAGCCTCCACAGTCAAGGACACGGAACCCGTCGGCTCCGGCCCCTATGCGTTTTCCAAGACCGGTGAAGCCAAGACCCTGTCCCGGAATCCGAATTGGTGGCAGGAGCGGTCTGCTCCGGTGGAATATGATACGATTCTGCTCACCGCGGCAAAGGATCCCACGGAGATCCGCGACAGCTTTGAATTCGGGGATACCAGCCTGGTCTGCGCCGATCTCAATGCCCCGACAGCCGTGGGCTATCGCTGCGATTATGAGCTGTGGGACTGCCCCACCACCACGATGCTGTATATCGGCTTCAACCTGGGGGCGGGCATGTTTGTCAATCGGGAATTCCGCGCCGCCGTGACCCATGCGATTGACCGGAAGGGCATCATTACCTCCGTCTATAAGGGCTTCGGCGAGCCTGCCTATCTGGCCTGCTCACCTGTCAGCGGGCTCTATGACGCGGAGCTGGCGGAGAACTATAAGTATGATCTGAGCGCCTTTCAGCAGGCACGAAATCAGGCGGGCATCCACCCGGATTATGTGGGGACGCTGCTGGTTTGCTCCGCGGACCCCACCCGTGTGGAGACGGCCCATCGAATCGCCGAAATGCTGACGGCGGCTGGGGCAAGGGTGGACGTGACCGCCGTGGATTACGACACCTATCGCTATCGGCTCAATGTGGGCCAGTATGACCTGTTCATCGGGGAAGCGCGGCTTTCCGGAAATTACGATCTGACGGAATTTTTCAAAAAATACGGCAGCCTTTGCATCGGCGGGATCCAAAGCGGGGCAATGGAGCAGCTCTGTTATGACGCGCTGGAGAATTCCGGCAACTGCTATGATCTGCAGCGGAACGTCATGGAGCACGGCTATATTTGCCCGATCCTGTTCAAGTCCTACGCCGTAATGGCCAACCGCGGGACGATCTCGAATCTCCAGCCGGCTGTCGACAATGTATTCCACCTTCCCGGCGGACGCACCCTCGCGGACGCCAGCACGACCTACGATGCCCTGACCAACCCGGGATCCGGTGAAGAAACGGAGGAGCAAACCCCATGAGCTATGCGGATGAAGTTTACAAGCAGACCTGCCGGGCCATTCTTGATCACGGGTTCCGGGATGATGCCCTGCCGGTACGACCCCATTGGGAGGACGGTACCCCGGCCCACACCGTCAAGCTGTTCGGCGTGGTGAACCGCTATGATCTGCAGAAGGAATTCCCGCTGATGACCCTCCGGCGCACCTATTGGAAATCTGCGGTGGATGAGCTGCTTTGGATCTGGCAGAAAAAATCCAATAACGTGCATGACCTTCCCACCCGGATCTGGGACAGCTGGGCGGACGAAAACGGCTCCATCGGTAAGGCCTACGGCTACCAGATGGCCCAGAAGCACCACTATCCGGAGGGAGACTTCGACCAGGTGGATCGGGTGCTCTATGATCTGAAGCACAATCCCCAGAGCCGCCGGATCCTGACGGGCATGTACAATTTTGCGGATCTCAGCGAGATGGGGCTCTATCCCTGCGCCTATTCCATGACCTTCAACGTCAGCGGGAACGTCCTCAACGCCATTTTGAATCAGAGATCCCAGGATATGCTGACCGCCAACAACTGGAATGTGGTTCAGTACGCGGTGCTGGTACACATGATGGCCCAGGTCAGCGGCCTGATCCCCGGGGAGCTGGTTCATGTGATCGCGGACTGCCATATCTATGACCGGCATATCCCGATGGTGGAGAAGATGCTGGAGCTGGAGCCCTATGAGGCGCCCGCCTTCCGGACAGATCCCACGGTAACGGACTTCTATGCCTTTACCAGAGACAGCTTCACGGTTGAGAATTATCGCTACCACCCCTTCGAGGGCAAGATACCCGTGGCAATTTAAGAGACAGGAGAGAACTATGAACGCGATTGTGAATGTAACGACCCATTGGGGCATCGGAAAGAACGGCAAGCTGCTGGTTTCCATCCCCACCGATCTGCACCGGTTCCGGGAGCTGACGATCCATAAAACCATTATCTACGGCCGGAAGACCCTGGAGACCTTCCCCGGGGGACGGCCTTTGCCCGACCGGGAGAACATCATTCTGACCCGGAATAAGGAGTTCACGGCGGAAGACGCTGTGATCTGCCACGATCTGGATGAGCTAAAGAGCCTGCTGCGAGACCGCTACAGCGAAAACCTGTTCGTAATCGGCGGCGAGAGCATCTATAAGCTGCTGGTGCCCCACTGTGAGAAGGCTTACGTGACCTTTAATTATTCCGAGCTGAAGGCGGACAAGTTCTTCCCGAACCTGAACCGCAACGAAAACTGGTTCGTCAGCGCCATCCAGCCAACCCAGATCGAGGGGCGGACCCCCTTCCGCTTTGTGGAGTACACCAACACCAAGCCTCTGCCGCTGTGATCGGAAAACCGGGGAAATAATCGTTGATTTTCCGGTAAAGATAGGATAATATAATGCTGAACATCGTACTGGTTGAGCCGGAGATTCCGCAGAACACCGGCAACATTTCCCGCACCTGCGCCGCCACCGGCAGCCGGCTGCATCTGATCAAACCGCTGGGCTTTGATATCTCCGACCGACAGCTGAAACGGGCGGGCCTGGACTACTGGCATCTGCTGGACGTCCGGGTGTATGAGAATCTTTCGGATTTCTTCTCTCGCAACGAGGTCCGGCAGATGCGGCTGTTTTCCACCAAGGCCCCCAGATGCTATACCGAGGTATCCTATTCCGATGAGTGCTATCTCTTTTTCGGCAAGGAGACCAAGGGCCTGCCGGAGGAATTTCTCTTTGATCATCCGGAGGACTGTGTCAAGCTGCCGATGATTGCGGAAGCCCGCTCTCTGAACCTGTCCAACGCGGTTGCGGTTGGGGTCTTTGAGGCCCTGCGGCAGCTGGACTTTCCCCATCTGAAGCAGTGGGGAAAAATGAAACCGTAAACCCACCGCCCCCGGGGCGGATAATCCAATATTATTTCGGAGGTTACTATGAACTACAACAAGAAATCTGTAGAAGACATCGACGTGCGCGGCAAGCGCGTTCTGTGCCGGTGCGACTTCAATGTACCCACAAAGGAAGGCAAAATCACCTCTGACAAGCGCATCGTGGCTGCGCTTCCCACCATCAACTATCTGCGCGAACACGGCGCAAAGGTCATTCTGTGCTCCCACATGGGCAAGCCCAAGGGCGAATTCAAGCCCGAGCTGAGCCTTCGGGTCGTGGCCGATCGGCTGAGCGAGCTGCTGGGCGTCGAGGTCAAGATGGCCAAGGACGTGGCCGGAGAAGACGCCAAGCGTCTGGCTGCCGAGCTCAAGGACGGCGACGTGATGCTGCTGGAGAACACCCGGTTTGAGAAGGGCGAAACCAAGAACGATCCCGCGCTGAGCAAGGCGCTGGCTGACCTGGCGGACGTTTTCGTGAATGACGCTTTCGGCTCTGCCCATCGGGCCCATTCCTCCACCGCCGGCGTAGCCGACTATCTGCCTGCTGTCTGCGGCTTTCTGATCGCCAAGGAAGTCGGCATCATGGGCAAGGCCCTGGCGGATCCGGAGCGTCCCTTCGTGGCGATCCTCGGCGGCGCCAAGGTCTCCGATAAGCTCAACGTCATCAACAACCTGCTGGAAAAGGTCGACACCCTGATCATCGGCGGCGGCATGGCCTATACCTTCCTGGCTGCCAAGGGCTACAGCGTTGGCACCTCTCTGCTGGACGCCGAGAAGCTGGATTACTGCCGTGACATGATGAAGAAGGCCCAGGAGAAGGGCGTGAACCTGCTGCTTCCGGTCGACACCGTGATCGCCAAAGAATTCCCCAACCCCATCGACGGCCCCATTGAGGTCTGCACCGTGAAGTCCGACGCGATCCCCGCGGATATGATGGGCCTGGATATCGGCGAGGAGACCCGCAAGCTCTTTGCCGAGGCTGCCAAGGCTGCCAAGACCGTGGTTTGGAACGGCCCCATGGGCGTGTTCGAGAATCCCATCCTGGCCAAGGGCACCATTGCTGTGGCTGAAGCCCTTGCAGAATCCGAGGCTGTCACCATCGTCGGCGGCGGCGACTCTGCCGCTGCCTGCGAGCAGCTGGGCTTTGCCGACAAGATCACCCACATTTCCACCGGCGGCGGCGCTTCCCTGGAGTTCCTGGAAGGCCTGGAGCTGCCCGGTATTGCCTGCCTGCAGGACAAGTGATCCGGTTCATTTTGTAGTCTGATTTGTGCAAATTATACAAAAAAGATGCCCGATTCTTTTCGGGCATCTTTTTGTTTCTTTATCGGTTTTTAATATTGTATTCATAATTCTGTGCTAAACTGAAAACAGAAAGAGAAAACATCAAAAGGAGTACCTTACATGAATATCCTGTTCTTTCTGACCCCCAAGGCTTCCTGTGAGCTTTTGTATGACGACGAATCCATCCGGGAGGCGCTGGAGCGGCTGGAGCTGTCCGGCTTCACCGCGCTTCCGATCATCAATAAGGCGACAGGGGCCTACCGCGGGACCCTGAACGAGGGGGACCTGCTTTGGGCCATGAAGAATCTCTGCGAGATGGATCTGCGGCTTGCGGAGCTGCACAATATCATGGAGATCACCCACAGTCATGACAACAGTCCGGTCTCCGCCTCCACGGATATCTCAGATCTGTTTCACAAGGCTCTGGAGCAGAACTTTGTCCCGGTGGTGGATGATCGTGGGACCTTTATCGGCATTGTAACCAGAAGATCCATTCTCCGCCAGTATCTGGACAGTCTCGGAATTGAATCCGGGCAATAGAACCATCTGTCAAAAACCTGCAGCGCCGTTTCGGAGGCATTTCCTCCGAAACGGCGCTTTTGAATCTTCTCAGTCAGACCCGGAGCAATACCAGTCTGGCTCCGGTTCATTGGGCGCATCCGGAATGCTCTCTCCGTCGGCGGTGAAAAGCACGCGATAGATGCCGTTCTGGGCCGTCAGAGTGGCCACGATCGAACGGAAAACCTCGGTTCTTGTCTCCTCGTCGAGGGACTCCAGGGCCTGCTTGTTCAGATCCACCCGGCAAACCGCGCCGGATAAGGTGACGGAGTTCGGCAGCTCCATGCCTTCCATGGGATTGCGGAGACTGTTCTGATTGGGGCGGCTGAACAGGGTCTGGATCAGCGCGGTTTCGTTGGAGATGTTTCCTCGTGTGCGGACCCGGACCGTGAGCCGGTGCAGCAGGTGATCGTTTTGCCCCGGGAGACAGATCGTTCCCTCGAATTCGTTCAGCTCTTCCCGGACCGGTCCGACCACGGAGGTGTCCATGGAGAAGGGGCTGCTGATATCCAATCGCTCATAAATCGTCCGTTTTCTGCCCTCCACATAGAACTGAACCTGATTTACACCGTCTAATTCACACAGGGAGTTCACCACGCTCAGCAGCGCCAGCTGCTCGGCCTGTTCGTCCTTCGGGCGGTTTCGATAGAAGTCCTCGTTAAAGTCCACGGCGCAGATCCCATTGTCTACCGTGACCTCCCATTTTGCTGTGCCCTGAGGCAGGGCGGAAACCATGCCTGGGGTTTGCGGGCCGCGGAGCAACTGTTCGACCACGTAATCCGGCAGCTTTTCCGGCTCCAGATAGGGCACCGTCCGCTTTTCCGTCAGCAGGCAGCGATGATTCGCGTCGGAGTAGTAGAGCAGGATCTCTGTCTGCTGGATGGCTTCTCCGTTGTCAAACAGCATGATATCGCTGGCGGAGAAGGTGTTGTCCCGCATAGACTGCCCACCGAGGCTCTCCACCCGGATCCGGACCCGGCGAATGCCGTCGATCTGCAGGCCGGTCTTAACCAGACAGGCATCCAGAATCGATTGGTCGATGCCGGATTGGGAGGCATACTTCTGCCGCAGATAAATCGTGAGCTGGCTGCCGCTGCGCTCGACGGATTGAAAGGTGGTGCCGCTGGGAACGGGGGAGACCAGGTCGCTGCTTTCAGGGCCTTCAAAATAGAGGGTGAACAGGTCCTCAACGGTAAAGGATTTTGTGCCGAGATCCCGCTCTTCGGCGCGGATCAGTCCGGTTTCGTCCGTAAAAGAGGTCTGGGCCGTCCGGTAATAGAATTGGAAGGGCTGAATTGCATCGGAGGATTTCTGTTTCGGGCTGCCGCAGGCGGAAAGGAGAAACAGCAGCACCATCGTGAGCAGGCAGTTTTTTTTCATTCCGATTCCTCCTCAGGTGCGGGCAGATAGGGAAAGGACAGCACAAATCTGGTTCCGCCCTCCGAACGATCCTCCACCCGCACGGTTCCGTCATTCCGAAGCACCATATCATGGACGATGGAAAGTCCGAGACCGGCGCCGCCGGCCTTTCTGGAGCGGGCCTTATCCACCCGATAGAAGCGCTCAAAAATGTGCGGCTTGGCCTCGTCGGGGATGCCGAAGCCGGTGTCCTCCACGCTGATGACTACAGATTCCTCGTCATGGTCGGCAAAGATCCGGACGTAACCGCCGGGGCGGTTGTATTTCACGCCGTTTTCCACCAGGTTAAACAGGATCTGATAGAAGTCGTCCTCCGCACAGAGGATCGTGCATCCCGCGCTGCAGTCCAGATCCAGTGTCACAGACTGCTCTCTCGCGGTGTGGATCAGCATCCGCAAAACCCGGTCCGCCACGGCTTCCACGCTGACCAGCGCCCGTTCGTCCGGCGGCGTGCTGTCAAGCCGGGTGAGCTCCAGCAGCTTGGAGGACAGCCGGGTCAGCCGATCTGCCTCGCTGCCGATATCGGAAACGAACTCCCGGGTGGTGGCTTCGTCCATCTGATTGTTCAGGATCGAATCCGTGAGCAGCTTGATAGAGGACAAAGGGGTTTTCAGCTCATGGGAGGCGTTGGAGACGAACTGCTTTCGCACCTCCTCGGACTGATTCAGCCGTTTGGCCAGCTCATTGAAGGCGCTGCCAAGCCTGGCGATTTCATCGGATCCCTTGTCCGGCAGCCGCACGGAATAATCGCCGCTGTAAAGGTGGCGAACGGACAGGAAAACCTTTCGCATCCGACGGGTGAAGAGAGCGGCGAAAAGCAGGGAAAAGAGAATGATGGCCGTCTCCAAACCCACGGAGATCCAGAAAATCGTGCGTTTCAGGCGGGAGATCAAAAGGGCCAGATCCCGGTCGTTTTCCAGCAGATAGACGGAGCCGATCAGCCGGTTGTAGGCCATGATGGGCATGGCGGCCTTGCTGATAAACACATCGTTTTCGTAGCGAATATAAATCACATCGTTGCCGGTCAGCGCGGAGGCGATTTCCGGGTAGAGGGTCAGCTTTCCCACAGCGTCTGCGGCTGTATAGTCCCCCTGAGAATCGTCCAGCGAGTCATACAGGCACCAGCCGGCCGGATCTGTAACCAAAACCCGGGTCGTGTGCAGATCGTTCACGGAACGGATGGTATCCCGGACGGACTGCTCATCCAGCTCGTCGTAATTGCTGAAGGCGGAAACGATCAGACGGGCTTTGTCGTTGATGGCGTTGCGCTGGGAGGAAAAGAACAGATTACGGATGGCGATCGGGGCGTAAATATTCAAAAAAAGCAGAGCGACAAAGCTGATCAGGATATATGCGGCGGCATATCGCAGCTGGGAGCTGCGAAAAAAGTAGCCGTTCCGGATTCCCAGGCGGCGCTTGCGCCGGGGCTCATTATGCTTTGAAATAGTAGCCAACTCCCCACTTAGTCATAATGTATTCGGGCGCTGCGGGATTTTGCTCGAGCTTTTCACGGATTCTTCTGATGTGCACGTCCACGGTGCGGATATCACTCCGGTAATCGTCTCCCCAGATGATATCCAGAAGCTTCTCCCGGGAATAGACCCGGTTGGGGTTGCGGATCAGCAGCTCCACCACGTCGAACTCCTTGGCGGTGAGGTCTACGGGAACGCCGTTTTTGTAGGCGTTTCTGCTCTGAGGATCCAGTGTGATCCTTCCCCGGGTGATCCTGGCCTCGGCGGGGGGCTTGGAGCTGCGGCGGAGGATGGCCCGGATCCTGGCCTTCAGCTCCAGAATGTTGAAGGGCTTGGTGAGATAGTCGTCCGCACCGTGGTCAAAGCCCAGAAGCTTGTCGATGTCGTCGGTTTTTGCGGTCAGCATGATGATCGGGACGTCGGAGAACTGACGGATTCTTCGGCAGGCCTCCAGTCCGTCCATCACCGGCATCATCACGTCCAGCACGATCAGGCCCACCTCCGGATCCGCGGCCAGCGCCACAGCCTCCGCGCCGTTGTTGCCGGTTACGACCTCATAGCCTTCATTTTCCAGGTTGTAGCTGATCCCCTTGACCAGCAGCTCTTCATCGTCAATAATCAAAATCTTCATGGTGTGCCTCCGTGTTCAAAAACTGGACAGGTTTCTGCCGATAATTGCGGCAATTGTGGCGGAAACAGCTCCGCCGACGAATCAGTGGACGGCTGTTGGACCGGTTGTTTTTCCGTAAGGATCCGAATGTCGCCGGAATTCGAGCTGAAAAGCAGTATCAGAACGAATACAAGCAGCAATACTACGAGAAGACCCGGAAATAGATATTTTCTGATGATTCTCATGAGAACTTCCCGCCCTTTCCGTTGACAAGCGGCGATTTTCTGATATAATTCTAAGAAGGTGCAGCCTCATATCAGGATTCCTTCTTGTTGATATATATTATAACACAGATAGACTGCCCAGGGCAATCTATGATTTCAGAAAAAGGTGAAAACTATGAAAAAAATCAGAATTCTATCGTTTCTTCTGATGCTGATCATGCTGCTTTCCACTCTGGTGCTTCCGGCTTATGCGGAACCGGATGGAGCAGACGCGGCAGAAGAAACGGAGCTGCCATGGGCGGATAATCCGGCGGAATACAGAAACAACCTGATGGATGGCGCGCCGGACTATGACGCCGGAAGCAAAACCGCCCTGCTGCTGGAAATGAATTCCGGTATCGTAATTTACGCGAAGAATGCGGAGGAAACCGTTTACCCTGCCAGCCTGACCAAGATCATGACATGTTTGGTGGCGCTGAAATACGCCGGCGACATGCTGGACACCATGCGGGTGAACGTCTCCGAGTCCGCCCTGGCCGGCATTGCAGAGGCAGGCGGCGAAGTGCGGCTGAAGCTTGGCGAGCAGATGACTCTGCGGGATGCGCTGTATTATCTGATGATCGTGTCCTCCAACGAGGCGGCCAACGTCGTTGCCGAGGCAGTGGGTCACGATATTCCCACCTTTGTCAATATGATGAACGATCTGGCGGCGGAGCTGGGCTGCACCGGGACGCATTTCTCCAACACCCATGGCCTGCACAACCCGAACCACTATACCACTGCCAGAGACCTGAGCATCATCACCCGGGCAGCGTTGACCTATGAAACCTTCCGGGAGATCGTCGCAACGCCGGAGTATACGGTTCCCGCAACCAACCTCAGCAGCGCCGCTCGCCTGGTGAACACCAACTATCTGATCCTGAACGACGGCAACCGCTATATGGCCGACAATGGGGATTATTATACCTATTATTACGACAAGGCCACCGGCGTCAAAACCGGATACACCAGTGCTGCCGGCCGCTGCGTCATTTCCCGGGCCGGCGACGGCAACCTGGACCTGCTGTGCATCATCATGGGTGCGGACACCAAAATCATGCCGGACGGCAGTACCCGCTATGATAATTTCGTGGAGGCCAAGAAGCTGTTCAACTACGGCTTCCAGAACTTTGCCTATGCCAAGCTGGCCTCGTCGGGCAATAACCCGCAGCCGGTCCGCCAGGAGCCTGTGAAATTCTCCGACAATAAGCGGGGCGTGGTGCTGGTTCCGGAGTCTGACGTGAGCTGCCTGCTGCCCAAAGAATACGATAACGCAAAGGTCACCTTTGACTACGCCATCGACGGCGGGGAAGGCTTGAAGGCGCCCTTGGCCGTCAATCAGCGGGTGGGAACGCTCCACGTGTATTATGACGGGACCAAGGTCGGCGAAGCCGGACTGATTACCCTGACTGCCGTGGAGGAGGACACCACCAACCGGGTGATTTCCGACGTGGGCGATGCCATCAAGGATGCCGCGGGCTCCGGAAAGAGCACCAAGGAAAAGAGCTTCTTCCAGCGGCTTCTGAGTATATGGTATATTCTGCTTTTGGTGCCTGCGATCCTGATCGTATTGCTGCTGCTGCGTAATATGGTCTATCGGATCTATCGGAAGAATGAGATCAAGAAGCGCAAAGCCCGGGAGGCCGCCAGAAGAAGACGCTATGAAAACCGGGACAACAACGGAGGTACCAGACAATGACAACCAAAGAACAGGATTGGGAGGAGCTGCGCAGACGGTGTGAAAACTGTCGGGCCTGCGAGCTGCATGAGACCCGGCATAGGGTCGTCTTCGGCGTGGGCCTGCGGACCAGCCCGATCCTGTTCGTCGGAGAGGGCCCCGGCCAACAGGAGGACCTGCAGGGAGAACCCTTCGTCGGGGCCGCAGGCCACCTGCTGGACGATATGCTCTCCATCATTGATCTCGACCGGCACAATTGCTATATTGCAAATGTCGTGAAGTGCCGTCCGCCCGGAAACCGGGACCCGAAGCCGGAGGAGCGGTATGCCTGCCTGGATTATCTGATGGAGCAGATCCGCCTGGTGGAGCCCAAACTGATCATCTGCCTTGGCAGAATTGCCGCGGGCATTCTGATCGAGGATGATTTCCGGATCACCAAACGGCACGGCCAATGGGTGCAGAAGAACGGCATCTGGTATACGGCCATCTATCATCCCTCTGCCTTGCTCCGGGATCTGTCCCGCCGGCCGGAAACCTTCGTGGATCTGCTTTCGATCCGGGAAAAGGCGCTGGAGGTCTGCCCCCAGGTATTTCAGAGAGAAACAGTCGAGATATGATACAGAAAAATGCAAGAACCGCCCGCCTGCGCAAGCTGCTGCCGGTTGTCTGTATGCTGGCCTGGCCGACGATGCTGGAGGAGCTGATGCAGACGGCGGTCCAATACATAGACACGGCGATGGTGGGAAAGATCGGAACCCACGCCACAGCCGCGGTCGGCTCCACAGCCACCATGAACTGGCTGATCGGCACCACGATCTATGCCTTCGCCATCGGCTTTCTCGCCTATATCTCCCAGGCGCTTGGAGCAGGGGAGGAGGAGCGGGCCAAAAGAGCCTCTGCCCAGTCTGTGCTGGCCGTCCTCATAACCGGTGTCTTCTTTACGGTTCTGACGGTGAGCCTGTCCGGGCTTGTGCCTGTCTGGATGCAGGTCAAGCCGGAGCTGCGCGAGATGGCCTCCCGCTATTTTTTGATTTTGTATGCGCCGATGCTGGCCCGTTCCGCATCGGTGATTTTCGGCACGGTTCTACGGGCCGCCGGAGACACAAAAACGCCGATGCGTGTGGGCGTGGCTGTGAACCTGCTGAACGTGGTGCTGAATTATTTCCTGATCTATCATACGCGAAGGGTCAACCTGTTCGGCCTCCGTTTCACCGTTTGGGGGGCCGGGCTCGAGGTGACGGGCGCGGCTCTGGCCAGCGCGATTTCCATCACGCTGGGCGGCGTCGCCATTACCGTTGCCCTCTATCGGCATAAAACCGTGTCCCCGAAGGGATATTCCGTGCGGCCGGATCTGACGGTATTGCGGCCCTGCTTGCGGGTTGCGCTGCCGAATATGCTGCAGCGCTTTACCACGTCCCTGGGATATGTGGTCTTTGCGGCGATGATCAACGCCCTCGGCAGCCTGTCAACAGCCGCCCATACGATTGCCAACACCGTGGAATCCGCCTTCTATATTCCGGGCTACGGCATGCAGGCGGCTGCCGCCACCCTCACCGGAAACGCCATCGGCAGCCGAGACCGGCAAAGGCTTCGGGATCTGGGCCTCGTGATCAATCTGCTGGAATTCTCGATGATGGTTCTCAGCGGAGGCCTGCTGTTCCTGTTCGCCCCGCAGATGGTCCGCCTGTTCAGCTCCGATCCGAAGGTGATCTCTCTGGGCAGCACGGTGCTGCGGATGGTCGCCGTTTCCGAGCCGATCTACGGGATTTCCATCGTGGTGGAAGGCATGCTCCAGGGAGCGGGTGAAACCAGAATGCCCTTTGCCTTCAACGTGATCGGCATGTGGGGGATTCGGATCCTGGGCACCTTTGTCTGCACGCGCCTGCTGGGGATGGGGCTGATCTCCGCCTGGGCCTGTATGATCGGCCACAACGTGCTGCTGTTTTTGATGTTCTCGTTTTATTATCGGTATGGCAGCTGGAATCCGCTGTCTGCGCCGAAAAAACAGCGGGCGCAGCCTGACGCCGCGCCCTGAGCTTTCACGGAAAGGACTGTACTTATGAGTAAAACCGCGATCTATCCCGGCTCCTTTGATCCCTTTACCAACGGCCACATGGATATGGTGAGAAAGGCCGCCGATATCTTTGAACATTTCTACATCGTCATCGGCGTGAATTCCGACAAACGCCGCAGCTTTCCCGCCTCGACCATGGCGGAGGCCATCGAAGAAACGGTCAGAGCCAACAAGATCACCAACTGCGAGGTTGTGATCTGGGATGGGCTGGTAGCTGAGTTTGCCAGGCTGAAGGGGGCGGAATATATGATCCGCGGCCTCCGGAACAACATGGACTATAACTATGAGGAAAACGTGGCTGCCGTCAATAAGCTGATCAACCCGGAGCTGGAGTACGTCTATTTCCGGGCCAATAATATTGCGGTTTCCTCCTCCATGGTGAAGGAGCTCCACAGCTACGGAAAGGATATCTCTGCCTTTGTTCCCGAAGCGGTTCTCCGGCTGGTGGAGCAGGAGGACGGGAAGGGCTGAGAGGCTTTATTCCGCAGGCTGATATAAGTCGAGTATCTTCTGGCAGCTCTCCCGGAATTCGTCCACCACCCGCTGGGGAGAGAGCAGCCGGACCCGGGAGCCGAAGCTGGCGATCCAGCTGTAGAACAGGGGAGACACCCGAACCTCTGCCATACAGGTGAAGTGATCGTCCCCGTCCGGAATCAGCATGATGTCCTTGCCGAACCGATCCAGCACCACGCCTGCCAGGCTGTTTTCAAATCGCATGCGGACGCCGGTAAGGTCCCCGTTAAACATGCCGAAGACCTGCTTGCCGTAGCTGGAAAGGTCCAGATTCCGGGTTTGCTCCGTCTGAATTCTGGGGGTTCCGGTCTGGCGGATCTGGGCCATCTTGTCCACCCGGAAATGGGTGATGCCGTGTTCCTCGGTGTGGGCGATCAGATAGTAGTTGGAATCGTCCCAGCAAAGGGCGTAGGGGCTCGCGGTGCGGACGCCCTTTCGGTAGACCCGCTGCTTGTTCCGGTCCCACTCGAAATACCGGAAGGTGATCTGGCTGTTGGCGAGGATGGCCTGGTGAATATCGTCCACGTTGTAGATCACGCTCTCATTCATGGACTTCACCCGTCCGCTGACCACCATGGAACGGCGCAGCGTCACCGCCTGATGCCGGCTGGTGAGGGTTTCCAGCTTCTGAATCAGCTGCAGGGATTTCTTTTCCGTCAGAAATTTGGAGGCCAGAACCGCGTCAGCCAGCAGCTTCAGCTCTGCCAGATCAAATCTGCCGGAGCCGATGCTGTAGCCTGCGGTTTTGCCGGTGCTTCTGATGATGTCGCAGCCGAAATCCTCCAGGCATTGAATATCCCGATACAGGCTTTTCCGCTCCGCGTGGATCCCGCGCTGCTCCAGGTATTGCAGCAGCTCATTGGTGGTAACGGGATGCTCCTCGTCGGAATTCTGTTCCAGATATTCCTTGATCACAAGCAGCTTGAGCTTTTGATTTTCAACTTTCGCCATATTGCTCACCTCCATCTCATCATAGCATACCCTTTGGAAAAAAGAAAGACACAAAAAGGAAGAATTCTTATGACAATCGAACGCAAAGAAAAAATACGGGCCTTGAAATTCACGCTGTTCTCCATTACCGCCGGCATCATTGAAATCGTCTCCTTTACGCTGTTCACGGAAGTTTTCAAGATGTCCTATTGGCCGGCCTATCTGATTGCGCTGATTTTGTCTGTGCTGTACAACTTCACAATCAACCGGAAGGTGACCTTTCACTCTGCCGCAAACGTGCCCGTCGCAATGCTGAAGGTCTTCGGCTACTATTGCGTGTTCACGCCCCTGTCCACCATCGGCGGGGATTATCTGACGGAGCAGTGCGGATGGAATAAATATGTCGTGCTTGCCATCACGATGATTCTGAACTTCGTGACGGAATACCTCTTCACGCGGTTCTTTGTCTATGGAAAGCAGGTCGATAACGACGGCTCCGTGAGGGAATAAAACCACAGGATTACTGAAGCTTTCCCCTCCAAAATGCCCTGTTTTGCCATAGCAATATGAAAGTTCTGCGAACTTTCCGGGAACTTCATTGACATCCGAATCCAAGCTTGGTATTCTTTCTATGGAATGAATATATAGTAATGGATAGGAGTATATACTATGGCTAAGACGACCAAGTGGATCATGACAAAAGCACAGCAGAAGGCCTACTCCGAAGCCTTGACCCGGGAGCTTGTGTTCTTCCGTGCGAAGCTGGGAATTACGCAGGCGGAGCTTTCCAACGCAATCGGCATTTCCCGGCAGACGTACTCTGCAGTTGAGAACGGATATCGTGACATGTCCTGGAATACCTACCTGTCACTGATTTGCTTCTTTGATCACAACGCTGCCACGCGGCAGATGCTGCGGGAGACGAAAGTGTATCCCACAGAGCTGTTTTCCCGTTACAATGACGGGAAAGAAGAAGTTTCCGTTTCCGAGAATGCGATCGCAGGGATCCCCTCGTCCATCACCGACCGGCTGGACGATACCGCTTTCCACACGATCCGCACTGTGGTGATGATGGAATACGCCCGCTGCGCCGAGCTGACGAGCGAGCAGGTGATGCAGACCTTTGAGGATATTTCGGCGGCAGCCCCCAGCTCCAACCGGAAGCTGAAATGGTAAACCCTTTGCCAGAATCTTAGGGCAGAAAAGCGATAGAAACGGAAAAAACTCTTGACATCCGGGGGCTTCCGCATTATAATAATGCAAGCCTCGGGGTGTGGCGAAGTTTGGTATCGCGCTTGGTTCGGGTCCAAGAGGCCGTGGGTTCGAATCCCGCCACTCCGACCATCAAAGAAACCTCTTTTGTCTGTCAGGGCAGAAGAGGTTTCTTTGTTTTTTGACACGACGGCAGAGGCATTTTATAATCATTCCGACAAATAAGAGTTCGCGGAGGCCATCATGCTGCTGAGAATAATGAAGTATTGTGATCTGGATGAAAGAAAGCTGATGGACGTGTATTCAGAAAGCAATTATGAGAACACAGATTACTTTTTTCCTGACGAAGCAGATAAAGATGCAGCCGTCCGGAAGGTTGAAGCGGGGTTTCTGGATTTCCTGAAGGATGACTTTTTCAGCATGACAGATGCAGCATACTGGATCCTTGAGATAGACGGTGTTTGGGTCAGTGCATTAAGAACGTGCAGAGTTCAAAAAGGCCTGTACTACCTTGAGGCGCTTGAGACTCGTCCGGATCACAGAAGAAAGGGCTACGGAGCCATACTTCTTTCAAGTGTTGCGGATTCATTGAAGAAAGACGGGCCGTTCCGGCTTTGCAGCTGCGTCAGCAAAAGGAATATCGCGTCTTTGAAGACGCATGAAAAAAGCGGATTTCTGATCGTATCAGAAAAAGGGTATGACTACCTGCACGAGGAAGCAGACGATCATGACTTCGGTCTGGAATACTGTTATTCCGGAGCGTGACCGATTCCCGCTTGGCAAGGCGGCGAAAGCCGTTACGTTTGTACCTTCTTACCTCCATTTCGGCGAGTTTGTGCGCTCTTATGCAACAAAAAACGTCTTTTGTCTATCGACAAAAGACGTTTTTTGAACGATGTGTTCCGCTGCCGCGGAACGTGATGTTTGGCTTCGCCAAGTGATGCGCACTTCGTGCGTGATGTGTGCTTTCGGCACATGAGCGGAACGCATCACATCACTTTGCGGCAAGGCCGCAATACATCACTGTTTGCAAAGCAAACTGCATCACTTGTACCGTAGGTGCAAACATCACTTTACAAGTATAAACTAATTAT